>NZ_JBIAUE010000007.1:0-325082 GCF_042892615.1 Streptomyces sp. NPDC001750 | reverse complement strand
CCCCCGAGGACTTCGCCAACGTCCCCGGACTCGGCGTCCAGGGCGTCGTCGACGGCCACGCCGTCCTCGTCGGCCGCGAACAACTGCTCGCGAAGGCGGGCATCGGGATCCCCGCCGATCTGGCGGGAGCCGTGGCGCACGCGGCGGGCCGGGGCCGTACCGCGATCGTGGTCGCCTGGGACGGCGAGGCGCGTGCGGTCCTGGAGGTCGCCGACGCCGTCAAGAGCTCCAGCGCGGAGGCCGTCGCCGAACTGCGCGCGCTCGGCCTGCGTCCCGTTCTGCTGACCGGCGACAACCGGGCGGTGGCCGAGGCCGTCGCGGCCGAGGTCGGGATCGACACGGTGTACGCGGAGGTCATGCCCGAGGACAAGGTCGACGTCGTCAAGGAACTCCAGTCCCACGGGCGCTCCGTCGCCATGGTCGGCGACGGGGTCAACGACGCGGCCGCCCTGGCCACGGCCGATCTCGGGCTGGCCATGGGGACCGGCACGGACGCAGCGATCGAGGCGAGCGATCTCACGCTCGTTCGTGGAGATCTCAAGGTGGCGGCCGATGCGATCAGGCTCTCGCGGCGCACCCTGACCACCATCAAGGGCAATCTTCTCTGGGCATTCGGTTATAACGTCGCCGCCCTGCCCCTTGCGGCATTTGGGCTGCTCAACCCTATGATTGCCGGAGCGGCGATGGCACTCTCATCGGTCTTCGTCGTGACGAACAGCCTGCGGTTGCGTGCCTTCACGTAACTTCCACAAAGAGACTTAGATCACATCGATTTGAGGGTAACCATCCGATGGGTTCGCGAGTCTAAGAGTGCGATGCCAAAGGATGTCTTGGGGGACATCCGGCGAAGCGTCTTGGGGGACGCTTCGGGCAAGCGTTGGCCGGGGCACGTGCACCGGGGAGCTTTGAGCGGCCCTCCCGTGCGTACGTACCCCGGCAGATCGCACCGGAAGTACAAGTGAAGAACGCAGTTCGCAGTGGGCGAGGGTATGCCCAGGAGCCTCGGCTCCCGCAGACACCCGGCCGGATCCCGTGGGGGGAATCCGCTCCGGGATATGGGAAGCGCCTCGTTGTCGGCCCGTGGGGGGATCGACGGCGGGGCGCTTCTCCCTGCCCGCCACCCACCCCGCAACGCGGACTGCCCCGAACGCGAATCGCCCCGTGCTCCGCGCTCTGTGCGACAGCGCGGTACACGGGGCGAAGACCAACCGGCCGGCCGGCGGCCGGAATGGTGCGAGGTGCCACGAGCCTCAGAGGTGTCACGAGCCTCAATGGCTCGGGACCGGTCCGCCCGGGCTCGATCGGCTCGGGCTCGGTCCGCTCGGACTCAGCGGCTCTCGACCGGGACGAAGTCGCGCAGGACCTCGCCGGTGTAGATCTGGCGCGGGCGGCCGATGCGGGAACCCGGCTCCTTGATCATCTCGTGCCACTGGGCGATCCAGCCCGGGAGGCGGCCGAGCGCGAACAGCACGGTGAACATCTCGGTCGGGAAGCCCATGGCCCGGTAGATGAGACCGGTGTAGAAGTCCACGTTGGGGTAGAGGTTGCGCGCGACGAAGTACTCGTCGGAGAGCGCGTGCTCCTCCAGCTTCAGCGCGATGTCGAGCAGCTCGTCGGACTTGCCGAGCGCGGACAGCACGTCGTGGGCGGCGGCCTTGATGATCTTGGCGCGCGGGTCGAAGGACTTGTAGACGCGGTGGCCGAAGCCCATCAGCCGGACGCCGTCCTCCTTGTTCTTCACCTTGGTGATGAAGGAGTCGACATCGCCGCCGTTGGCCTGGATGCCCTCCAGCATCTCCAGCACCGACTGGTTGGCGCCGCCGTGCAGCGGGCCCCACAGCGCCGAGATGCCGGCGGAGATCGAGGCGAACATGTTCGCCTGCGAGGAGCCGACCAGACGCACGGTGGAGGTCGAACAGTTCTGCTCGTGGTCCGCGTGCAGGATGAGCAGCTTGTCGAGCGCGGAGACGACGACCGGGTCCAGCTCGTACTCCTGGGCGGGGACCGAGAAGGTCATGCGCAGGAAGTTCTCGACGTACCCGAGGTCGTTGCGCGGGTAGACGAAGGGGTGGCCGATCGACTTCTTGTACGCGTACGCGGCGATCGTCGGCAGCTTGGCCAGCAGCCGGATCGTCGAGAGGTGGCGCTGCTCCTCGTCGAACGGGTTGTGGCTGTCCTGGTAGAACGTGGACAGCGCACTGACCACCGAGGACAGCATGGCCATCGGGTGGGCGTCGCGCGGGAATCCGTCGAAGAACCGCTTGACGTCCTCGTGCAGCAGCGTGTGCTGGGTGATCTCGTTCTTGAAGGCCGACAGCTCGTCGACCTTGGGGAGCTCACCGTTGATGAGGGTGTACGCGACCTCGAGGAACGTCGAGCGCTCGGCGAGCTGCTCGATGGGGTAGCCGCGGTAGCGCAGAATGCCCTGCTCGCCATCGAGGTAGGTGATGGCGGATTTATAGGCCGCGGTGTTGCCGTATCCGCTGTCCAGCGTCACCAGACCGGTGTTGGCGCGGAGCTTCCCGATGTCGAAGCCCTTGTCCCCGACGGTGCTCTCGATCACCGGGTAGGTGTACTCGCCGTCGCCGTACCGCAGTACTACAGCGTTGTTGGTGTGCTCGCTCACGTCATCCCTCACCGACGTAGTGCCTCTTCTTCGAGGTTCCCTGACTATCTCCACCCTCCCCCATTCGGCTCAGGAGAGTGCACTCGAGGTCGTCCATTGGACCTACTCGCGGCACTGAGTGCCGCGAGCCTACTCATCCTGCCCCGTCCGTTCCGGTTCCGGAAGGGCTGCGTGATGTTTCCCACCGATTTGATCGATCATTTTTTCCGGGAACCCTCCGCCGGAGGCTCCCGCCAGCCGGAAATCCAGCGCCGTACAGCGTCTGCCCGCGGAAACCGTGCGGACCGCCTGGCCGATCGCCTGCCGTGAGCCGACCAGGACGACGAGCTTCTTGGCCCTGGTCACCGCGGTGTAGAGCAGGTTCCTCTGGAGCATCATCCAGGCGCTCCTGGTGACGGGGATGACGACGGCGGGGTACTCGCTGCCCTGGGAGCGATGGATCGTCATGGCGTAGGCGTGGGCCAGCTCGTCGAGCTCGTCGAAGTCGTAATCGATCTTCTCGTCCTCGTCGGTGAGGACCGTCAGCTTCTGTTCGTCCTGGTCGAGGGCGGTGACGATGCCGACCGTGCCGTTGAAGACGCCGTTCTCGCCCTTGTCGTAGTTGTTGCGGATCTGGGTGACCTTGTCGCCGACCCGGAAGACCCGGCCGCCGAAGCGCTTCTCGGGCAGGTCGGGCCGGCCCGGCGTGATGGCCTGCTGGAGCAGCCCGTTGAGCACGCCCGCGCCGGCCGGTCCCCGGTGCATCGGGGCGAGGACCTGCACGTCGCGCCGCGCGTCCAGGCCGAACCTGGCCGGGATGCGCCGGGCCGCCACGTCCACCGCGAGCCTGCCCGCGTCCTCGGTCTCGTCCTCCACGAAGAGGAAGAAGTCCTTGAGGCCCTGGGTGAGGGGCGGCACCCCGGAGTTGATCCGGTGTGCGTTGGTGACCACCCCGGACTGCTGGGCCTGGCGGAAGATCGTGGTCAGCCGGACCGCCGGAACGGGGCCGCCGTCGGCGAGGAGGTCGCGCAGCACCTCCCCCGCGCCGACCGACGGGAGCTGGTCGACGTCCCCGACGAGCAGCAGATGGGCACCGGGTGCCACCGCCTTCAGCAACTTGTTGGCGAGCAGCAGATCGAGCATCGACGCCTCGTCGACGACGACGAGATCGGCGTCCAGCGGCCGGTCCCGGTCGTACGCGGCGTCGCCGCCCGGCTTGAGCTCCAGGAGCCGGTGCACGGTCGACGCCTCGGCCCCGGTCAGCTCGGAGAGCCGTTTGGCCGCCCGCCCGGTGGGCGCGGCCAGCACCACCTTGGCCCGCTTGACCCGGGCCAGCTCCACGATGGACCGGACGGTGAACGACTTCCCGCAGCCGGGGCCTCCGGTCAGCACGGCAACCTTGCGGCTGAGCGCGAGCCGCACCGCTGCCTCCTGCTCCGGGGCGAGCGCCGCCCCCGTGCGCGTCGCGAGCCAGGCCAGGGCCTTGTCCCAGTCCACGTCCTGGAAGGCCGGCAACCGCTCCTCGGGCGTCCGCAGCAGCCGCCGCACCTGCGCGGCGAGCGAGACCTCGGCCCGGTGGAACGGCACGAGGTAGATGGCGGTGACCATCTCGCCGCCCTCGGGCGACGGCACCTTCTCCCGTACGACGCCCTCCGGGTCCTCGGCCAGTTCGGCGAGGCAGTCGATGACCAGTCCCGTATCGACCTGAAGCAGCTTCACCCCGTCCGCGATCAGCCGTTCCTCGGGGAGGAAACAGTGCCCCTGGTCGGTGGACTGCGACAGCGCGTACTGCAATCCCGCTTTGACCCGCTCCGGGCTGTCGTGCGGGATGCCGACGGCCTGGGCGATCTTGTCGGCGGTGAGGAAGCCGATGCCCCAGACGTCGGCGGCCAGCCGGTAGGGCTGGTTCTTCACGACGGAGATCGAGGCGTCCTCGTACTTCTTGTAGATGCGCACGGCGATGGAGGTGGAGACGCCGACGCCCTGGAGGAAGACCATGACCTCCTTGATCGCCTTCTGCTCCTCCCAGGCCGCCGCGATCATCTTCGTCCGCTTCGGTCCGAGTCCGGGGACCTCGACCAGGCGCTTCGGCTCGTTCTCGATGATGTCGAGGGTGTCGACGCCGAAATGCGTGGTGATCCGGTCCGCCATCACCGGGCCGATGCCCTTGATCAGGCCGGAGCCGAGGTAGCGGCGTATGCCCTGGATGGTGGCGGGCAGCACGGTCGTGTAGTTCTCCACGACGAACTGCTTGCCGTACTGGGAGTGCGACCCCCAGCGTCCCTCCATCCGCAGGGACTCCCCCACCTGGGCACCGAGCAGCGAACCGACCACGGTCAGCAACTCCCCCGCACCCCGGCCGGTGTCGACGCGGGCGACGGTGTACCCGTTCTCCTCGTTGGCGTACGTGATGCGCTCCAGCACACCTTCGAGGACCGCCATGTTGGACATGCTCCGACGGTATCTGGCGGCACCGACATCGCGGGGCGGGGGCCTCGTCGGGCGCAGGGGGCACGGCTCGGAATGCCACTCCCCGGGCGCTTCGTGGGCTCCTCCGGGGGATCGGGCCCGGACCGTTGCGCACGGGGAGCACGATCGGAATGATCAATGGGCGCGACGAGGAGGGCGCCTCCGGAGGAAGGAGGGGAGCGCCTTCGAAGAGCCAGAAGATCAAAGGAAGATCAAAGAGGGGGATGCTTTGAGATACGCCGATGATCCGAGCATGCAGTGTGCCGTCCATGTCGAGGCGGCAGTGCCGCGGGTGTGGGAAATGGTGACGGACATCCACCTGCCGACCCGGTTCAGCCCGGAGTTGAAGCGCGTCGTCTGGCTCGACGGGGCGGACGGTCCCGTGGTGGGTGCGCGCTTCGAGGGCTTCAACCACAACGAGAGGCTCGGCAAGTGGCAGACCGTCTCCCAGGTGACCGAGATTGAGGAGCGGCGCGCGTTCACCTGGGTCGTCCTGGACGCGAACGGGCGGTACGGCGAGGCGACGCTGGCCCCGGAGCGGTGCCTGGCGTCCTGGCGCTACGAGATCGAGGCCGAGGGCAGGGGCACCCTGTTGCGGCAGACGGTCCGCCTCGGGCCGGGTCGCAGCGGGCTCACCGTGGCCATCGAGAAGATGCCGGACCGGGAAGAGGAGATCATCGCCTTCCGGCTGAAGGACCTGCGTGCCGGAATGGAGACCACCCTCGACGGCATCAAGACGCTCGCCGAGAAGGACGGTCGAAGCGGCGGCTGAACCGGAAAGGCCGACGCCGGGCCGGAACGACCGGGCCGAGGCGGGCCCGGTGGCCGAGGCGGGCCGGTGGCCGACCGGCGCCGAGGCCGGAAGGACCGCCGCCGAAGCCGCACCGAATCGGTGCGGCTTCGGCGGGCTTCGGCGGAGCCTCGTTGGGCCTCAGTGGGGCTTCACGTACTCCACCTTCACCACGTCCGGCACGCCGGCCGGCTTCTCCCGACCGGTCAGGAGCGGCTGAGTCGACATGTCGCCCATGAGGTAACGACGGAAGAAGGCGACGGTGTAGCTCGTGGCGATCCGGCGCTGGGTGGCCTCGTCGAGCCCCTGGTGCTGCTGGTTCGTACCGTCCTGCGAGACGCACCGGCCGCGCTGCTCGCCAGGGATCGCGTCGTTCGCACCGGCCACCTGGCCGCTGCCCGGCGACCACTGGGTGTTGAAGTAGTTGTGGTTGCCGCCCGTGAGGGTGATGCCATGGAGCGGCGCCTTGTTGTCCTTCCTGTTCCACTTCACGTACTCACCGGTGTTGACCTGGTCGCACGTCCCCCACAGCACGGCCAGCGGGACTTTGGTGACCGGCTCGTTCTCCCACGTGGCGGTGGGCGCGAGGCCGACAGCCGCCTTGACCTTCACCCCCGCGGGCCAGTCGCCGTGCCGCTCGTCGGAGACCTGTTGCATCACGCCTCCGCCGCCCATGGAGTGACCGAGGGTGCCGACTCGTTGCAGATCCAGGTGCCCCGTGAAGGGGGCGTCACTGGCCCGCCCGGTCCGCGGATCCTTGACTTTCCCCATCAACGGCCCCTTGCCCGCGTCGAGTTGTCGCCACAGGTCCAGATGCTTGTTGACGAGGGCGGCACGCGCCTGGTACACCGAATCCGCCTGGCCGCCACTGGTCGCATTGATGCCGTTGGCTCCCATGGACACCACGACGAAGCCCTGCCGGGCCAGGTTCTCGGCCAGATAGTCGTAGCCCGCACTGCTCGGCAGCGGAGGAATCCCCGCCCGGCAGGGCCAGGCCCACAACCGCTCGCTCATCCCGTCGATGACCGCCTGCTGCCTGGCCGCCTCGGCCTCGTCCCCGGGCTTCTCCGCGAGGGCCAGTGCCTTCTGCGCCTTCACCAACGCGTTCTGCGCGGCACGATCCGCGCAGGTGGGCCACTGCCCGTGCTGCATGACGATCAGCGGGTGCCTGCCCCGGGCCAGCCCCTTCTCGCCCGGCCCGTCGGGATAGTGCACCACCGCGGCGATCTCGCTCTTCCCCTCGTATGGCGCCCCCGGGGCGAAAGCCAGGTCGCCCAGGTCGTACACGGCCCGCCCCACCGACGGCGAACCGGCCCCCGCGGCCGTCCTGGCCGCACCCGGCACGGAAACGGACCCACCGCTCACGGCCAGTGCGGGGGTCATCGCCGTGAGCGCGACCACAACGGCACCCGCGGCAAGGACCGCTGCGCGACCTCGGCCGCCGAATGCCCTGCCGCCGTGCTTCTTCACCGCCATCTACGTCCTGCCTCTCAGATCGCTTCACTTCGACCGTGCTCACCTCGACCGCTTCGCATCGATCGACTTCGCTTCGACCGTGCTCACCTCGACCGCTTCGCTTCACGCGGCCGACCGCGGCGGGTCCGCTGTACTACGTGCGTCGCGGACGGACGCCCCACCCTGGTCCGTACTTGTCAGGAACCTGTGAGCACGGCGTAGGGATGGCGTCTGTCCACAACACGCTGCTCTCCCTCCCAGGTGTCGCCCCCGGAGCACGCGTCGTCGCCGCGGGGAACACTCCCGGTCGCTTCGTGCGCTCCGGGAACCGACGACAGGACGTACCCAACACCGCCCCCAACTCCCTTGCCAGACCGTACGATTGAGAAGACTCCGCGTTTCACACCGAGACGTCCGGTCACAGGGGGAGGTCGTACATGCAGGCTTCGGAACTGGCCGTGCGTGCGGTGCGAGTGCTGAGCGGGAACGCGCCGGTCCCGGACCGGCAACGGGCAGCGGTACGAGAACTGGTGTGGGGCCGTCTCGGGCAGGACTCCCTGGGGGCCTCGGCACTGGCCCGCTTCCAGGAACGGCCCGACGAGGGAACGGCGAGCATCGTCGATTCCGTCCTCGCCGACGAACTACGCGCCGACCCGGACTTCGCCGCCCTGCTGCACAGAGCCCTGAACCCGCCCGCCCCCGTCCCGCCGCCCCCTGCTCCGCCGAAGCCGCCCGCCGCTCCCCCGCACGTCACGGCCGGCTCGCCGGGGGCCACTGCCCGCCGCTCGCGTGCCGGCGCGGGTTCCCCACCGCCGTTCCCGCCCTCCGCACCGACCGCCGCATCACCGCGACCGGCCGCCACCCCGTTCCCCACGATCCCCGACGCGGCCGACGTCAGGAAGGTGTGGCTGCTGGGGTTCCCGCAACTGTTGCTGGCCTATGTCGTCATCGTCCTTTTCACCCGGCTGAACGGGACGGGATGGCTGACGGCCCTCCTCCTGCTCGCCTCGACCGGCCTGGCGGCCTACGGAGCCTGGTGCGGCATCCGCCTCCTCCTGCGCCGCACGAGCAGCGTGCCGCTCATCGCCGGAACCGTGGTCGACGTGCTCGTTCTGATCAGGCTGGTCATCTGGCTGACCTCCGGAGCAGCGGCGTTGTGACCTCTGTCCACGTCACTGGGGGCCCTGTCCGGTCAACTGCACGAGCCGGGCTCCCCTGCTCTCGGCGACCCGTTTGACGTCCCGCAGGGACTCCGTCAACCGCGAGGCCAGGAAGTGCAGTTCGCTGCCGGCCACCCGCCGGTCCGCCAACAGGTCGTCGGCATGGCCGAGCAGGTCGTCCGCCATGCCGAGCTGAATGCTCTCGACGCCGTCGGCCATCCGCGACACATGGCCGGTGCCGTCCCCGATGGCGTAACACGGCCCGCCGTCCGCCCTGGTCCAGGGCAGCAGTCGCACGGCGCCGCTGCAGCCGTCCGCCTCTCCCGCCTGCCCGGTCACGCGGCGGCCTCCACCGCTCGGTGAACGGTGACGGGACCAGCCACGTACACACACGAGTACGGCCGGGCAACAGCCAGGGTCGGTTGCCGAGCTGGAGCGCGAGGCTGCGGAGATCCGGCAGTTGGGCAGCTCGTCCCCGGGCTGCTTCAGACCCCCGCGTACGCCCGTGCCGTCTTCCAGTCGGCACGCACCAACTTCACCCAGGACGACCTCGACAAGGCGGTGGCGAATCGTCTGGCACGCGCAAAGCTCCTCCAGACGCTGTCCGGCCCCATCGCCTGGACCCTCCTCGACGAATCCGTGCTCAGGCGACGCGTCGGCGGGCCACTCGTCATGGCAGAACAACTGCGCACAGTCGCAGACATGGCTGAGAGCGGGCGTCTGCGCCTCCACGTCCTGACCTTCGACGCCGGTGCTCACGCACTGCTGAAAGGGATGCTCTATCTGCTGAACTTCAGGAACGCCGCACCGATTGCCTACGCCGAAGGCCTCTACACAGGGAATCTGATCGATGATCCGGCGCTGGTTGATGCCTGCCACACGGACGACGCTCTCGCCCTGGGAGACGCGGTCCCACATCGAAAGTCTGTGGCCCTCGTCAGAGCCATCGCGGAGGAACACGAACATGCACAGCGCTGAACACGCCTTCACTGGGTGGCATAAATCCAGCTACAGCGGGGCGAACCAGGGCGAGTGCCTTGAGGTCGCCCGCGGCCACGCCACCGTCCCCGACAACAAGACCCTGAACGGCCCCGTACTCGTACTCTCCGCCTGCGGCTGGACGGCGTTCGTCACAGCGGTCAAGGACGGCAGCCTCGACGCCTGAATCGCCCTACGTCGAGCCGCGCAACCGCACGCCGCCGCGACCTGATTACGGTCGTGCCATTCATGGCAATGGCATCCCTCGCTCCTGGCGAGACATACAGGGCTGCCACAAGGCCGCAGACGGCCCGAACCGCAAGCATGTGTCCGTAGTCAGCCGCGGCCTCCCCGACGGGACTGCTTCACGCAGGGCGGAACCCCAGCGTTCTGCTTGCTTCGATGGAGATCTCCAGGAGTACCTCGTGATCGCTGGGAGGAGTACGGAAGCCGTGGCTTCGCGCAGCGTCAAGGAACTCCTGCGGCAGGTCGATAACGTATCGCTCGACGTGTGGCGCCAAGTCCTCACGCCAAACAAAATGACCGTCGGTGAGCAACGATGATCCACCTGGCACACGGAAGGCTTCTTGAATGACATCCGTAGTCATTTCCATAACATCGAAGATGAGGTAACCCGACTTCAGGTAATTGACTACGTCGCGAACCGGATACTTTCCCGCACCTGATTCGGGGGAAGGAATAGGCCCTCCCCAGGAAGATTCGTATTCAGGATTCATTTCTCGGTAAAAGCCGATAAGCTTCGCATCAACCTCCTGCGACGGGAAGGAATATTCGCCAATATTCGCCATTGAGGTAGGACAACTTGGCGAGTGCGTTGTCAGTCACGCGGAATACGGTCGGATCCTCACCGAGTCACGAACACCGGTTGCCTGGACGCTGCTCGGCGAAGCGGCGCTCCGCCGTCAGATCGGCGACCCGGCCGTGATGGCGGAACAGCTGCGCAAGATCGCGGACATGGCGGATGCCGGCCCGCACACGCTACTGGCGACTGGGCCCGATGGCCGCGGACCTGGCGGGCGGCTACACCGGCACGGCGCACCTCCTCGCCCAACTCACCGCGCCCACCCGCGCGGAACGTTTCACCACGGCCGCCCGGGCGGCCCTGACGCCTCTCGCCGGGCTGCTGGAAGCGCTACACAACCGTCCGGACGCTCTCGGCCCGGTCCCAACCCTCCACCGGCACGGACACCGCCAGCAACCGCACAGCCTGCTGCGCGTCCTGCGACCAGGTCCGCGCATCCCTCATCAGATCGCTCACACACCAACAACGGACCGAATCCCAGGCGTTTCGGATCAATATCAGCCGAGGCTGATACTCCACACATCTCCATGCCCAAGCCAATCACCGCGTTCTTCATGGTCGTTGTTGACCAGGACAGACACCTTTGCCATGGGCGCACGATATTCCAGAAAATCACCTTGGTCGATCAGCCGAAAGGCGGGAGCGTCCGGAAGCCTGGAAATCTCGGTGCGCAGCTCATCCCATCCAAGGAATTTAGGGAATTCTTCCCCCATTGCGGCACACCATTGTTCGATCAACTCTTCGTGCACAACCAGTCTATGCATCTCAATGGAGCCGCCGGACACAGTCCAGTTCTGACCCGAGTTCAGATAGAATTCAATGAATCCATAGTCGCGCCTCATTGAATCACCATCCTCATCGAGGACGTCTACAAAATCAAACTTTATCCTCTGCTGCAACTCTTCCAGAGTGGAGCCGACACCGACCCCGTACAGCCGCCCCGTCGCAACGAATGAAGCGATCAGCTCTACGGCACTCACGACCATTCCTCCAACTTATCAATGAGCGCTTTCATTTCATCTGCCCGATTTTTCTTATTCCCCCAGTTGTGATCGAGCATATGCTCCCGAGCCGCCTTGGATTTCACGAGAAGATCTGCACGCAGTTTAGGATCGGTATTCACTGCATCCACAGCTGCCTGAACGCTCTTATCCGAAGCCCATCCGTGTTCGAGCCTGATGGGATGTCCCGCAATATTTCCATTGTCATCCACGAAAATTCGCACCTCATCTTCGAGGCCCGGTTTCTTTTTCAAAGGGAAGTGTATGTGGGCACCCTTGGTAGCCCAGTCCGATGCCACGGGAGACACACGAATCTTGCAGGGCTTCAATCCTAACGGATCAGCCCAGGTATGCGGGTTTTCCACATAGGTCAGGGCATTGGGGGCCGGCTCGAGACCCAACGGGTCAACAGTTACGTATCGGGCCGTTTCGGGGTCGTAGTACCTGTGGAAGTTATAATGCAGCCCCGTCTCTGGGTCAAAATACTGACCAGGGAACCGGAGTGGGATATATGCCGTGCTCCTGGACGCCCAGGCAGTGGAACCCCAAAGCGTCGTTCGAGCACTCCAAGCCAGTTCCCCAAGCTCGCCAATAAGCTCACTCGGTGCGCCGATCAAATCAGTAACAACAGTGAAGAATCTCTCTTCGAGGACTTCTTGCGGTGAACCTTCTGCGAAAATGCGTTCCATTTGTGCCAGCGGGCGCGTTCCCTCGTAGTCCCAGGTAAGCACAACAGGGTTGGGCAGACCTTCGCCAGTCGTCATTTGCTCACAGAGTTGCGCGTCGTCCCAGGTAAAGAAAACCTGTTCCAGGATTTTTTCTCCGCCCTTGGCAAGATGGCGCTTGGCCAGGCGACGACCTAGTGGATCGTACTGGTAGCGCCAAGACGTCCCATCCGGCAATATTACCGAAGTGAGTCGATCCTCCGCGTCCCAAACGAATCGCAACGTTTCGGGCCCACGGGAAAGTCGCAGTTTCTGGCGAAGCACCATCCGCCCCTGCTTGTCGTACTCATATCGGGTGTTTCCCGCCTCGCTGATGCGCGTGCCAACGTAGGTACGGGCCCCGACCGCATCCTGGCTCGGATGTGCAGTTGGCCAGGTCGCCTCAGCCTGATTCCCGGTGGTGTCATACGCGTACCGCTCGGTCCAGTTCGAGGCGTGTACGGCCGTAACCCTGCCCATCACGTCCAGTTCAAAAGTGCGACTCCCGCGAAGCCGGTCAATAACGCCGGTGAGATTCCCATCGGCACGGTACGAGTAGGAGCGGTGCTGAAAAGTGCGGTTCATCGTCGTGACGTCCTGACTGACGAGGCGCCCCATGAGGTCGAACTCGTTTCTGAGCACAGCTTCTGATCCTATGTACCGTGTCACTTCCTGGCCTGCCGCATCTCGTTCAAAGGTGATCGCACGACTGGCCGTTGTCAGTTCGTCACGCCGACCCGCTGCATCGTAGGTCCAGGTACTGACAGATCCGGCGGGAGTCCTCCTGCTGATGCGGCGTCCTAGAGTGTCGTACTCGTAGGAAAGAAGCCGGCCGTTTACAGTTTCGTATTGTAGGCGCCCATAGCGGTCCCGCATTCGGCTCAGCGTGATATCTGTTCCTGATGCGCCAGCCAACTGATCGAAGACATCGTACTCGTAGTGAGTGACCACTCCGTCCGCTTCTTTACGAATAAGCTGGCCGAACGCGTTGCGATCAAACCTTGTGATCTGCCCTGCACCATTGATTCGCGACACCAAACGGCTCGCGACGTCGTAGGCGTAGGTGAGCACCCGTCCGTCGAAATCAACCTCTTTGATGAGACGCCCTGCTGAATCGTAGCTGTAGCTCCAGGTCAGACCTTGTGGATTCGTCACGCCAGTAAGCCGCAGCTCCTGGTCGTGACTGAACTCGTACCGCGCTCGGTCCGGACCGGTCCGTGCCACAAGCAGATCGAAATCTGCGTATTCAAAGGTCGAGATACCGCCCAGGGCGTCGATGTGAGCGACGCAGTTGCCTTCACCGTCGTACGTCCAGGACTGCTCGCTGCTGTCGGCTTCGATCTGCTGGGCGAGTTTGCCCTCGACGGTCCAGGCGAAGCGGGTGACGGCTCCCAGTGCGTCTGTCATGGATACCGGGCGCCCGAAGGCGTCCCGCTCGTATTGAGTTGTTCCGCCCAGTGGATCCACGATCCGGTAGGGCAACCCAGCTGCGTCGCACCGCACCACGGAACGGTGTCCCAGTGCGTCGGTCACGGATATAAGGTGTCCGTCTTCGTCATACGAGTAGGTCGTCGTCGCACCGGAGGCATCTGTGACCGACGTACGGTTGCCCCGCTCGTCGTAGGTCTGCCGGGTGACGAGGCCGTCCGCTCCTCTGACACGTACCGGCAGGCCCAGGTCGTTGTAGTCGGCGGTCAGTTCCCGGCCGTCCGGGCGCTCCACCACCGCCATGCGACCGTGCTCGTCATAGGTGGACCGGATGACGTGTCCCAGGGGGTCGGTGACGGACAGCAGCCGGTGGAACCGGTCGTATTCGAAGTGGGTGACGGCTCCCAGCGGGTCGATCTCGGCCACCACTTGCGAGCGTTCGTTGATCACGTATCGCGTGGTGTGGCCGAGGCCGTTCGTCATCGATGTCGTGCGCAGGCCCGTGTCGGGGTCGGTGTCGTCCCAGGTGAAGCGGGCTTCGAGGTGACCGTTGGTGCCGGTCTGGTACACGCAGCGGTCATGCTCGTCGTAGACGTACTCGTACCGGCTGCCGTTGGTGTCCGTCCACGAGGTGATGCGGCCGAGCCCGTCGTAGCCGAAGCGCAGAGGCCTGCCTGAGGAGTTGGTGACTTCGGTGAGGTGGCCGTCGGTGTAGCCGTAGCGGAGGATTTCCTGGTCGGTGCCGTCCGGGGCGGCGCCCGCCAGGTGGAGAGCGGTGATCCTGCCGTCGTCGGTGGTCAGCTTCAGGTGGTAGCCGCCATGGTGGACGATCGATGTTGGCACGCCGGACTCGTCGTACTCGAAGGCGATCCAGCGTCCGTTGCGGTCGTCGATCCGGTCCAGGAGTGACAGCTCGCCGTTGGGTTGGTCGACGAAGTGCCGGACGCGGCCGGTCTCGGGGTCGGTGACGGTGTAGCCGTCGTCCACCCGGTCCAGGGGCCAGCGGCGGCCGTGCGTGGGCATGACGGGAACGCCCGGTGCGGGGTGCGGATAGGCGAGCAGGCTGCCTTCGTCGCAGCTGAACACCACACCTTCCGCATCGATCTCCAGGCGCTGGTCGACCGTGCTCGACCAGCCGGATCCGAACCAGCGGCCGGCCCGGTACGAGGAGTCGAAGACTCGCTCGAACACGAGCGGCAACGATCCCGGCAGCACGATGTCCGTCTGTGGAAGCAGCATGCGTCCGGTGGCGACATCGACGGGGTCTCCGGCGCACCTGACCTCGCCGCACTTCTTGGCGCTGGAGTCGGGGTTCTTCTCGTGTCCTTGGCGGCTCTTGCTTGTGGGGTGTTTAGCGGCGTCTCTCGTGGCAGCGCGCAGGCCGCCGCGTGCGAGTCCGCCGCCCTTGGTGCCGATCAGTTCCGGGACGAGACGGCCGGTGAATTCGGACGGGTCCTCCTTGGCCGCGTCCCAGGCGCCCTTCAGTGCCCGGTCGGGACGGGCGCCGGTGGAGACGAGGCCGGCGAGCGTGGTGTGGACGCCCTTGTAGTAGTCGGCCGGGTGGGTCAGGTTGTACGGGTCCGTCGGGGAGAGCGAGCGGACGAAGTTGACCAGACCGGCACCGCCCTTGACGACTCCGCCGCCGAAGTGGGCGAGCTCGATGCCCTGTCCGACCACGTGGTCGTAGGCCTCGTTCTTGAGCCGGTTCAGGCCGGTGGGTTCCTTCGGCGCGTGCGCCATCGCCGCAGTGATCGCGCTCTTGGCCGTTTCGGCGGCCTCGTCGCGCGCCTGCCGGGCATGCCGCAGTATCTCCTGCGCGTGCTGTCGCTTGGCCTGCCCCGGGTCGGAGAACTCGCCCGGGTGCGGCAGCGGATGGTCGGTGTTGCGGGCGGTGTTGTACGCCTCCGCCTTCTCCCGGAAAGCGGCGGCAGCGATCTCGTAGTCCTGCTTGCCCTCCTTGTACAGGGCGATCGCCTCGCGGGCCTTGCCCTGTGCGCTGGTCACGGTCTGCGCGTACGTCTCCAAGGCCCCGGCCGCGTCCTCGAACGCGTCCGCCGCACGCAGCCAGTCCGTCGGCAGGGTCTCGAACCTCCGCCGGAAGGCGTCGGCCGCCTCGCCCTTCCAGTGGCCGGAATCGAGCCGTTTCATCCCGCTGCCGACCAGACCGAACGCGCGCTGGAAGTCTCGGAGGTTCTTGACCGTCGCGGCGATCTTCTCCGGTTTGCCGTGGATCAGCTCATCGGCTTCCTCGCTCTGGCCGAGCTGACGCTCCCCGACCTCCGCTCCCAGTGAGGACGCGGTCGCGTCCCCCCAGTCCTCGACCCCGTCCGCCCAGCCGTGCGCGCCGACCTTGTCCAGTCCCGCGCCCACCACGTCGGTGCCGACGTCGATCGCTTTCCCGGCGAGTTCCTTGCCCTGGTCGACCACACGGCCGGCCCCGTCGATCAGTCCGTCGCCGAGCTTCCCCCAGTCCACGCCTCAGTCCCCCTGCCCCGACCCTCGCGGTGTCTGCGCGGTCGTCTCCGGCGACGTACCCGAGTGGCCCCTGAGCCGCTCGGCCGCCCGGTCCAGCACCTCCGAATCCATCACCCCGGAATCCTCGGCGGGGTCCGGTGGTCCGACCCCCAGATCACGGCCCGTGTCCCGCCAGGCCTGCTCCACCTCTCCATACGCCTTCAGTGCCGACTCCCCGCTGAAGTCCGGGTTGTCGTAAGCAGTCTGGCCGCTGATCGTGTCCCAGCTCATGTTCCTGACCTCGTCCTCGGACAGGTGCGGATTGCCGTTCAGGGAGTTCACACCGATCTTGAACGAGTCCTTGACGTACTGTTCCTGCTCCGCGAAGGCTCCTGCCGACAACCCGACCCCGAGGGCGAAGTTGTTGCCCTTCTGCGTCAGAGCCCGCACGCCCCACTCCCAACGGTCACAGAACGTCCGGAACTCCGACGCCAGCCCGTCATGCCCCAACTCCAGCCCCGACAGGCCGAGATCCGGGAAGCCACGCCCCGCCGACGCCTCACCGACCATCCCGAGATCCTTCAACTCGGCATGCGCCAGATCGATCCCCTTCGCGATAGCGGCCAGCGCCTCGGGCGGCACATGCAGATCGGCACCGTCCTCGCTCACACCACACCTCCGAGATCCACCGCCACCGCATCCGGCACGATCCCCGCCACCGGCGGGAACAGCATCCCGTCCTCGCTGCCCGCATCCAGAGCCACCCCCGCCGGTCCCGGCAGCATCGGCACCATCACGTCCAGCAGCCGTGCCCCCAGGACGCTCCTATAGGTCCACTCCCGCTCACCTTCACCACGGGCGACGGCGAACCGGGCGAGTGCCTCCTCATCCGAGAACGCGCAGATCCACCGCACCCCGTTCTGCTCCGCGGACCACAGGTCCCCGTCCGCAGCCAACGGCACCAGCACCGCCGTACGCCGGAATTCGCCCAGCAACACAGCAAATTCGCGCCGAGCAATCGCCGGATCACCCTCCGGCGTCACGACAGAAGCCGGTCCGGGTGCCTCACGTGACGCCGAAGGCGCTTCAGAAGCAGACCAGTCAACCAACTCAGCGATCCTTGACCGGCGTACGGGCGGTTCTGATGTGACATCACCGTTGTCGAACACGCGCCGAATGCTGCCACGACGCTCTTCCCGGAAGCAACGAACAAAAACAGCCAGCCGGACAGGCCGCGCTTGTCGTTCCCCGCACGACTCCGATGAGAACAAGCACGACTTCGCGAGCCCGCGGTGGCAGCGAGCAAGCGCACCCGGGGGTTAGCCCTACCCGCAGCCGGGCGGTTGGCCGGATCGTCCTGGGCGATCGCACCCGAGAAGCTGGGGCCCGGTACACACCGCCGGTCTCCCAACGATCTCCGTAAGGGGCTTACTCGTGCATGAGCACACAGGGCAGAGGTTCCGTTCGTCCGGGCGACGGCGGAATGCCCTCAGAGCCGCAACGGCCGTGGCCGTGGTGGTCGGCGGCATCATGGCGATGAGTGCCCCGGCGCCGTCCACGGCATCGGCCGCGCCCAGGCCGGACACGGTTCAGCAGGGCCTGAACGCACTGGTGGGATCCGATGGCGTGCCTGGTGCGCTGGCGAGCGTCAACGACCGTGACGGTCGCACCCGCACGTACACCGCGGGTGTCGGTGACCTGGCCACCGGCGCCAAGGTGCCCGGCAACGGACAGGTGCGGATCGGCAGCAACACCAAGACGTTCACCGCGGTGGTCGTGCTGCAACTGGTCGCTGAAGGCAAGATCGGCCTCGACGCCCCGGTCGACACCTACCTCCCCGGCCTCCTGCGCGGCGACGGGATCGACGGACGCCGCATCACCGTACGTCAGCTCCTCCAGCACACGAGCGGGCTTCCCAACTACACGAAGTACCTCGGCGACGACATCCGCTACTACGAGCCCCGCGAGCTCCTCGGCCTTGCTCTGCAGCACAAGGCCGACTTCGCCCCCGGCGCGCGGTGGGAGTACAACAACACCAACTACCTGGTGGCCGGTCTCATCGTTCAGGAGGTCACCGGCCGGCCGCTCGCCGAGGAGATGGACCGACGCGTCATCAAGCCCCTCGGGCTGCGTCACACCTACTTCCCCGCCCCGGGCGAGGTGACCATCCACGAGCGCCACCCCAAGGGCTATTACCAGGACTCTCCGGGCGCGCCCCTGGTCGACGCGACGCAATGGGACCCCTCCTGGGCTTGGGCGGCCGGCCAGTTGGTCTCCACCAACGCCGACCTGAACCGCTTCTTCTCCGAGCTCCTGTCCGGCCGCCTCCTGCCGAAGGCCCAGCTCGACCAGATGCGCACCACCATCCCCGCCGGCTACCCCTTTGCCACCGGTGCCCGCTACGGGCTGGGACTCGTGAGCACCCCGCTTTCGTGCGACAGCGTCTACTGGGGCCACGGCGGCAGCATCACCGGATACGAGACCCGGGGCGGCGTCACCGAGGACGGGCGCGCCGTCGATGTCGCGGTCACGATGCAGCCGGGCCGGGCCGCGAAGGAACGCATGGACAGCATCGTGGACACAGCCTTGTGCCGCTGACCGGCCGTCACCAGCCGCGGTGAACAGCGCACCTCGTGTCGTACCCGGTGCGGGGTTCGGCTCCCGGTGGCCCGGCTGCCGCTCTGGGAAACGGCGCCCCGGGGAGCGGAAGCGCCCCCGGGGGAAGCGGTCGACACAACGAAACGGGGTCCGGTCGGAGCGACCGGACCCCCCTCGCTTTCCCCCTCCGTCGGTGCTTCCCGATCCCCCCAGATCCCCTCCCCGGAAGCACCCGACGCCAGATACGACTCGGCGGTCCCCGAAACGGTTGCACGCCTTGACGATCTCTTTACCTTGGAGGCAAACAGCGCGTCAGAACTGCTTTTCAGCAGGCGTGTTCGGCGTAGCGGGCGGCGACCTCCGCGAGTACTGCGGCGCCGTCGCGGGCCCAGAGGGCCTCGTTGAAGATCTCCACCTCGATCGGGCCGTCGAAGCCGGTGGCCTCGACGAGCGAACGGAACGCGCGGAAGTCCACGGACCCGTCGCCGAGTTGGCCGCGACCGAGCAGGACACCGGCCGGGAGCGGGGTGATCCAGTCGGCCAGCTGGAAGGAGTGGATGCGGCCGGTCGCGCCCGCGCGGGCGATCTGTGCGGCCGCCTGGTCGTCCCACCAGATGTGGTACGTGTCGACGACCACGCCGACCTGGTCGGCGGGGAAGCGTTCCGCGATGTCCAGGGCCTGGGAGAGCGTGGAGACGACGCAGCGGTCCGAGGCGAACATCGGGTGCAGGGGCTCGATCGCGAGACGTACCCCACGTTCCGCCGCGTACGGGGCCAGTTGCCCCAGGGCGTCGGCGACGCGTTCACGGGCGCCGTGCAGGTCCTTGTCCCCGGCGGGCAGGCCCCCGGAGACGAGTACCAGGGTGTCGGTGGACAGGGCCGCCGCCTCGTCGATCGCCGCGCGGTTGTCGTCCAGGGCGCGGGCCAGCTCCGCCGGGTCGACGGCGGTGAAGAAGCCGCCGCGGCACAGGCTGGTGACGGTCAGTCCGTTGTCGGCGAGGAGGGCGGCCGTGCGCTCCACGCCGTACTCCTGGACGGGCCCGCGCCACAGGCCCACCTTGTCGATGCCCGCCCTGGCGCAGCCCTTGGCCAGTTCGGGCAGCGACCACTGCTTGATGGTCTCCTGGTTGATGGAGAGACGTCCGTCGCTCATCGGGTGCCTCCGTTACCGCTGTCGCCGCCCTTGCCGCGGTCGCCTCCGTTGACCGCGAGCAGGGCACGCATCCGGGACTCGGCCAGCTCCGGGTCGGGGAACAGGCCCAGCCGGTCGGCGAGTTGGTACGCCTTCGCCAGGTGCGGCAGCGAACGCGCGGACTGGAGGCCGCCGACCATGGTGAAGTGGTCCTGGTGGCCTGCCAGCCAGGCGAGGAACACCACACCCGTCTTGTAGAAGCGGGTGGGGGCCTGGAAGAGGTGGCGGGACAACTCGACCGTGGGGTCAAGGAGTTCCCGGAAGCCCTGGACGTCTCCGGTGTCGAGCACCCGTACCGCGTGCGCGGCCAGCGGGCCCAGCGGGTCGAAGATGCCGAGCAGGGCGTGGCTGAAGCCCTGGTCGTCGCCCGCGATCAGCTCGGGGTAGTTGAAGTCGTCGCCGGTGTAGCAGCGGACCCCGCCGGGTAGGCGGCGGCGCACGTCGATCTCGCGTTCGGCGTCCAGTAGCGAGATCTTGATGCCGTCGACCTTGTCCGGGTGCTCGGCGATGACCTTCAGGAACGTGTCGGTGGCGGCGTCGAGGTCCCTGGAGCCCCAGTAGCCGTCCAACGCGGGGTCGAACATCGGGCCCAGCCAGTGCAGGACGACCGGTTCGGACGCCTGGCGCAGCAGGTGCGCGTACGTCTCCAGGTAGTCCTCGGGCCCCTTCGCGGCGGCGGCGAGGGCGCGGGAGGCCATCAGGATGGCCTGGGCGCTGCTCTCCTCGACGACGGCGAGCTGCTCCTCATACGCGGCGCGCACCTCGGAGAGGGTCGCCGGGCCGGCGGGGAGCTGGTCGGTGCCGACGCCGCAGGCGATCCGGCCGCCGACCGCCTTGGCCTCGGCGCCGGAGCGGCGGATCAGCTCGGCCGCGCCCGCCCAGTCCAGGCCCATGCCGCGCTGGGCGGTGTCCATGACCTCGGCGACGCCCAGGCCGTGCGACCAGAGGTGGCGGCGGAAGGCGAGGGTGGCGTCCCAGTCGATGGCGGCGGGGTCGTCGGGGCTGATGTCCGCGTACGGGTCGGCGACCACATGGGCGGCCGAGAACACCGTGCGGGAGGCCGGCGGTGCGCCGCCGGTGCCGAGGTCGAGCGGGGTGGTGCGGGGCTCGTAGGGGCCCTGCGGGAGGTGGATGGTCACTCAGATCAGCTCCGATGCGGCGCGAGGGCCGTTCGTGGCGTCGTGTGTGGTGCCGTGCGCGGGGGCGATGGTCACGGCGGTCACAGGGTCAGCTCCGGCACGTCGAGGCGGCGGCCCTCGGCGGCGGACTTCAGGCCCAGCTCGGCGAGCTGGACGCCGCGGGCCCCGGCCATCAGGTCCCAGGTGTACGGCTCGTCGAGCACGATGTGGCGCAGGAACAGCTCCCACTGGGCCTTGAAGCCGTTGTCGAAGACGGCGTTGTCGGGGACCTCCTGCCACTGGTCGCGGAACGACTCGGTGACCGGGAGGTCCGGGTTCCACACCGGCTTGGGCGTGGCCGAGCGGTGCTGGACGCGGCAGTTGCGCAGCCCCGCGACGGCGGAGCCGTGCGTGCCGTCGACCTGGAACTCGACGAGCTCGTCGCGGTTGACGCGGACCGCCCAGGAGGAGTTGATCTGCGCGACGGCACCGCTCGCCAGCTGGAAGATGCCGTACGCGGCGTCGTCGGCGGTGGCGGTGTACGGCTTGCCCTGCTCGTCCCAGCGCTTCGGGATGTGCGTCTGGACGTGCGCCTGAACGGTGCTGACCGGGCCGAACAGCTCGTGGAGCACGTACTCCCAGTGCGGGAACATGTCGACGACGATGCCGCCGCCGTCCTCGGCGCGGTAGTTCCACGACGGACGCTGGGCCTCCTGCCAGTCGCCCTCGAAGACCCAGTAGCCGAACTCGCCGCGCACGGACAGGATCTCGCCGAAGAAGCCGCCGTCGATCAGGCGCTTCAGCTTCAGCAGACCCGGCAGGAAGATCTTGTCCTGGACGACGCCGTGCTTGATCCCTGCGTCACGGGCCTGGCGGGCCAGCTCCAGGGCGCCCTCGACGTCCGTGGCGGTGGGCTTCTCGGTGTAGATGTGCTTGCCCGCCGCGATCGCCTTCTGGAGCGCGTCGACGCGGGCCGAGGTGACCTGGGCGTCGAAGTAGATGTCGACGGTGTCGTCCGCGAGGACCGCGTCGAGGTCGGTCGACCACTCGGTCAGACCGTGCCGCTGGGCGAGCTCCTCCAGTGCGTGGGCGCGACGGCCGACCAGGACCGGCTCGGGCCACAGCACCTCGCCGCCGCCGAGGTCGACGCCGCCCTGCTCGCGGATCGCGAGGATCGAGCGGACCAGGTGCTGCCGGTACCCCATGCGTCCCGTCACACCGTTCATGGCGATGCGCACTGTCCTGCGTGTCACGAAATTTCCTCCATACAGCCGGGGCGAGCACCGGCGTCGTCGCCGAGGCCGGGAGCGACGTCGGCGGCGACACAGCCGCGTAGCAAGCGCTTTCTATCGAGCATGACGCTAGCCTGCCGACAGCGGCCCGGACAAGAGGGGGCACGCTGGCGGCTTCTTCCACCCCTCACCTCTTGCCTCGCACCGTGTCGCTCCTCGGAGGAAAGTGATGACAGTCACCCTGGCGGACGTGGCGGCCCGCGCCCGGGTGTCCGCGGCCACCGTCTCCCGCGTGCTGAACGGCAACTACCCGGTGGCCGAGGCCACCCGGGAGCGGGTGCTGCGCGCGGTGGACGAACTGGACTACGTGCTCAACGGGCCCGCGAGTTCGCTGGCGGCGGCCACGTCGGACCTGGTCGGGATCCTGGTCAACGACATCGCCGACCCGTTCTTCGGGATCATGGCCGGCGCGGCGCAGTCGGAGATCGGCGAGTCGGGGGCGGGAGGCGACGCCGGGTGGGCGGGGGCCGGGGGCGGCTCCGGACGGACGGGCTCCTCCGGGCGGACGGGCTCCTCCGGGCGGGCCGGGGGCGAGAAACTCGCCGTCGTCTGCAACACCGGCGGCTCCCCCGAGCGCGAACTGACCTACCTCACGCTGCTCCAGCGTCAGCGCGCCGCGGCCGTGATCCTGACCGGAGGCGCCGTGGAGGACCCGGCCCATCAGGCGGCGATCTCCGCCAAGCTCACGAAGCTCGCGGACGCGGGGACCCGGGTGGTGCTGTGCGGGCGGCCCCCGCTGGCGGGCGGCGAGGCGGTCGTGGCCGCGCTGGCCTTCGACAACCGGGGCGGCGCGCGCCGCCTCACCGAGCACCTGCTCGCGCTCGGCCACACGCGGATCGGCTACGTCGCGGGCCCGGCGGAGCGCACGACCACTCGTCACCGGCTGGAGGGCCACCGGGACGCGATGCGGGCGGCCGGACTCGGTGGTGGGGTCCGTGGAGGAATCGGCGACGGGCCTGGTGGCGGACTCGATGGCGGTGAACGTGCCGGTGACGAAGTCGGCGGTGCGCGGGGGACCTACGACGAGGAACGGCTGACCGTCCACGGCCTCTACGACCGCCGTTCCGGGTACGTCGCCACCCTCGAACTTCTGCGCCGCGAACCGGAGGTGACGGCGATCGTCGCCGCCAACGACACAGTGGCACTGGGTGCCTGCGCAGCGATCCGGGAGCGCGGGCTGCGCATCCCCGAGGACGTCTCGGTGGCCGGCTTCGACGATCTGCCGTTCTCGGTGGACGCGGTTCCGGCGCTCACGACCGTGCGGCTGCCGCTGTTCGAGGCGGGCGCGCGGGCGGGGCGGCTGGCCATGGGCAAGGAGACGCCCCCGCCGGGCGGCATCGCGACGATCGGGGCGGAACTGATGGTCCGGGGGTCGACCGCCCCGCCACGCGTCGACGGCGGTGCCGGGACGGTGAGCCGGGAACGGTGAGCCGGGAAGGGGCAGCCGACAACGGTGAACCGGAGGGCCGAACCGCGGGCCGTGCTCCGCGGACACGCGCGGCGAGCCGACGGCGAGCGAGCCGGGGTGGGGCCGTCGGCCCCCGGATGGACGAGCCCGGAACGGTGAACCGGAGGGCCGAACCACGGGCCGTGCTCCTGTCCGTACCCCGCACTCAGGTCCCGTGCCCGTGCCTCGCACCCGTCATCCGTACGCGTAACTCGTACCCGTGCCCCGTCCCCCGGCCCGCACCCACGCCCTGTGTTCGTGTCTCTCGCAGCCGTCATCCGTACCCCGCGTAGGGCCGGGGCAGAAAGATGGGGGCGCTGCCCCCATGTCCTCCGGGCCTCGCGTCGGAAGTATGGACGTGGCGGACCGGTGACACCGGCGCCGGACCGAGGAGGTGCGATGACGGGTGACGAAGCGATGGGCGGCGCGCGGCTGTGCGTCTCCCCCGTGACACGTCCGTCGGATGCGGACCGGACCGGGGCTCCCGGGTCCGCCCTGCTGGACGGACCGTGGTGGCGGCCCGCGCTCACCGCCGGTGAACCGCTTACCGACCACGCGCCGGACTGGGCGGTGTTCGTTCAGGAGGCGGTCCTCGCCGCTCCCGAGAAGACGGTCGTCGACGACGAGGGCGGCTTCCCGGGGCTGCGCGGCTTCGCGTGCGCCCTCGCCCCGCTCACGGTCCGCGCGGCGGAACGCATGCTGGAAGGGCTGCCGCAGCGGCCGTACGCCTACGCCGAACTGTCCTCCTTGCAAAGCGACTTCGAGCAGCATCTGGCCAGGCGGCTGGCCCGGCTCGCCGCCCGCACCCTGGTTCTGGAACTGCATCTGGCGCGCAAGGACGGACGGCTGGCCGGGGAGAGCCCCGAGGACCGGTTCGTGGACTTCGTGCGGGTGACCGGATCCCAGGACGGACTGGCCGCGCTGTTCGCCACGTACCCCGTACTCGCCCGCATCCTGGCGCGGGCCGCGCTCGACGCCGCGGCGGCGCTCACCGAGATGCTGGTCCGGTTCGCCGCCGACCGGCCGTTGCTGCCGGGCATGGGGGGCGGTGAGGGAGCGGTGGGCGCCGGAACGGACGGCGACGGAACAGCCCATGGCGGGGCGTCAGCTCCCGGGACGGCCGACGACCGCCGGGCAGGCAGGCGCGGGCTGCTGGTGGGGGTCGAGCCCGGCGCCGGGGACGGCCACCGGGGCGGGCGGACCGTGATGCTGCTCCGGTTCGAGGACGGCTCCCGGCTGGTCTACAAGCCCCGGCCGCTCGCCGCCCACCGGCACTTCAACGAACTCGTCCGCTGGTTCAACGCGCTGCCCGGCACCCCGGGACTCCGTTCGCTCGCCGTGCTGGACCGAGGGGACTACGGCTGGGTGGAGTTCGCCGCGGAACGGCCCTGCCGCTCGGCCCGCCAGGTGGAGTCCTTCTACCGGCGCCAGGGCGCGCTGCTGGCCCTGCTGCACGTGCTGGACGGGACCGACCTGCACTACGAGAACCTGATCGCCGACGGGGAGCACCCGGTGCTCGTCGACATCGAGACGCTGTTCCACCCGCCGCTGCCCGCCGCGGATTCGGACGATCCGGCGGCCCGCGCCCTGCACGACTCGGTGCACCGGGTGGGGCTGCTGCCGCAACTGCTCGTCGGGGACGAGACGGCCCTCGACATGTCCGGCATCGGCGGCGGGCAGGCCGCCCCCTCCCCCGTCCGCACCGCAGACTGGGCCGATGCGGGGACGGACCGGATGCGGCTGGTACGGCGGCCGGGCCACTTCGGCGAGTCGGCCAACCGGCCCCGGCTGACCGGGACTCCGGCCGATCCGTCCGCGTTCACCAGGTCCCTCTGCGCGGGATTCCGTGCCGGGTACACCGCGATCAGCCGCTCTCGCTCCGAACTCCTGCACCCTGGCGGGCTGTTGGAACAGTTCGCGCAGGACGAGGTGCGGGTGGTGGCCCGGCCGACCTGGGCCTACTCGACGCTCCTCGACGAGTCCACGCACCCGGACCTGATGAAGGAGGCGGGCGAACGGCACGAGGTGCTGTCCCTGTTGGGCACCGACGTGCTCGGCCCCGCCGCGCTGCCCGGCCTGCTGGACGAGGAACTCACCCAGTTGTGGTCGGGGGACGTGCCACTGTTCACCACCCGGCCGGACGGCACCGGCCTGTGGAGCGCGACGGGCCGGGCGCTGCCCGGAGTCCTCACCCGGACGGGTCTGGCCCGAGTCCGGGCGAAGCTGGCCGCCATGGACACGGTGGACCGTCAGGACCAGGAACGGATCATCCGGGCCGCGATGGTGACCACCTCGCGCGAGCCCGCCCACGGCTCCGGGTCCGGGCCGCGCAGGGTCCGTACGGCGGCGACCGCCCCGGAGCCGGAGCACCTGCTCGCGGCGGCCCGGTCGATCGGCGACGAGCTGGTGTCCCAGGCGTACTCCGGGCCCACCCGGCTGAACTGGATCGGCCTGGAACTGCTCGGCGAACGCTACTGGCGGCTGGGGCCGATGGCCGCCGACCTGGCGGGCGGCTACACCGGTGCGGCCCACTTCCTCGCCCAGCTCGCCGCGCTCACCGGCGCGGACCGTTACGCCACGGCCGCCCGGGAGGCGCTGACGCCCCTCGCCGGGCTGCTGGACGCGCTGCACAACCGTCCGGACGACCTCGGCCCGGTGGGCTCGGGCGCGTTCGCCGGGCTCGGCGGCATCGCCTACGTGCTGGGACAGGTCGCGGAGACGCTGGACGATCCGCGCCTACGTGAACTCGTCGTCCCCGCACTGCGGTTGACCCGTGCCGCGGCCGTCGCGGAGACCGAGTACGGGGTGCGCGGCGGCACGGCCGGCGGACTGGTCAGCCTGATCGCCGGATACCGGGCCACCGGGCGGGCCGACGTGTGGCGCGGCGCCGAACACTGCGCCGGACTGCTGCGCGAGGCACCGCTGCCGGACAGCGCGGGGTTCGCCGACGGGGCCGCCGGGATCGGCTGGGCGCTGCTGCGGTTCGCGGAGGCGGGCGGCGGTGAACCGTACCGCGCCTCGGGCCTCGCGGCGCTGCGGTCCGCGACCGACACCGTGGACTCCGGCGCCTCCTGGTGCCGAGGCCGGACGGGCGTCGCACTGGCGGTGCTGGACAGCCCCGCCGCGCGGGCCGACCCACGGCTGGCGGCCTGGGCGGGCGAGGCGCTGGCGGACATCGCGCACGCGGACCCGCCGCTCGACGACAGCCTGTGCCACGGCGAGCTGGGGGTGCTCGAACTCCTGCGGCTGGGCACGACGGCGGGGGCCCGGGCCCGCTGGGTGGAACGGGCGGGGGCCCTGCTGGCGGCGGCCGACCAGGCCGGGCCGCGCTGCGGAACCCCTGGTCAGGCGCCGCATCCGGGACTGCTGACCGGGCTCGCGGGGATCGGGCACGGACTGCTGCGGGCCGGCTTCCCCGACCGGGTGCCGTCACTGCTGCTGCTCGCCGAACCCGCCGCACCGGCCTCCCCCGGGTGACGGCGCGTCACACCTGTGGCAACGCGCTCGCGGCGATGCACCTGACACGGCGGACCTGTCGTGGGACTCGTCGTATGCCGCCGGTCATGATCCATCGCTCCACGCACTCGTGCTCACACTCACACTCGCACTCGCACTCGCACTCGATCGGAACCGCTCCTGAACCATCCGGGCACCGTCTCGGAGCCCTCACGGAACCACACCGGGCACCACTTCGGAAACCACCTCGGAACCACTCACGAGAAGAGGCAGGAATCATGCAGACGAACGACGTGTCGGCCCTCCACACCATCGAACTCCTCAACGACGGCGCCACCGAGCACCCCGCGGGCGGGATCGCGCTCGGCGGGCACGGTGGTCTCGGGCTGCGCAGCAGACTGCTCAGAGTCTCGGAGGGCGAGTCCGGCTACACGAACGACCTGCCGTTCACCACGATGACCATTATCTGATCAGACCCAAGTGCCGGTCGGGTCAACATGTTTGGCATACTCCCCCGACGGATTCGGCTCAAGTAGCCTGCGTCCATGCGTGCCACTTCGTCGGTGATTGTCGGGAGAGTCGCAGAGACCTGCCTGTTGGGCAACGCCCTGGACGACGCGTCGCGACGTTCGGGGCGTGCGGTTTTTTTTGTCGGGGACGCGGGCATCGGCAAGTCCCGGCTGGTCGGTGAGTGCGCGTACCGGGCGTACGCGCGGGACATGCCGGTGCTGCGCGGCAGGGCCACGTCGACCGGGCTCGTCGTGCCGTTCCGGCCGTTGATCGAGGCGCTGTCCTCGCGGTTCCGGGCGGCCGGGCCGCCCACCGACCCGGAGCTGGACCCGTACCGTCCGGCGCTGGCCCGGCTGGTGCCCGAGTGGCGCCAGGGCTCCTCGCCCGGCTACCCGGAGACGGTGGTCGAGCTGGCGGAGGCGCTGCTGCGGCTGCTGTCGGTGCTCGGGAAGGAGCACGGGTGCGTGATCCTGCTGGAGGATCTGCACGACTCCGACACCGAGACGATCGCGGTGGTCGAATACGTCATCGACAACGTGGCGGAGCTGCCGGTGCTGCTGCTGGGCACACTGCGCCCGGAGCCCGGCGCCGCCCTCGACCTGGTGCGTTCCGCCGAGCAGCGGCAGGTCGCCACCGTGCGGGAGCTGACACCGCTCGGTGAGGCGGAGGTGTTGGAGATGACCGCCTCGTGCCTGGAGACCACCCCGGAGGAGGTGCCGCAGGCCACGCATGAGCGGCTGGCCGGGCGGGCCGGTGGCAATCCGTATCTGGTCGAGGTGCTGCTGGCCGATCTGCTCGACTCCGGGCAGCTGCGGCGCTCCGGGGACCGGTGGCAGGCGTACTGCAGCCCGGACGCGGCGGTGCCGACCGGGGTGGTGCGCAGCTGGGCGCGGCGGCTGGACCGGTTCGACGCACCGGTGCGCGAAGTGCTGTTATGCGCGGCCACGCTGGGCAGTCAGTTCTCCGTCACCGTGCTCCAGACCGTCACCGGGCTGGACGACCGCACGCTCTTCAGCCATCTGCGCTCCGCCGTCGAGGCGAGCATCATCGCCCCCGACGGAGCGGACCCCGACCGCTACACCTTCCGGCACGCACTGACCGCCGAGGCGCTGGTGGCCTCCCTGGCCCCGGCCGAACGGGCCGCGATGGCGCGCCGCGCGGCGCACTCCCTGGAGGCGGTGACGCACGAACTCGGCGACGAGCAACTCCAGTTGATGGCCTCCTTACAGATGGCCGGGGGCGACAGGCACGGCGCGGCCCGGCAGTTCGCGGCCGTCGGACGGCGGATGCTCGCGGCGGGCGCGTCGGGTTCCGCCGTCATCCTGCTGGACCGGGCCCGTTCACTGGCCCACGCGTCCGACGTACGGGCCGTCACCGAGGCACTGGCGGTCGCCCATGCCGAGGCGGGCGAGCTGGACACGGCCCTGGCGCTGGCCGCGGAACTGCCCCCGGTGCCGGCCCGTTCGCAGGCCGCCGAGCAGCGCGGCGAGACCCATGTCCGGATCGCGTGGGCGGCCGTGATGGCGGAGCGCACGGAGGAGGCGGCCGGTCAGATCAGGGCCGCGCGGAGCCTGCTGGGCGCGGTGCCCCCGCCCGAGAAGGAAGCGGCGCTCGACGTGGTGGAGGGGCATCTGGCGCTGCTGCCCGGCCAGTCCCGACCCGAGCAGTCACAACCCGGGCACACCCCTCCTGACCAGTCCCGACCCGAGCAGTCACAGCCCGGGCAGGAGAGCCGGGAGAAGGCGGCCCCGGAGGGGGAGGCGCGGGAGGCCGTACGGGACGCGGCGCGGCGGGCCGCCGCCGTGGCCGAGGAGCGGAACCTCCCCGTGGTCGCCTGCCAGGCATGGCAGTTGCTGGCGTTGCTGTCCCGGGAGCACGGCTTCGACGAGGCCGATTCCTGTCTGGAGCGGATGCTGTCCGTGGCCGAGCAGCACACCCTCCCGGTGTGGCGGGTGGAGGCGCTGGTCCGGCTGGGAGCCAATACGTTCATGCGGACCGGTGATCCGGCCCGGCTGGAGACGGCCCGGACCGCCGCGGAGTCGCTCGGCGCGCTGGTGCCGACCCAGACCGTGGACGGGCTGCTCGCCATGAACGCGGTGATGCGCGGCGAGTGGGACGGAGCGCAGGAGATCATCGAGCGGTCGGTGGCCGCCAGCGCCCGGATCCGCAACCTGGGGGCGCACCGCTACCTGCTGCTGGCCTCGGCGACGCTCGCGGCGCACCGGGGCCGAAGACGGGACCTGGACCGGGCGCTGGTCCGGTTCCGCCGAGCGGGTGGTGAGGAATCGCTGCTCGTCCCTCTGCAACTGGGACTGTGCCGTGCTTTCGCCGCGCTGCTGGAGGAGGATCGCGGCCGGGCGCTGGCCGATCTCGATGCCTCGCTGGCCTGGGAGAGCGAGCACCCCAGTTTCTTCTATCTGAGCGGGCGGCACGGGCTGCGCCCGCTGCTGCGGACCATCGAGGGGCTGGACGGACGGGCGGAACTGGCCGCCGCACTGGGGAGTCCGGGCGCCGACCTGGCCTGGAACCAGTTGTTCCTGCGGCTGGCCGATGCCGTCCTGCGGGGCAGGGAGGGCGATACGGAACGGGCCGCGCGGGTGGTCCGTTCGGCGGTCGCGGACGCGGCCGCGTTCCCCCTCGCCCGTCATCTGGGGCTGCGGCTGGCAGCCGGTGCGGCGCTCGCCGAGAAATGGGGCGAGCCGGTCGCCTGGCTGCGGGCGGCGGAGGAGTACTTCTACGCGGCGGGAATCCAGCCGGTCGCCGCCGCCTGCCGTGCCGGGCTGCGGCAGGCGGGGGTCAGCGTCGGGCAGCACCGGGGCGGCTGGGACCGCATACCGGCCCGGCTGCGGACGAGCGGGGTGACGCCGCGCGAGTACGAGGTCTTCGTGCTGCTGGCGGAACGGCCGGGGAACCAGCAGATCGCCCGGCGGCTGTCGATATCGCCGCGCACGGTGGAGAAGCACATGGCGAGCCTGCTGAGCAAGACGGGGCGGTCGGACCGGGCGGCGCTCTGCGAGTTCTCCGCCGAGTGCGCGGCGGAACACGACTGACACGTACGGCGGGGGCATGGTCCGTACGGGCCCGGCGGGCCGATCGTGGGGGTCCGGGTGTCCAACATGGGGGCACGGGGCGGGTTTGGTCGGGCTCCGGTACGGAACATGCGGGAACGGCACCGATGTGGTGGCGGTCACCCCCGGCGGACCATCCAGGTGTGCGACCGGCAGACAGCCGTCCGTCCCCCGGTTCTTCGGAGGCCCGTCCATGACCCCACCCCTCACCCGCACATCGCCGCCCGGCGCGCTCAGCCTCTCGCTCCTCGGCCCGCTCTCCGCAAGCCTGGGCGGGCGGCCGTTGCCGCTCGGCCCGCGCAAACAACGGCTCGTCCTGGCCATGCTGCTCAGCCGGCCCAACACCCCGGTGCCGGTGGACGTCCTGACCGACGCGGTGTGGCCGGACGCGCCACCCCGTACGGCACGCAAGAACCTTCAGGTGTACGTCAGTTCGGCCCGGTCACTGCTGGGCGCGCGATGTTCCGGAGGGCCGGACGGCGACGACCGGGAACGGCTGGTGCACTCCTGCGGCGGCTATGTGCTGCGGGTCGGCGAGGAGGAGTTGGACAGCCTGCGCTTCCGGTCACTGGCCGCGGCGGGTCGGCGGGCGGCCGACGAGGGCGACCCCTCGGCCGCCGCCGGACTGCTGCGTCAGGCACTGGATCTGTGGCAGGGGCCGCCGCTGCACGGGCTGTGCGACTCCCCGGAGGTCGCCGCCGAGGCGGAACGGCTGGAGGCCCGGTGTCTGACCGTGCACGAGGACTGGGCCGAGACGGAGATATCCCTGGGACGGGCGTCCGCCGTGGTGGACGGGCTGCGGGACCTCGCCGAGCGGCATCCGCTGCGCGAGCGGATCCGTACCGCGTGGATGGACGCGCTGCACCGGACCGGGCGCCGGGCCGAGGCGCTGGCCGTGTACGACGACTACCGCCAGTCGCTGGCACGGGAGTTGGGGCTGGAGCCGGGGGCCGCCATCGCCGCCAGGCACCGCGCGATACTCACCGGACGGGATGCCGGCGCCCGCCCCGGGTCGGCGTCCGGGGCGGGCTCGCGGCCACCTGCGGCATCGGGCCACGCCTCGGCACCGACGCCGGTACCGGGGCAGGGGAAGGGGAAGGGAGCGACACCGGCACCGGCGACGGCGCCCGTACCGGTGTCGCGGCCCGCACCGCCCGCGCTTCCCGCCGTCCTCCCCGACTTCACCGGGCGGGGCGAGCAACTGCGTGAACTGCTGGACGTCCTGGACGGGGAGAGCGGCCGGGTGGTCGTGGTCACCGGGGCCGCGGGAACCGGGAAGACGGCCCTCGCGGTCCGGGCGGCGCGGCTGCTGGCGGAGCGGTATCCGGACGGCCTGATCCACCTACGGGTCCGCGACGAACGGGGGGTGGTGCGCCCGCCCTCGGAGCTGATCGCGGAACTGGTCCGGCGGACGACCGGTGTCACGCACCCGGCTGAGCCGGTGCCGGACGCGGAGCAGTGGCGGCATTGGTCGGCCGGGCATCGCTCGCTGGTCGTGCTCGACGACGTACCGGACGAGGGAACGGTGCGCGAACTGCTGCCGGGCACCGGCCGCGGCTCGTTCGTGCTGACCGCGCGGGGCCAGCTGGCCGGGCTGGCCCCGGTGCACCGGATGGCGCTGCCCCCGCTGGCCCCGGCCGAGGCGCTGGAACTGCTCGGCCGGCTGATCGGGCCGGGGCGGGTGGGTCTGGACCGGGCCGCGGCGCTGCGGATCGCCGGGTCCTGCGGGTATCTGCCGCTGGCGGTGCGGGTGAGCGGGATGCGGCTGGCGGTGATGCGCCATCTGCCGCTCGCGGAGTACGCGGAGCGGCTGGCCGATCCGGACGGGGCCCTGGACGAACTGGTGGCCGGTGACGTGTCCGTGCGGGCCCGACTGGCCTCCGGCTGGCAGGACCTGTCGTCCGGGAGCCGCCCCGCACTGGCCCGGCTGGCCCGGACGGTCCGCGAGGGGCCGTTCACACTGCCGGAGGCGACGGCGGCGTTCGGCTGCGACGAGCGCCGGGCGCTGCGGACGGTGGAGTCGCTGATCGCCGCCGGGGCGGTGACGTGTCCCAGCGGCGAGGTCACCGCGCACGCGGTGCTGTACGAGCTGCCGCGCCTGACCGCGCTGTACGCCCGCGAGCAGCCGTCCGCCCCGGCCGGGGACGAAGCCCCACTGCCGACCGGGATCCCGGCGCCGGCGGGGACCCTGGTACCCGCAGGGGTCCCGGCACCGGCAGGAGTCGCCGAACTCGCCGGGCCGACGACCCCGGCCTCCCCCATGGCGCTGCCGGTGGGATGAACGCGTCGGGCCGCCCCGCGAGGGCGGCCCGCACTCGTCCCCGCTCATCACCCCAGCGTCAACACGTCCAGCAGATCGGGCCGTTCGTCGGGGCCGGCGAACATCGTGTGCAGGGCGAGCAGCACCCCCGCCGCGCCGGTCGCGAGGTCGGCGGAGAACCGACGCAGTCGCGCTCCCGGCACCAGCAGCCGGTCCTGTTCGGCGACCAGATGCCAGGAGAGGTTCCGCACCGACTCCAGCAGTTCGGGGCGCCACGCGTCGACGCCGCCGTTCCCACGGCGTGCCAGCTGGTGGGCGGTGGCCGCCAGTCCGCTGCGGCCGGTGACGAGTCCCGGTTCGCGGACGAACTCCAGGACGCACCCCTCCTCGATGCCGGGCAGCAGTGCGGCGAGCGCCGGGTCCTCCCGGTGGGCCAGGTAGCGCTGGGCGACCAGCGCGATGCCGCCGCTGCCCTGGTCCAGGTAGAGGAGATGGCGCTTCCCGTCCTTCACCTGCACGCTGCCACCGGGCATGTCCACGCAGTGCCCGGCCTCCCTGCCGAGGGCCGCCCCGGCGGCCCTCAGCAGCCAGTCCTCGCCGGTGAGCGCGTACAGCTCCAGCTGAAGCAGCGCGGCTCCGGAGAGCCCGCGCAGCAGGCCCGCCGAGGGCGGTGCGGGCGGGCCGTCGGTGGCCTCGCCACGGACCAGCGAATCGAGTTCCCAGGCGGTCCGCAGGGCCCGGTCGAGGAGTTCCGCGTCGAGGAGTTCCGCGTCGGGCGCGGCGAGCCGCAGTGCGGCCAGCGCCGTTCCTGCCGTGCCGGTGCGCAGATCGGCGGAGGTGGCGGCGGGTGCCCGCAGGGCCCGGTCGAGCAGTTCGCGGCCCTCCTCGCGGCGGCCGAGCCGGGCCAGCACCACAGCGATGCCGGGCAGTCCGTCGTACAGACCGCCCGGGGCGTCCGGGTCGCGCCGCAGGGCCGCCCGCGCCAGCCAGTCGACGTGCTCGTCGGGAACCGGGGCGCCGACGCGGTGCAGCGCGTACAGCACCCCGGCTGCACCATGGGCGGCGCAGGCGCCACCGGTGGCGAAGCCCGCCAGGTCGCCCGGGTAGAGCCGGTCGGTGCGCTCGGGGGTGGCCCCGGCGCGGATGCCGGCGAGCAGCCGTTCACGGATGCCGGGCCAGTCGGGGACCGGACCGCGCAGCAACGCGTCCACCGTCGTCTCGCCGCTGTCCGCCGGCAGACCGTGGGCGAGGGCGGCCGGTCGCGGCGGCCCCGCGTCGGGCCCCAGCCGGTACCGGGCACGGGCCCAGCGTTCAATGGTGAGGGCCTTGCCCCGGTCGTGGTCGGTCACCTCCATCAGCGGCATCAGGGTGTGCAGCCAGATCGCCCAGAGCGCGTAGGCGTCCGCCTCGGCCCCCCTCTTGACGCCGAGCGGCGCCTGGAGTCCGGGGGCACCGGCGAGCGGCGTGTCCTGGTCGTCGAGGTCGGTGGCGTACTCGAAGTCGATCAGGACGACCCGGCCGTCGGGGCGGAGGATGACGTTGGCGGGGTGCACGTCCGCGAACCGCAGCCCGCGGGCGTGGATCCGGTCGAGGGCCTCGGCGAGCCCGGTCGTCACGGATTCGGCCCAGCGGGAGTAGGCGTCGAGTTCGGCGGGGGTGCGTTCGCCGCGTACCAGCGGGAAACGCTCGACGATCTCGTCGAACAGGGTGGTGCCCTCGATGTACTCCTCGATCAGGAAGTGGTGTTCCCAGACCGTGCGGACGCCGTACACCTCGGGCACGCAGTCGAGTCCGGCGAGCCGGGTCAGGGCCCGGTGCTCACGGTGCAGCCGGGTCACGGCGTCGTCCCCGGCGGGATCGAGACCGCAGTGCGGCCGGGCCTCGCGCAGCACCACCTGCTGCCCGGTGGTGCGATGCTCGGCAAGGTAGATGCCGCCCGCGTTGGAGAACTGGAGTGCCTTGGTGACCTTGTACGGGAAGTCGTCGTCGCGGGCCGCGGCACGGGCGGCGAGATGGGGGCGCAGCGGCTCGGGGACGGTCACCCACTCCGGTATCCGGAAGACCACGCCCCGGGTGTCCGGGACGAGCTCGCCGGACGGGTGGCGCATCGCGCGGACCCGGTTCCCGTCGGCGTCCCGGCACCAGTGCTCGACGAACGCGCCGTAGCGGACGTGGACGGGAGAGTTCCCGATCCGCAGATCGCTGAGGATGTACGGCCCGCTGCGCCCGTCCAGGGCCCGGGTCAGGGCATCCAGCACCCGCAGGAACGCGGCTTCGCCGTCGGGGTAGAGGGTGAGGAACTTGCCGGCGCCGGACCGGTTCATGTACTTGGCCGACATCAGCCGCAGGGCGCGTGCGCTGCGCAGGAACTTGAACGGCACCCCCTGTTCCAGGCAGATCCGGGCGGTGTCGGCGAGGGTGCGTTCGGCCTCGTCGGGGAGGGTGGAGATGTGGATCTTCCAGCCCTGCTCGGGCAGTTGGGCGGAGGCGGGGTGCAACGCGGTCCACAGGCCGGTGGTACCGCGCCGCCAGCCCTCGGGCGGTTCGGCGCGGTCGAGCGGGTAGCGGGTGTCCTCGTCGGGCAGCCGGGCCGGGGTCTCGTAGTAGCGGCGGTCGGCGAGGCAGTACAGCTGGGTCTCCTGGATGCCGGGCACGGCATACCTCCTGGGCTGGTCTCCTGTGGCGTGGTCAGGGGCGAGGGCTGCCGGCCCCGGTGCGGTCCGCGCGGATCTCGTGTGCGAGGGCTCCGCTCACGGGGTCCGGTTCGCGGGGGTTCCGTCGCCGACGATCGCGTCCGCGCGGGCCTCCTCCTCGTACGGCGCGGAGCGCGCCGGGCTCCCGTCCTCGGCCGGGCCGGAGGAACCGGCCGACCCAGAAGGCCCGGTCGGGGCAGAGGGCTTGACCGGGCCGGAGGACTCGGTGGCCCCGGAGGACTCGGTGGCCCCCGGGGAGGCGCCCGACCTGGAGGAGGTGGCCGCCGCGACCACCGCCGGGCCCGGCCGGGCGGACGGGGCGAACGTGACGACGGCGGCGGAGACGGCGAGGACCGCGGCGATCGCCCCGAACGTCGCCCGGCCGCCGAAGGCGGTGAGAAGCGCGCCCCCGGCCAACGGCCCGAACGGCTGGACCAGTGAGGAGAGGAAACCGGCGGCGCTCTGCACCCTGCCCACCCGGTCACCGGGGGTGACGGCCAGCAGGGTGGAGAGGAAGCCGATGCTGGCCACGGTGGACAGGCACATGCAGGCGGCGCAGAGCAGCCCGGCGAACAGCGGGACCCGGACCCAGGCCATGGCGAGAGCGCTCGCCACGCAGAACCAGCAGGTGGCGGCGATCAGCGCCCAGGTATGACGTTCGGGGCGCAGCCGGGGGGCGAGGAGCGCACCGGTGAGCGCACCGACCGAGATGAAGGTGACGACGGTGCCGCCGCCGAGTCCGGACCTCCCGCCGCCCGAGAAGACGGTCAGCGCGGTGAACGTCAGGGCGCCGAAGGCGAAGTTCATGCCGAGCCCGAAGACGAGGAGCACGGTCCGCAGATAGGGCAGCCGCCACAGGAATGAGAGCCCGGCGGTCAACTCGGCTTTACTGAAGGCCGATCCGGCCCTGGTCTCGGACCTGGACCGGGTGCGTACCAGGGCCACGCAGATCGTGGACAGAAGCAGCCCGATGGCCTCGGCGAGGAACGGCAGGACCGGGTGCAGTCCGAACAGGGCGCCCCCGACCATCGGCCCCACCAGCCGCGCGGTGGCGGTACGGGCCTGGAGGCGGGCGGTCGCGGTCCCCATGTCCTCCGGGGGTACGACGCTCCGCATCAGCCCGAAGGCGGCGGGCCCGTAGAGGCTGCCGATGACGGCGCCCGCGCCCGCGACCAGCAGCACCAGCGGCAGCGGGACGTGCCCGGTCCACACGGCCACGACGAGGGCGCCGACGACACAGAAGCTGCCCAGGTCGCACACGCGCATCAGCCTGCGGCGCTCCACCCGGTCGGCCATCACCCCGCCGGGAAGCATGGTGATCAGGACCGCGGTGACGGACACCGTGCTGATCGCACCGGCCTGCATGGCCGATCCGGTCTCGCGGAGCACGAGGAGAGGCAGGGCCAGAGCGGTCATCTGGGTGCCGAGAACGGCGAAGAGGCCGCTCATCCACAGCAGTCGGAAGTCCCGGTTGGTTCGTAGCGTGGCGGCCATCGTCGGCTCCCGGTCGGTGAATTCGGGGACAGGGCTCGGCCGGTGGCCCGGCGAAGGCAACGGCCTGGCGAGGGGGCGGGGACCCGGTGAAACGGGCGGCCGGCCCGGGAAATCGAGGCGGGGCGGTCTCCGTGACACGGAGCCGCCCCGTTTCGGCCGGCCGGGCGCCACTGAGGGAAGACGTTCCTTCCCCGGGTGGCGCCGCGGCCCGGTCATCAGCCCTTACTGCTCCGACAGAACGAGGCTCACGGTGCTGACGCAGCTGCCGTCGATCTCGCGCTCGTGGTTGACGGCGGTCTCCTGGAGGTCCAGCACGGAGTGCGCCTCGACCTCGGGGGTCTCGTTGTTGTCGTCGGCGACGGGCTTGGTGTTCTCGGACATGGTGGTCTCCGTCCACTCGTCTATCGCGGTCATCTCCGGTCGTCCCGGGCGAGGCCCGGTCCTTCCGGTGCGGCCGGCGGGTGCCTGCCGCTGACCAGAAAGTTAGGAGCCCCGGCCTGGCAAACGGCTCGACGCCGGTATGGGGGCGGTATCGCGGCTGCTCACCGGGGATGGACGGACGACGTAAGGGGGCGGACAGCGGTACGGGGGCGCCCACATGGCCGGGCGGCGACCCGCCGGACGGCGTCCGGCCTGCGGCCATACCGGTTCCGGGCCGGTTCCGGACCGGTGCCGAACCGTCCGGCCGGAGGCTGTGTACGCGCACGGCCACCACGCGCCGCACCTCCCGCACCTCCCGCATGTTCCGCACCTCCCGCATGTTCCGCACGCCCAGTACCTCCCGCACATCGAGTAGCTCCCGCACGTACCTCCCGCACGACACGCGCGCGGAGACGCCCTCTACGCCCGAAGGAGACGGCCGGATGGAACTCGCCGAACTCATCGGACTGCGGCCGGTCCCGGCCGGCGGAGTACTGGTCACCCTGACCCGGCGCTGCCCGTTGCGCTGCGCCCACTGCTCCACCGGCTCCGCGCCGGAGGTACGGGAGGAACCGGGGGCAGAGGCGCTGGAACGGTTCGTCTCCTCGTTCACCGCCGCGGACCGGCCCGAGGTGATGATGCTGACCGGTGGTGAACCACTGCTCCGGCCGCGCCTGGTGGCCGCGCTCGCCCGTACCGCGCGGACCGTCGGGACCCGGACCGCGCTGCTCAGCGGAATGTTCTTCGCCCGCCCGGGCGGGCTTCCGGAACCGGTGCGGCGGGCGGTGCGCACGCTCGACCACTTCTCCGCCAGCCTCGACCTGCACCACGAGCGGGAGGTGCCCCGGGACGCGGTGTTCCAGGCGATGCGCGAGATCCGCGAGCTGGGCGTCGCGATCAGTTTCCACCTGACCGGGGCCGGGGAGGACGACCCCTATCTCGCGGACGTGACCGCGGACATAGAGCGGACGTTCGGCGGTACGGTGCCGTCCCTGGTCAACGAGGTGCGGCCGTTCGGCCGTGCGGCGTCCTGGGCCCGCCCGGCGCGTACCGCCCCCGCCGCCCGTGACGAACCGGGCGGCGGGGGCGCGCTGCCGTGCGCGATGGCCGCCTGGCCGGTGGTCGCCTTCGACGGGACGGTCCTGGCCTGCTGCAACCAGGACACCGTGGACCGCCGCCCCGCCCCGTCCCATCTGCGGCTCGGTCATGTGGCGGAGGACGACTGGGCCTCCGTACGGGCGCGGACCCTCGGCTCGCCGCTGCTCCGGCTGGTCCGCACGGTCGGCCCTGCCCACCTGCGACAGCGGTGGGCGTCGGGCGCCCCGGCCGGTTCCTACTGCGGGGACTGCCGGGCGCTGGGCCGGCGGCCGGAGGTGGTCGCGGCGGCCGAGGCCCTGGCATCGGGCGCCGCGGGCGCGCTGCTGGACCTGACCGCGGCCCGGCAACAGCACGCACAGGGGCCGGCGGCCCTGGTACGGCGCCACGGCTGCGCCGCGTACGCCGACCTGGTGGCGGCCCCGGGCGGCGGCGAGCGGACCCCCGACCGGGCTCCGTATCCGGCTCCGTCACCGGCGGCCACGCACCCGGCTCCGTACCCGGTGACGGGAGGCACCCGGACATGAGTGCCGTCGAACCGACCACCCCGTCCGTCTCCGAGCGGCCGTCCGCCTCCGAGGGCCCGTCGGCAGCCGACCGGCTGTCGGCATCCGAGCGACTGCGCGTCAAACTCGCCTTCGCCGAACCGGCGTTGCGGACGGCCCTGGCCGGACTGTGGCGTGCCGATGGCCTGTTGCCCCGCTATCGGGCGTACCTGAGCACGATGCACGCGGTAATCCGCGCCTCCGTACCACTGATGGAACGTGCCGCCGAACGGGCCGCGCTGCTGGGGCGGTACGGCGATCCGCTGAGCGCCTCGCTCGTCCCCTATCTGGACGGTCACATCCGGGAGGAGGCGGAGCACGACGCCTGGCTGCTGGAGGACCTGGCGGCGGCCGGCGCCGACCCCCGGGACGCGGTGGACCGGATGCCCGATCCGCTCGTCGCCTCGCTGGCGGGCGCCCAGTACTACTGGATCGAGCACCACCACCCGGTGGCGCTGCTCGGTTACATCGCCGTGCTGGAGGGCCACGCCCCCGCCGCCGGACTCGCGCCCCGGCTGGCCCGGCTGACCGGGCTGCCCGCCCCCGCCTTCCGTACCGTGCACGAGCACGCGCGCCTCGACGACGGCCACTCCGCCGAACTGCACGGGCTGCTCGACCGGCTGCCGCTGTCGCGGGGCCAGGAGACCGCGGTCGCCGTCAGCGCCCTGCACACCACCGACGCGCTCACCCAGTTGTTCGTCCGGCTCGGGCGCGCCGCATCGGACCGTCCGGTGCGGGGGGCCGGACGGTCCGTCTCGATGGGAGGCCCGTCATGACCGAACCACCGGACCGGCTCGCCGTGCTGTACGGCGCCGGGTTCGCCGTCGATCTGCTCACCGATGAACAGCGCCGGGTACTGAACGACCTCGCGCCGGAGGAACTCACCGTGCTGCTCGACATCAAGTCCCGGCTGGACGCCGTCGGACCCGAAGTGGAGGCGCACGGCGAGATCGCGGGCGGCGCGCTGTTCTAGTGCCGCGACCGGTGCCGGTGCCGGTGCCGGAGCCCACCTGGCCCGCCGGCCCCGGTCCCACCGGCACCGGTCCGGCCGACCCCGATCCCGCCGGCCCCGGTCCCACCGGCACCGGTCCGGCCGACCCCGATCCCGTCGGGTTCCGGGCCCATCAGCACCGGTCCCACCGGTTCCGGTGGAGAGAGGCAGAAACAAGCACGGACAAGCAGAGACGAGCAGAGAGGAAGCGCCGATGAACTGCACCTCGTGCCGGCACGAACTGCCCGCCGACGCACGGTTCTGCCCGTCCTGCGGCACCCCGTGCCCGGCACCCGCCGCGGCCGCGCCACCGGAGGACGAACGCAAGCTGGTCACCGCGGTCTTCTGCGATCTGGTGGGTTCGACGGCGCTGTCCGGGCAACTCGACCCGGAGACCCTGCGAAGCGTCACCCTGCGCTATTTCGCCGTCATGAGCGAACGGATCGAGGCGCACGGCGGCACCCCGGAGAAGTTCATCGGCGACGCCGTGATGGCCGTGTTCGGAGTGCCGGTGATGCGCGAGGACGACGCGCGGCGGGCACTGGCCGCGGCCCTCGGCATGCGCGAGGCGCTGGCCGATCTCAACACCGATCTGGAGGCCGCGCTGGGCATCCGGCTCAGCATCCGGATCGGCGTCAACACCGGTACGGTCGTGGCGGGTTCCGATGCCGGCGCCCGGCAGGCACTGGTCTCGGGCGAGACCGTGAACGTGGCCGCCCGGCTGGAGCAGAACGCCGCCACCGACGAAATCCTCATCGGCCCGCAGACCCTGGAGGCCGCCGGGCCGACCGTGGTCGTCGAGGAGGTCGGCCCGCTGCGGCTCAAGGGCAAGAGCGACCGGGTGACCGCGTACCGCCTGATCGCGCTCGGCGCCGACGACCCCGAGCTGCTGCGCCGCTTCGATGTGCCGTTCATCGGCCGGGCCGGGGAACGGGCGACGCTGGACGAGGCCCTGGACCGGACGGCCCACGGCTCCGGCCCGGGGCTGGTCCGCCTCGTCGGCGACGCCGGGATCGGCAAGACCAGGCTGGCGCGCGAGTGGCTGGCCGGGCTCGCCGGGCCGGGACGGCCGGTCATCGGTACCGGGCGCTGCCGCAGCTACGGCGACCACGGCACCCTGACCCCGCTGGCCGACGCGGTGCGGGAGGCACTGGGCTCCCCCGACGCACGGGAGGCCCTCGGAGCGGCGGCCGGGCGGGCGAGGGCGGCAGTGGCGGACGCGCGGGCGGTGCTGCGGGGCGGTCTGCTGCACGACGGCACGCCCAACGCCCCGTTCGAGGACATGTGCGCCGCGCTGATCACCGTGCTGGGCAGGGCCGCGGGACGGCTCCCGGTGGTGCTGGTCATCGACGACTGGCACTGGGCCGAGCCACTGCTGGTGCGGACGGTGGACCGGCTGGCCGGACCGCTCGGCCGGGCGGGCGTGCTCATGGTGTGCCCGGGCCGCCCGGACGGGCCCCCGCCCGCCACCGATCCCCCCGCGCACCCGGCGCAGGTCCTGCCGCTCGCCGGTCTGTCCCGTGCGGAGGCGGCCCTGCTGGTCCGCGCACTGACCGGAACGGCGGGCGCGGCCGCAAGCGCGACTGCGGACACGGCCAGAACGGCCAACGCATCCGCGACCGCGGACACGGCCGGGGCGGCGAACGCGACCGGGGCGGCTGATACGACCGACACGACCGGAACGGCCGGCGGGGACACCCCGCACGACCACGCCGCGCACGACCGCACCCCGTGCGACCACCTCCCGCACGACCACGCCGCGCACGACCGCACCCCGTGCGACCACCTCCCGCACGACCACGTCCACCGCGACCGCGCCCCGGACGACCACGGCCCCTACGGGCACGAGACGCACGGGCACTCCGCGCACACACACGAGCCCCACGGGCACGCCACGCACACGCACGACCTCCACAGCCACGACCTGTACGACCGCGCCGAGGGCAATCCGCTGTATCTGGAACAGCTGCTGATCCCCGCCGGGCCGGACCGGCCGGCCCCGCCCCCGGGCCCCCGTACCACCGGCGAACCGGCGCTTCCGCCGACCCTGCAGGCGCTGCTCGGTGCCCGGATCGGCGCGCTGGAGCGCACCGAACGCGCCACCCTCGACCTGGCCGCGGTCCTCGGCCGGGACTTCACCGCGCCCGAACTCGTCCGGCTGACCCGGGCCGCGCGCGCGGCGGAGACCGTGGACCGGTACGGCCTGTACGACCCGTACGAGCACCCCGACCATGCCTCCGGCACCCCCGAATCCTCCCCCGCCTTCCGCCCCCCGCTGGAGGAGGGGCCATCGGTTCCGGAGGACGACGACCGGATCCGGGTGACTCGGGCGCTGGCCCGGCTGCGGCGGCGCCGTCTCGTGGAGATCGCGCCGGGCGGCGATCCGGACGCGGGACGGCACCGGTTCAGCAGTGGCCTGGTCCAGGAGGTCGCGTACGCCTCGTTGTCCAAGCGAGCCAAGGCGGAACGGCACGCCTGGGCGGCCGAACTGCCCAGTGTGACGGCTGCGGGCGAGGCGGCGGTGGGCGGTCATCTGGAGCGGGCGCACCGGTACCGCACCGAACTCGGTCTGGCCGACGGCCGGGCCGATGCCCTGCGGATCCGGGCCGCGTCCGCGCTCGCGTCGGCGGGGGCGCAGGCGCTGGCCCGTTCCGATCTGCACTGGGCGCAGGGGCTGCTGGAGCGGGCCGTGGCGCTGCATCCGCCGGGCGACCCCGCCGCGGCACCGGCGCTGCGTCGACTCGGCGAGGTACGGCTGGCGCTCGGTCACCCGGAGGAGGGTGAGCGCGTGTTGAGGCAGGTTCTGACCATCGAGGCGGCTCCGGTGGAGGCCGCGCACGCCAGGCTCGCGCTGGCGTCGCTGGCCCCGGGCGCGGTGAGCGTGTCCTCGGCCGCTCGCGCGGTACTGCCGCTCTTCGAGTCCGCGGGCGACTCCGTCGGCCAGGCGCGGGCCCGGCTGCGGCTGGCACAACAGCTGCAGCGGGCCGGACGGCACGAGGAGGCCGACCGCGATCTGACGCTGGCCCTGGACCACGCGGTGCGGGCCGAGGCCGAACCGGAACGGGCGGCGGCGCTCGGCGCCATCGGGATCTCGTTGTGGCGGGGCCCGGAGCCGGTAGCGGTCGCGGTGGCGCGCTGCGGGGACCTCCTCGCCGCGCACGGGGCCGGACGGCCCGCCGTACGCACCACGCTGAACTGTCCGCTGGCCGTGCTCCACGCGCTGCACGGCCGGGCGGACCGGGCCGGGGAGTGCCTGGCCGAGGCGGAACAACTGGCCGAGGACCTGGGCTATGCGGAGGCGGAGGTCTTCATCCCGGTGTTCCGGGCGACGGTCGAGGCGCTGCTCGGACACACCGATCCGGCCCTGGGCCTGCTCGTCCGGGCGGACCGCGCGGCGGCGCGCGCCGGGGCCCGGTCCATGCGGCCGGCCATCGCGCTGGAGGCGGCGCGGCTGCTGCTCGACGACGGCCGGCCGGACGCCGCCGGTCCGTGGCTCGAAGAGGTCGGGGCGCCCCGGACGCTGCCGCACGCGGACCGGGTGGACCTCGCCGGGCTGCGTGCCCGGCTGGCGGCGGAGGCCGGGGAGCGGGAAGCGGCCCTGCGCCGCGCGGACCGCGCCGTACAGGACGCCCTGCTGACCGACTCGCCGCTGGTGCGGGCCACCGCGTCGCTGGACCGGGCGCGGACGCTGGCGCTGCTGGACGATCCGGACGGGGCAGCGGCGGCGGCGCGGGAGGCCCGGGAACGGTTCGCGGAGAAGGGACATCTGCCGGGCGAGCGGTGGGCGGCGCGGCTCGCCGCGGGACCGGCGGCGGCCACGACGGAGAAGAGCTGAGGATGACGACCACGGACACGGCCCCCGGACCAGGACCGGGACAGGCACCCGTACCCGCACCGGCATCTCGACCGGCCCCGGCACACGCCCCCTCGCCCAACGCGGGGCTGACGTGGAGTCTGCGGGGGCGCGGCCCCGACGACGTGGTGGTGCGGGCCGACCCCGGTCCCCGGCCCGGCGACGGCGGTGGCGACGGCGGCCGCGTGCCTGGCACCGGGCGGGGTGTGCGGGTCTGCGTGGTGGACTCCGGGGTCGAGCGCGACCACCCGGGGATCGGGCCGGTGGCCGGTTCCTGGGTGGTGGTCAAGGACCCGGAGACCGGCGACACCGAGGTCAGGGAGACCGACACCGGGGACACCTGCGGGCACGGCACCGCGTGCGCGGGGATCATCCGCCGGACCGCCCCGGAGTGCGAGCTGTACAGCGTCCGGGTCCTGGGAGAACGGTTCTCCGGCACCGGGGACGTCCTGCTCGCCGGGCTGCGGTGGGCGGTCGAACAGGGCTTCGACGTGGTGAACCTGTCGTTGTCCACCACCCGCGCCCGGTTCGCCCAGGAGCTGCACGCGCTCGCCGACCACGCCTACTTCAGCCGCTCGGTCGTCGTCGCCTCGGCGCACAACAGCCCGGTGGAGAGCTATCCGTGGCGGTTCGCGTCGGTGATCTCGGTGGGCAGCCACCAGGAGGACGACCCGGATCTGCACCTCTACAACCCCGAACCGCCGGTGGAGTTCTTCGCCCCCGGCCAGAACGTGTCGGTGCCCTGGCTGGGCGGCACGTCGATCCGTACCACCGGGAACAGCTTCGCGACCCCGTACATCAGCGGGCTGTGCACGCGTCTCCTGTCGGCACACCCCAGGATGACGGCCTTCCAGCTCAAGAACGCTCTTTATCTCTCCGCGGCGAACGTGCGGTTCGGCCCGCGGCCCTCCGATCCGGCAGGAGAGGTCTGATGACTCCGAGAACCGAATCAGCGTCAGTGACGTCAGCGACTCCGGGAACGGCCCAGGAGACGCTCCCGGCGGTAACCGCGGCCCGACGCGAACTCCTCCAGTCCGTCGTCGACGTGGCGCGGGCGATCTTCGGCGCGGCGGCGAGCTCGGTCTTCCTGCTGGACGAGGAGGCCGACGAGCTGGTGTTCCAGGCGGTCTCCGGACAGGGCGAGGAGTTCCTGGTGGGCCGCCGCTTCCCGGCCGGGCGTGGGATCGCGGGCTGGGTGGCGACCTCGGGCGAGCCGATGGTGGTGGACGACCTCAATGCCGACCCGTCCTTCGACCGGTCGCTCGCCGAGTCCACCGAGTACGTGCCGAGCGCGCTGATGGCGGCCCCGCTGATCAGCGACGGCCGGGTGCTCGGCGTGCTGGAGGTGCTCGACCCGTCGCCGTGCGCCCGTACGGACCTGCGGGAACTGGACCTGCTCGCGATGTTCGCCCGGCAGGCCGCCGCGGCACTGCGGGTGGTGGCGTACGCGCCGGCCGATACCGGGACGCCGGGCGCGGGCGGCCGGCTGGACACCCGTCAGCGGGCGGACGCGCTGCGGCTGCTGGGTAGTCTGGAGCAGCTGCTCCGAGAGCCGTGCTGAGCCTCCGCCAGGAGCCGTGCCGAGCCTCCGGGAGCCTGGCGGAGCAGCGACGAACGGCGACGACGGAAGGACCACGCAGTGAAGCTCGCTTTCTCGACCCTCGGGGTGCCGGGCATGCCGATGGCCGATGTGGTCCGGCTCGCCGCCGAACACGGCTACCAGGGCGTTGAGCTGCGCGCCCACCCGGAGGAGCCGGCGCACCCGGGCCTCTCGGCCTCCGAACGGGCCGCCGTTGCCAAGGAGTTCGAGAAGCACGGCGTCGAGATCCTGACCGTCGCCGGGTACGCCCGGGTCGCGGCCGAGGGCGACGACGGGCCCGTGCTGGACGAGATCGCCGCCCTGGTGGAGCTGGCCCACGACCTGGGCGCGCAGAACGTACGGGTCTTCCCGGGCGCCGGCGGCCAGGACCCCGCGACGGCCGACGAGACGGCCGCCCGGAGGCTGGCCGCCGCCGCGCCGCACGCCGAGGACCTGGGCGTGCGCGTTCTGCTCGAAACCCATGACTCGCACCGGGCGGGCGCCGACGTGGCCCGGGTCGTCGGCACGGTCGGCCACCGGCGGATCGGCGCGCTGTGGGACGTCATGCACACCTGGCTCGCGAACGAGGACCCGGCCGCCAGCCATGCGGTGCTGGCCCCGTACCTGGGCTACGTACAGGTCAAGGACATCGCCTCGGCGGACGACCCGACGCCGCTGCCGCTCGGCGCCGGGGTACTGCCGCTGGCCGCCTCTCTGGACGCGCTCGGCGGGGACGCCTGGGACGGCTGGGTCTGCTGGGAGTACGAGAAGCGGTGGCACCCGGCTGCGGCGGAACTGCCGGACCTGCTGGCCGCCGGACGGGAACACCTGCTGCGGTTGGGGGCGGCGGGGCGGTAGGGCGCCGCGGCAGATCCGCGCGGGAGCGACGGCTTGCCGGGCTGCGAGGAACGAGGGGCCGGTCTCCCACCCGCGGTGCCGCCGCGTGTTCGGACCTCGCCAGGATGCGGCTGCCGAGCGGGGCGTGGCCTTCGCCTGGTCGGCGGCGTCCCGAACAGGGAACGCCGCCGACACCGCCCGTTGAATCGAGGGACGTGAGGCCCTACCGGAGGTAGGTGCGCTGCCACTCCGCGAGGGACATCGTCTGCGCAGCCTCGGCAAGTGCGAGAGCAGAAGGCGTCTTGAGTTTCGCCCTGGTGGAGTCCACCCACTCCTGTGCCGCCGGGTAGCCCTGCTGGAGGTATTCCAGCCCCTGAATCATGCACTCCAGCTTGTCGGCGTCGTGGGCGACCAGTACTTCGAGAGAGTCGCTGTTCTCGTATTCGTCGACGATGGCCTTGATGCCGTTGGCGACAACAGGGTGTGCGTCGGCGACTTGATCGGCTGTGACGTCCTCGTTCTTGGCCACGTTGATGTACCGACGGCCGATCCACGGGATGTCGCCGACACGGGTCTCCTGCGTGTCGTGGAAGGTGCACAAGAGGGCGACCTTGGCAGGATCGGCGCCCTCCATCATGGCCAGGACGGAGCCGACGACCGCAGTGCGCCAGGAGTGCTCGGCGATCGTCTCCGGGTCCTTGACACCCGCAATCCACCAGCCGCTGCGCTTTCCTCGCTTCAGGGCGCCCATCTCCAGCAGGTAGCCAGTTGTCCCCGTGTCGTGGTTGGTGCTGCCAGCGTCCGTCATGGCGTCCCCTCCGGTGGAGTTGATCAGATGTGCAGGGTCAGACCGTAATGCACGGATTCCAACTCCCGCCTGGTTTGAGAGGAGATCGCGCTGCTGTCCAGAAGGACCGCGACCCGGTCGACGAGGAGCCGGTTCAAGTGGGGGTCGGCGGTGAGAAGGCCACGGCGAGAGGCGAGCAAGGCCCACACGGTGTGGGCGTTGAGGTCGATGCAGCCGAGATCGACAACAGCACGGAAACCGTGGAGCGGGTGCTTGCCGGGGCTGCGCAGGTGGCCTCTGTCCGAAACAGTGTTGATCGGCATCTTCGAGGATCTGGAGCAGATTCTCGAAGAGCAGCGCCTCCCTGGCCAGGCCGAGGTCGCCGTACTCCTGTGCCGAACCCGCGGCGCGCTCATGCAACTCGTCGCGACAGTGCCCGATTTCGTTGCGGGGTCGGGCCCGATCGATGAAGTGATCGACAGAGCACGGCACCTGGTCTCGACCGCACCGGCAGACGGCCCCATCGGGCCGCGAGTGCTCCTGAGGCGGATGACCTCGACGGTGGTCGACTTGCCCGACGAGATGCAACCGATCCCCTGACCACGCACCCGCCCGTTGTCCACCCTCGTCGCGGGCCGGGCGGTTCCTACCCCGTTTCGGTGTGCCAGCCGGAACGGACGCCCCCACGCCGAGCCGGGCCGGCCGCACCTGGGACGCAGCAGGCACCCCCGTTTCCTCTCAACGGTGTCATCCGACGCGGTGGCAGGGGCATGCGCACCACCGCGTCTCAATGGGCACCTCCCACTCCGGAGCCCCCCGTCCGACGGGTGACACCCGGCCCGGACACTCCCCGTGCTCGCCGATCCGGCACGCGGGCGCGAGCGCTTCCCGGGTGGCCGGTGCGGGCGCAATCACGGCTGCTCGCCGTATGGGTGAATGCGGCGCTGTTCCCGGCACGGGGCGCACGCGTACAGGCCGATCCCGGGGCCGGAGCCCTGCTCGATGACGTCGACCAGAACCGCGGTCCCGGACGGACCCTTGTGCCAGTGGCACCAGCCGAAGCCGGGCCGCACGGGCGGCTTCGACTGCGCGGGCCGCGTGGTCATCGCACCCCCTTGCACTGGTCGCACCGGCACGGCGGGAGCGCGGTCGACAGGGCCACAGTCCTGGCCGGAACGACTTCGGCCTTCGGACGGATCACGCGCGTCCGGCCGTGCCGGTCGACCTCGTACACCTTGATCGTCATCACCACGTCGACCCCTGGTTCCTCTCGATACTCATTGGGCGCAGACTTCTGCGGATCTCCTCTGCCCGCACCGTAGGGCGCGGTACAACCGTGATGGGCACGCAAAGTGCGTGCGCTGTTCGGGAGACCTTGATGAACGCTGGTCGCATCGGTCGCCGCATCGCCTACTGGCGAGAGCGTCGTGGCCTCACACAAACCGACTTCGGGCGGCTGATGGGACAAACCCATAGATGGGTGCAAGATCTGGAGGGCGGTCAACGGCAGCAGGATCCGCGCCTGTCGGTGGTCGTGAAGGCGGCCGAAGTACTGCGGATCCCCCTGGAACAACTCTTGACCGACACTCCTTCACCGGCCGCGACTCCCGGCCAGCCGTCGGCAGAAGCCGCGGCTGTCATCGACGTGCTGTACAGCGGTGCGGAGGACGACACTCCTCCGCTGCCGCTCGACGAGTTGCGCCAGCGTCTCGTCTACTGCTGTGAAGCGTTCCAGGCTTGCCATTACCTGGCGCTCGGCCGCGAGCTTCCCGCCCTCGTCGTCGGCTCTGGCCGTACGGCCGCCCGCGCAGGCGACGAGGCAGCGGGAGCACACGCCCTCCACTCCCGAGTACTGCAACTGACAACGAGCTTCCTCCACAAGTACGGACCGGCGACAGCCGTGCAGGCTGCGGTCGTCGCAGACCGGGCCCTGGCTGCGGCAGAACAGTCCGGGGATGCGGTGACCATCGGTGCCGCATCCCGTCGGGTCGCCAAGTCCCTTGCCTCCCAGGGGCAGTCCGCAGCAGCCGTCAGCTTCGCCGTAGCGGCGGCGCGGCGCCTCCAGGACGATCTGTCAACGGCCGGACCGCTCGGTCTGTCGACCCTCGGCATGCTGTATCTGTCGGCCGCGGTCAGCGCGTCCGCCCAGGAACGAACGGCATCCAGGGTCCGGGCCGCCATCGAGCACGTCGATCAGGCCGGCGAAGTGGCCGACCAGCAGGGCGCGGACTTGAACATGGACTGGACGAACTTCGGCCCGACGAACGTCGCGCTGCACCGGGTGGACGTCCTGGCCCGTTTCGAGGACGGCTGGTCGGCATTGGACGCCGCGGAGGCCGTGACCGATGCGGATGTACGAAAGCTGAGGAATGAACGTCGGGCCGGGCACCTCATCACTCTGGCCCGCGCTCAACTCTTGACACGGAAGAGAGAGGCTGCCGTGGCCTCTCTCGTTCAGGCTGCCAGGCTTGCCCCTGAAGAGTTCCGGGGGAGGCCCGGCACCATGGCGCTGGTGAAGGACGTTCTTGCCGCAACGCCCCTCCCAAGCGGCGAGTTGCGCGCGCTGGCCGCCCGATGTGGACTCCAGGCATGACGAGAGTGCTGTATCTCATTGCCTGTGCGGCCGGCCCCACCGAATACGTCGACAAGGGAGTGGGCCTGGCGCAGGCACGAGGATGGGACACCTGCCTGGTCCTGACACCGTCGGCTGCCCGCTGGTGGGAACCGCGCCTCGGTGAGCTGGAAGCGCTGACGGGGCATCGAGTGCGGTCGCAGTACAAATTGCCTGGGGAGCGGGACGCGCTACCGAAGGCGGACGCCATGCTCGTGGCCCCGTTGTCCTGCACGAGCCTGAACAAGTGGGGTGCCGGAATCGCGGACACCCTGGCGTTGGGGCTGGTCTCCGAGGGCGTGCACCTGGGGGTTCCGGTGGTGGCCATGCCTTACTTCAACCAGGCGCAGGGAAGCCAGCCGGCGGTGGCCCGCAGCATCGCGGACCTGCGGGCGCAAGGCGTAGTCCTTCTCGACGGGCCGGATGGGTACGAGTCGCACCCTCCGAAGCGTGGTGAGCCCGCAACCTTCCCTTGGCACCTCGCTCTGGATTCGGTCGGCTGCCTTGTGGGTCCCCCTGTGTAGATGGCCTCCGCGCATGCGTGGGTGGCCAGACCGGCGCGCGCGGGACGGGCTGGCCGCGCTGTGCGTTTCCGCGCGGGCGGGGGCGTTCCGGTACCGGGGGCGGGGTCCGAGCTCCCGCCCGACGGGAGCGTGTTGGCTCGTCGGCTGAGCAACTCGTGCTGCTCGCCGCACAGGGCGAACGGTCGAGGGGATGTCATGCGCGAGACCATGACGGCCACAAGACGAAGTGACGATGTCCGCCTCAGCGAGGACGACCGCACCTGGCGAAGTCAGACGACACGAGACACCGGAGATTCCCGGCCCGGCCCAGCGTCCACACCCTCCACCGCCGCCGTCGGCTCGGGCCCCGTCGACGCCTGCTTCGACTCCGGCCCCGACGCCGCACGCCCCCGCCGCGTCCCGGCGAGCGAGGTGAGGGCCACTCCGCCCACCAGCAGCGCAGCCGCGCACCACCGCAGCGGGCTCACCGACTCGCCCAGCAGCAGTGCGGCCGAGGACATCCCGAAGACGGGCACCAGCAGGGTGAACGGGGCCACCGACGACGCCGGGTGCTGGCGCAGCAGGTAGCCCCAGGCGCCGAAGCCGAAGACGGTGGTGATCCACGCGACGTAGACGATGATTCCGACGCCGCTCCAGTCGAGCGCGGCCAGCGCGGCGGCGTCGCGGTCCCAGCCCTCGAAGACGAGGGAGAGGCCGAGCAGCGGCAGGACCGGCACGGTGGAGACCCAGACCATGAAGTTGAGGGAGTCGGGCGGGGCCGCCTTGCGGGTCAGCACGTTGGACACGCCCCAGCAGGCGGCCGCCACGATCACCAGGACGAAGGCGAGCACCGGTCCGCTCGTCCCCTCGTCGACCGCCGCCACTCCGATGCCCGCGAGCGCCACGGCCATGCCCAGCATCCTTACCCTCCCCGGCCGTTCACCGAGCGCCAGTGCCGCGAAGAGGGCCGTGAACACCGCCTGGACCTGGAGCACGAGCGAGGAGAGACCGGCGGGCATGCCGCGGTCCATGCCGATGAAGAGGAGCCCGAACTTGGCCACGCCGAGGACCAGGCCCACGCCCACGATCCACTTCCAGGCGACCTTGGGCCGGCCGACGAAGAAGACCGCGGGCAGCGCGGCGACCAGGAAGCGCAGGGCGGAGAACAACAGCGGCGGGAAGTGCCCGAGGCCGACTTCGATGACGACGAAGTTCACACCCCAGACGGCGGCGACCAGGGCCGCCAGGGCTATGTGGAGGGGACGCATGCACCGAGGATCACCCGTGCCGACCATGTAGCACCAGCGCTGATTCCTTCATGGTGGAATTGAGCAACGCTGATGAATGCGGTACCGACCACCGAACCCGACCACCGAACCCGGTACCGATCAGCCCCCGATGAATCGGCGAGAACCCCGGAGGCCGCGGTGCTCGATCTTTCCCGGCTGCGCGCGCTGCACGCGGTCTCCGTCCACGGCTCCGTCGCGGGCGCCGCCGCCGCGCTCGGATACACCCCGTCGGCGGTCTCGCAGCAGATCACCAAGCTGGAGCGGGAAACCCGTACCACCCTCCTCGAACGCCGCGGGCGCGGCGTCGCGCTGACCGAGGAGGCGCTCCACCTCGCCGCGACGGCCCAGCGGCTGCTGGCGATCGTGGAACAGGCGGAGACCACACTGGAGGAGCGCCGGGGGCTGCCGACGGGACGGCTGTCGATCGGCGCGTTCGCGTCGGCGGCGCGCGGGCTGCTGCCCGGTGTGCTGGCCGGGCTGGAACGGGACCATCCGGCGCTGGAGGTCCGGCTGACCGAGGTCGATCCGCATCTCTCGGTCGACCTGGTGGCCAAGGGCGTGATCGATCTGGCGGTCGCGCACGACTGGGACATCGCGCCGCTGCCCGCCCCGGAGGGCGTGGCACAGGCGGTGATCGGCGGCGACCGGTGCGATCTGCTGGTTCCCGAGGGCCACCGGCTCGCGGGGCGGGACGCGGTGCGGCGCGAGGAGCTGGCGAAGGAGCGGTGGATCTGCCAGCCGCCGGGAAGGGTGTGCCACGACTGGCTCGTACGGACGCTGCGAGCGGCGGGTCACGAGCCGGACATCCGGCACCAGGCGGAGGAGAACCACACCCAGCTCGCCCTGCTCGCCGCCGGTCTCGGGGTGGCGATGATCCCGCGGTTGGGGCGCGGGCCACTGCCCGCGGGCGTGGTGGCGGTGCCGCTGGATCCCGTACCGGTACGGCGGCTGTACGCGCTGTGGCGTACGGAGGCGGCCCGGCGGCCCGCGATCACGGCGGCGGTCTCCGCGCTGCAGGAGCACGGGACCACACTCGGCCTGGCGTGAGGCGGAGGAGGAGGTCGGCTCCCGCCCCCGGCATGGGGTGGTGAGTCGCTCAGTCCACGTCCTGCGTGGTGAGGCTTTCGACGGGCGTCGCGGGCTCCTGGCTCAGCCGGTGCCGAACATCTGGACGGCGCCCCAGATCATGAACGCGAGAATGAGGGCGAAGAAGACGAAGACGAAGACCAGGGCGATCCGGGGAATGCGCTTGGCGCGGACGCCGGCCCCGGTCGTGAGGTTCTCCACCTCGGTCATGTGGAAGGTACCGGATTTCATCCTGCCGGTCCCCCGCACCCAGTCGCCGTCGCTGATGGAGCCCTCCAGCCGGTATCCGCGCATCTCCACCGGGATGAGCTGGACGCGGTTCCTGGAGTCGTCGTACCGCTCGACGCGGAAGGTACACACCGTCTCGGAGATGTCCCGCTGCTGCTCGGTCCGGAACTGGGCGCCGTGCACCTGCCCTTCGACGACGCTCACGGGGCCGACGGGCGGCGGTGGGGAATCCGGTGCGCCGCGCCGCCTTGGCGGCTCGGCAGACGGACGGTCGCCGCTGCCCGGACGGGGGCCAGGACGGCCCTCCGGCGGGGGCGGCGGACGGTCCGGCCGGGGGCTCCGACGGCCGTCGTGGTTGCCGGAGCCCTCGTCGAACCGGTCGCTCCGGGGTCGGCCGCAGCGCCCGCAGGTCCGGACACCCCTCGGCACCTCGGCGCCGCAGCCTGGGCACGAAGTCACGGGATCACCCCGGTCGTCGCTGGGCGGTGTGTCCGCTCAGCAGTGCGTCTGATTGAGGCGGGCGGTCTCGGTTGCGCCGAATGACACCGCAGCGCCTTCCGCCACGTGCATCTCTCCGACCTACCGCATCGTCGCCACCGCCACCCTCCGGAATTCGGCGGGGCTCCTGCGCGGCGCGGTCACGTGGTCACGCCCGTTCCATCGATCGGCCGCCGACCACGCGTCGCCCGGTTCCGCGGTCCTCGATGAACACGACCATTGTCACCCGTGCGACGACGGGCCGCGCGCCGAGCACTCGCCGCGGGACCGGACCGGCCAGTCCTTCGAGACGTCCGGGCCCGTCCGCGCCCCGCCGGGCCTCGGCACCAAGCCATGTCGCGGCACCGGCGGGCCCTGCGCATTTCCGCCCACACCTCCACGTGTCATCGCCCGTATCGGACCGGACCCTTGACCGGAAGTTATTTTCTGGATATCCGTGCTCCTTGGAAGTTTCTTTCACCACCTCGTTCCCGATCCCCGAGCAAGGCCGAAGGAGCTCACGTGCCCCACCGCACCTCCAGACGCACGCTTCTCACCGTCACCGCCGCCACCGCCGCGGTCGCCGTCACGGGCGGGGTCGCCGCCCCCGCCGGTGTGGCCTCCCCCGCCGCGGGCTCCCAGGCCGCCGCGCGCGGCGGACACCCCGCCGGGCACCACAGGTCGGCCGCCACCACCAAGCGCCTCAAGCGGCTCATCTCCCGCATGAGCCTGGAGGAGAAGGTCGGGCAGCTCTTCGTGATGCGGGTGTACGGGCACTCCGCCACCGCGCCCGACCAGGCCGACATCGACGCCAACCTGGCCCAGATCGGGGTCCGCACCGCCGCCGAGCTGATCGCCAAGTACCACGTCGGCGGGATCATCTACTTCGTCTGGGCCCACAACACCCGCGACCCGCACCAGATCGCCGACCTCTCCAACGGCATCCAGCGCGCCGGGCTCGCCGGGCCCACTCCCCTGCCGCTCATCGTCTCCACCGACCAGGAGCACGGCATCGTGTGCCGGGTGGGCGAGCCCGCCACGCTGATGCCGGGCGCGATGGCGCTGGGCGCGGGCGGTTCGCGCTCCGACGCGCGCCGGGCCGGGCACATCGCCGGTGCCGAACTGGCCGCGCTCGGCATCAACCAGAACTACGCGCCGGACGCCGATGTCAACGTCAACCCGGCCAACCCGGTGATCGGCGTGCGCTCCTTCGGCTCCGACCCGCGGTCCGTGGCCGGGATGGTCGCCGCGCAGGTGAAGGGGTATCAGACGGGCGGCGTCGCCGCGACGATCAAGCACTTCCCGGGCCACGGCGACACCAGCACCGACAGCCACACCGGTCTGCCGGCCATCACCCACACCCGCGAGGAGTGGGCGCGGCTGGACGCGCCGCCGTTCCGGGCCGCGATCGCCGCGGACATCGACTCGATCATGACCGCCCACATCGTGGTACCCGCACTGGACCCGTCCGAGGACCCGGCGACCCTGTCCCGGCCGATCCTCACCGGCGTCCTGCGCGAGGAACTCGGCTACGACGGGGTCGTGGTGACCGACGCACTCGACATGGAGGGCGTACGGACGAAGTACGGCGACGAACGCGTGCCGGTCCTCGCCCTGAAGGCGGGCGTCGACCAGTTGCTCAACCCGCCGAACCTCGCCGTCGCCTGGAACGCCGTCCTGGCGGCCGTGAAGAGCGGCGAACTCAGCGAGGACCGGATCGACGAATCGATCCTGCGCATCCTGCGGCTGAAGACCAAGCTCGGCCTGTTCGACGACCCGTTCGTCAGCCACAAGGACGTGGACCGGGTCGTCGGGACGCGCGCCCACCTCGCCGCCGCCGACCGGATCGCCGAGCGCACCACCACCCTGCTCGCCAACGACGGCGCGGTGCTGCCGCTCTCCCGCCGCTCCCACAAGAAACTGCTCGTGGTCGGCGCCGACCCGGCCTCCCCGTCCGGCACCACCGGGCCGCCGACCACCACCCTCGCCACCGCGTTCACCGAACTCGGCTTCGCGGCAACGGCGTTGTCCACCGGCACCGCGCCCACCCGGGCGAAGATCGACGAGGCGGTGGCCGCCGCCCGGGGCAAGGACGCGGTGATCGTGGGGACGTACAACGTGTCCGCGACCAGTTCGCAACGCACCCTGGTGAGCGCCCTCGCGGCGACCGGGATCCCGGTGATCACGATCGCGATCCGCAATCCGTACGACATCGCGCAGCTGGCGGGCACCGGGTTCGCGGCGAGCCTGGCCGCGTACTCCTGGACCGACGTCGAACTGCGCGCCGCCGCCCGGGTCATCGCCGGGCACGCCCGCCCGCGCGGCACCCTGCCGGTGCCGGTGCAGCGCGCGGACGATCCGGCGCGGGTGCTGTACCCGGTCGGCCACGGGCTGCGGTACTGACACCCGGCCCCTCGCCGATGTGCGAGGGCGGTGCACGGGGCCGGACCCCGCGCACCGCCCACCGGCCCCGGAAAGTCCGGGGGGAGGGGTCGCGCGCCGCGCGCGGCCCCTCCCCCCGGACACGAACCGATTACGGGCGCACTCCGTGCTCGTTCACCACGTCCCGGCCGTCCTGCCGGACGTCGAGCCGCGCGTCGAACTTCGCGAGCGGCTTCGCCTGCGCCGGGTCCTGCTGCACGGCGGCCGGGGCGACACCCGCCCAGCGCAGGATGGCCGCGGTGGCCTTCACCCGGTCGTTCTCGGGGAGCTGCGCCACGTTGGAACCGTGGTTGCCGCCGGGCACCGTCATCACGTAGCTGTCCCGCGCGCCCGCGCCCAGCCGGAAGCGCTCGGCGCCCCACGGGTCGTTCTCGCCGTAGACGTAGAGCATGTGGTTGGCGCGGTGCTTCACCCAGGTGTCGATGTCACGCATCGCCCACGGCTGGAACTTCATCGGGATGCCGCGCGGCACGAAGTTACGCGGCGGCTGGTACCCGTAACGGCTGAGCCCGCCGAGCCACGGCTGCTTGATGTCGGGCGAGCCGAGCTGCGTGCCCGCCTGGTAGTAGTACGGGGTGTACCGCTCCAGACCCTGGTCGGTGTAGGCGGAGAAGCCGGAGATCGTGTCGACCGAGTCCCAGATCGCCTGGTCGGGGGCGGACTTGGCGTCGGCCGGAACGGTGTCGCAGTCGGCCAGCAGGCTGTACTGCCAGAACGCCCAGATGTAGTCCATGACGACGGCCTCGTAGGCCCGGTCGAGCGAGCCGAGGGTGCTGAAGGTGTAGCCGTTCGCCTCGGCGTACTCCCGGAACCTCTCCTCCAGCGGTCCGCGGCGGATCAGCGCCTCGCGCTGCACCCCGTTCAGCCGGTCGCGGCACTCCTTGGTGCCCACGTTCGCGAAGAACCGGTCGTACGCCGAATCCTCCTTGTTCACCACGTCGTTGGGCGCGACGTACGCGACGACGCCGTCCATGTCCCCCGGGTGGAAGCGCTCGTAGTACGTCGCGGTCATGCCGCCCTTCGAACCGCCGGTGGTCAGCCAGTTCTTGGTATAGATCCGCTTGAGGGCGGTGAAGATGCGGTGCTGGTCGTCGGCGGCCTGCCGGATGTCGAGCTTGGACCAGTCGGCGGGCGACGGACGCGACGGGGTGAAGAACCGGTACTCCAGTGAGACCTGGTTGCCGTCGACGATCCGGGTCGGCTCGGAACGGCTCGGGTTCGTCGAGACGTTGTAGCCGCTGGTGTAGAAGACGGTCGGGCGGGACGTGTCCTTGTGCAGCAGGGTGAGGCGCTGCTGGAACGTTCCCTTGGACGGGCGCCGGTGGTCGATCGGCTGGGTGTATTCGAGGACGAAGTAGCGGTAACCAGCGTACGGCTTCTCCTCGATGAGGCTCATTCCTGGGATGGCCAGAATGCGGTCCTTGATATCCGCGTTCGTACCACTCTCGCCGCTGGTCGCGGCCCGGGACGTGGTCGGCTGTGCGGCGGTGGCCGCCCCGGCCATGGCCCCGGTGGCGCTCACCGTGCCGACGAGCACCGCGAGCGACAGGACACCTCTGAGCGCCTTGCGCATGCACCCTCCCCAGGATTCACAACAGTCATCGCGAACCTAGCGGGGCAACACCCGTGCCGCCAGACCCAGTTGGTGACCGAAAAGAGAGGCTGGGGGCGTCAGCAGAGGATCCAGCCCGTGGAACCGGACTTCCCCTCGACGAGGGCCGAGGCCCGGACGCACCGGTTCAGCGCGTGGACCGTCACCGGGCCCGCCTGTCTGGCGTACCGGCCGCTGTCCACGACCGGCCTGCCGCCGCGCGGCTGGATCGTCACGGACATCACGCGCTTCGGACCGGGCTTCTTGGCGATCGCGACGGCGCAGGCGTAGGCGCGGCTCTTGTAGACGCGCAGCTCGCCGGTCTTGAACGGGACCGTCTTCGCCAGGCGCCCGGCACAGGACGTCGCGGCGTCGGCCCTGCCGGTGACGGTGCCGGTGAGCATCAGCGCGAGGGCGGTCGCGAGCGACAGGACGAGAAGACGCACCAGCGTGCCCCCACCCGTCCGTCCGGCCCGTCCCGCCCCACGCGTCCGCCCGGCCTCACCCGTGCCCGCGCTCATCGGCGACCCACACCCCCGATCCATCCCCCTGGCCCGCCCCCTGCTCAAACGCGCGCCCTTACTCGACATCTATACATACATGCGTACGACGCAGCAGTCCGTCCGGAGGTTGCATCCGACGCGCTCTCCCCTCCGCGCAACCGAATCGCCACAGCATGGCTCCCACAAGACAGAGTCGCAGGAAGGGCAGGAACACCGCCATGCCCCGATTCCGTACTCCAGAGGGCACTTCGCGGGCCCGTTCGCACCTCCACGGCCGGCCCGCCCTCGCCCCGGCACTGATCGCCGCCACCCTTCTCACTCCCACCGCCGCCACGGCCGTCCCGGCCACCGCGGCGACACCGCGGGCCACGACGACTGCGACAGGGCCGACGACCACCGCGGCGGCGGCGCACGGGAGGCGCACACCCCGGCGTACCAGTGGGTCGCCCACTTCGCCCGCGCGCGGCAGCGTTCCCCACGCCGGGAGTACGGCGCCTACATCGGCGCCGTGACGGCCGAGGGCGGCGGCCGGCACCCGCAGCCGCACCCGACGGCCGTACCGAGGACGAGTCCCGCTCACACTCCCGCGGGCTCGTCCTCCCCCACGTCCTCCCCTATGAAGGTGCGCCACAGCCCGGCGTAGTGGCCGTCCCCGGCGAGGAGTTCGTCGTGCGTGCCGTCCTCGACGACCCGGCCGTGGTCCATCACCACGACCCGGTCGGCGCGGGCGGCCGTGGTCAGCCGGTGGGCGACGACCAGGGTGGTGCGCCGGCCGGCGAGGCGGTCGGTCGCCTGGTTGACCAGGGCCTCGCTGGCCAGGTCCAGGGAGGCGGTCGCCTCGTCGAGCAGCAGGACGTCCGGGTCGACGAGTTCGGCGCGGGCGAGCGCGATCAGCTGGCGCTGCCCGGCGGACAGGTTGCGGCCCCGCTCGGCGACCTCGTGGAGGTAGCCGCCGTCCAGGGTGGCGATCATGTCGTGGGCACCGACCGCCCGCGCCGCCGCCTCCACCTCCGCGTCGGTGGCCTCCGGCCGCCCGTACGCGATGGCGTCCCGGACCGTGCCGGCGAAGAGGTACGCCTCCTGCGGCACGACCCCCAGCCGGTGCCGGTACGCGGTGAGGTCGAGGCGGCGCAGGTCGGTGCCGTCCGCCGTGACCCGGCCACCCGTCGGGTCGTAGAACCGGGCGACGAGCTTGACCAGGGTGGACTTGCCGGCCCCGGTCTCACCCACGAACGCAACCGTCTGACCGGCCGGAATCCGCAGATCTATGCCGGACAGCGCCTCCTCGACGCCCTCGGCGTCCCGGACGGCCCCGGCGCCCTCGGAACCACCGGCTCCGACGTGGCCGTCATCGGCGCCGTCGCCGCTCCCGTACGCGAAGGACACGTTCTCGAAGGCGATCTCGCCGCGCAGCGACGGCACGTCCAGCGGTTCGTCCGGGGCCCCGGTGGAGGTCGGCTCCTGCAGCAGCTCCTGGATGCGGCGGAGCGAGACGCTGGCCTGCTGGTAACCGTCGAAGACCTGGGAGAGCTGCTGCACCGGGGCGAAGAACAGATCGATGTACAGCAGGTACGCGACCAGGGCACCCGCGGTGAGGGTGCCGTTGTCGACCCGGCCCGCGCCGACGATCAGCACGGCCGCGGCGGCCACCGACGACAGCAGCTGCACGAACGGGAAGTAGACCGATATCAGCCACTGCCCCCGGACCCGGGCCTCGCGGTAGTGGGCGCTGCGCTCCGCGAACCGGCGCGCGCCGTCGTGCTCGCGGCGGAACGCCTGCACGATCCGCAGCCCGGAGACCGACTCCTGGAGGTCGGCGTTGACCACGCTGATGCGTTCCCGGGCCAGTTCGTAGGCCTGGACGCTCTTGCGGCGGAAGAAGTACGTGCCGATCACCAGCACCGGCAGGGTCGTGAAGACGACGAGGGCCAGCTGCACGTCCAGCACGAGCAGGGCGACCATGATGCCGAGGAAGGTGACGACGGAGACGAAGGCCGTGACCAGACCGGTCTGGAGGAACGTGGACAGCGCGTCCACGTCGGTCGTCATCCGGGTCATGATGCGGCCGGTCAGCTCGCGCTCGTAGTAGTCCAGACCGAGCCGCTGGAGCTGCGCGAAGATCTTCAGCCGGAGCGAGTAGAGCACCCGCTCGCCGGTGCGGCCGGTCATCCGGGTCTCGCCGATCTGGGCCGCCCACTGCACGAGCACGACGATCAGGGCCAGCGCGGACGCCGCCCAGACCGCGCCGAGCGCGAGCTGCGTGACGCCCTGGTCGATGCCGTGCCGGATCAGCACCGGCAGCAGCAGCCCGCCGCCCGCGTCCACCGCGACCAGCAGCAGGCTCACCAGGAGCGGCAGCCCGAAGCCGCGCAGCAGCCTGCGCAGCCCGTAGGACTCCTCGGAGCGGACGGCCCGCCGCTCGTCGATGTCGGGGGTGTCGGTGGCCGGTGGCAGCGCCTCGACCTGGGCGAGCAGTTCGGGCGTTGCGGGCATGCCGGCCGCGCCGTTGTCGCGCGGTTCGTCCTTGCGGACCCACAGGCGGGGGCTGATGCCGCGTTCCGCGTCGTACTCCGCGTCGAGTTCGGCGTCGAGCTCCTCCTGGAGCGCGCGGTCGTCCTCGGCGGTGGTGTCGGCGGAGGCGGCCGGCCGGTGTCCGGGCGAGGTGCCGCCCAGCTCGTCGGGGTCGGTGAGCAGGCGCCGGTAGAGCGCGGAACGGCTCTCCAGCTCGGCGTGGGTGCCGATGTCGGCGAGCCGTCCGTTCTCCAGGACGGCGATGCGGTCGGCGAGGCCGAGGGTGGAGCGGCGGTGGGCGATCAGCAGGGTGGTGCGCCCGGCCATCACCTGCCGCAGGGCCTCGTGGATCTCGTGCTCGACCCGGGCGTCGACGGCGGAGGTGGCGTCGTCGAGGAGGAGCAGCCGGGGGTCGGTGAGGATGGCGCGGGCGAGCGCGACGCGCTGGCGCTGGCCGCCGGAGAGGGTGAGTCCGTGCTCGCCGACCTTGGTGTCGTAGCCCTCGGGCAGCTCCGCGATGAACCGGTCGGCCTGGGCGGCGCGGGCCGCCTCCTCGATCTGCTCCTGGGTGGCGCCGGGGAGCCCGTAGGCGATGTTGGCGCGGACGGTGTCGGAGAACAGGAAGCTGTCCTCCGGCACGAGGCCGATGGCGGCGCGCAGGGACTCCTGGGTCAGCTCGCGCACGTCGTGGCCGCCGACCAGGACGGCGCCGTGCGTCACGTCGTAGAAGCGGGGCAGCAGCAGCGAGACGGTGGACTTGCCGCTGCCGGACGCGCCGACGACGGCGACGGTCTCGCCGGGCTCGATGGTCAGCGAGAACCCGTCGAGGACGGGGCGGCCGTCGGCGTAGCCGAACCGTACGTCGTCGAACTCGACGCTCGCCGGGGCGTCGGCGGGCAGCTCCTTGGTGCCGTCCTTCATGGTCGGCTCGGTGTCGATCAGTTCCAGGACGCGTTCGACACCGGCGCGGGCCTGCTGGCCGACGGTGAGGACCATGGCGAGCATCCGGACCGGGCCGACGAGCTGGGCGAGATAGGTGGAGAACGCGACGAATGTGCCGAGGGTGATCTCGCCCCGGGTGGCGAGCCAGCCGCCCAGGGCCAGCATCGCGACCTGGCCGAGCGCGGGCACGGCCTGGAGGGCGGGGGTGTAGCGGGAGTTCATCCGGATCGCCCGCAGTCGCCCGGCGAACAGCTTCCGCCCGACCTCCCGCAGCTTGCCGGTCTCCTGCTCCTCCTGTCCGAACCCCTTGACGACCCGGACCCCGGAGACGGCCCCGTCGACGACCCCCGCGACGGCCGCGGCCTGCCCCTGGGCGTACCAGGTGGCCGGGAAGAGCCGGGCACGGGAGTGGCGGGCTATGTACCAGAGGGCGGGGGCGACGGCTAGCGCGACCAGGGTCAGCAGCGGCGAGAGCCACGCCATGATCACCAGGGAGATGATGAACAGGAGCACGTTCCCGATGGTCATCGGGAGCATGAACAGCAGCCCCTGGATCAGCTGGAGGTCGCTGGTCGCACGCCCCACGACCTGCCCGGTGGACAGCTCGTCCTGCCGCTTCCCGTCGAGCCGGGTGAGCGTCCCGTACATCTCGGTGCGCAGGTCGTGCTGGACGTCCAGGGCGAGGCGTCCGCCGTAGTAGCGCCGGATGTACGTGGCCACGTACACCAGGACGGCCGCGATCAGCAGGAGCCCGGTCCAGACGGCGAGCGACCCGGTGTGGTCGCCGACCACATCGTCGATGATCACCTTGGTGATCAGCGGGACGACGGCCATCACCGCCATGCCGGCGAGCGACGACCCGAGCGCGAGCAGTACGTTGCGCCGGTAGCGCCACGCGTAGCCGCTCAGCCGTCGCACCCAGCCCGGGGCCCGCGCCGCGCCCGTCGCGCCGCCTCCCGAGCGCTTCGCGCCCTCCGCGTGCCCTGCGTCCGTCACCGGTGCCCTCCCGATCGACCTGCTCTACCGGAAGGCACCAACGCCGTGGGCAGCGGATTTCATCCCGTCGTGACAAACACGGGGGCGGTTCGGGACCTTGGTCGCAGGTCGGCTCGGACTTCGGCCGGAGGCGGTCCGGCTCTCGGGCCGTCCTAGTGCCGCTCCCGGCACTAGTCAACGACTCCAGGTGTACTCACTCGTACGGGTCGATGCACAGCAAACCCGACCCCCATACACTGGAGCATATATACGTTCCAGTGTATGGATAGTGGTTACACCATCGAGATCGAACCCGAGGTTCGGCTGTGGCTGATGAATCTGAGCGTCGACGACTATCTCGCGGTCGAGCACGTCACCGACCTGCTGGGGGAACGACCGACCACACTCGGAGAGCCGTACTCCCGGCACCTCGGCGACGGCGTCCGCGAACTGAGATTCCACCTGAGCTGCAATCGGAACGCCACGAGGATTCCCTACTGGCTCGCCCCGGGCCGCAGGGTCGTTCTGCTCACCGTCTTCCGCAAGACCCGACAGCGGGAGGCCGCTGAAGTGGCGCGGGCCAAACGCGCCAAAGCACTATGCGAGGCCGAGCACGCAGCGGCACACGCCGTATACACACGCAATGTGGATGTCGAGAGGAAGGGCCGGTGATGGTCAGCCACGCGCACTGGAAGATCGCTCGTGACAAGAAGGTCGCCCAGGGGATCTCCGAGGATCCGGACTTGGAGAAACGTCGCGAGGAGATCCGGCTCCGCTACGACCTCGGCCAGGCCGTCTACGACCGCCGCACCGAGATCGGCATCGCGCAGACCGAGCTGGCGCGGCGCGCCAGAATGACGCAGCCGCAGGTCTCCAAGCTGGAGCTCGGCGGCACCATGCCCACGGTGCCGCTGCTGGTCCGCCTGGCACGGGCCATGGACTCCACGTTCAGCATGCAGTTCGACGGCGAGACCCTGCGGGTGGCGTTCACCGCCCACGCAGGTGCAGAGCCGGAGCCGGAATCGGGCGCGGAGGCGAAGGCGGAGGCCGGCGCCCGGGCGGTCGGTGGCTGACCACCCGGGCGGATCGACCGACGGGCCGGTCGGCGGATCGGCTACGAACGCGGCGTCGCGGTGAGCATCCGCACCGCCGGAGCCTCCGGCACCGCGGGAACCGCTTCCTGCGGGGCGGCGGGCGGGGCGATGGTGGTGGTCTGCTTCGCGGCGACGGCCGGGTTCAGGTCCTTGTGGACGGCGCGGGCGACGGCCTGAATAGTGTTGATGCCGTCGTTCATCGTCTTGTTGTCGTGGGTGAGCACGGTGATCGCGTAGTCGTGCCCCTTGCCGGTGAAGGCTCCGACGCTGTGCACCCGCCAGCCGTGGGTGGCGCGCGGCAGCCAGCCATTCTTGAGCTGGACGGTCACCCCGGACGGGGCACCGGCGGGCGTGCCCCAGCGCTGCGAGGAGACGACCTTTCGCATCAGCCCCAGCTCGTACGTCCGGGAGTTGTCGCTCAGCACGGAGTTCTTGGCGGTCAGCAGGGTCAGCAGCCGCAGCTCGTCCTGGGCGGTGATCTGGGTGAGACCCCAGTACCCGCCCGAGCCCGGCACGGTGTGCGTCATCCCGGCCGCCTTGAGGAACGCCTTGATCCTGGTCACCCCGAGCTGCTTCCACAGGGCGGTGGTCGCGTCGTTGTCGGACTTGGTGATCATGGCGGTGGCGAGCTTGGTCTCGCGGTCGGTGAGGTAGCGGTTGTGCTTCTTGTTGTCCCACAGGAGCGTCGCCAGCACGGTGGCCTTCACGACGCTGGCCGAGTCGTACTTCGTCGTCGCCCGCAGGGTGCAGTTCGTCTTGCTGGTCCGGTCGTAGAGCGCGACCGCCGTCGTCGACTTGCGCGCCTTGAGCGCGGCGGTGATGTCCTTCGACAACTTGGCGGCCAGCCCCGCCTTGCCGGACGTGCAGGCCACCGTCGGCGTGGCCGCGGCGGCGGGCGACGCGGCGCCGAGCATCACGGGCGCGAGCACGCCCGCGGCGAGCGCGACGGCGAGCGCCCGACGTGGTATTCGGGTCGTACCGGGCTGATTCATGTGGCGTTCCCCCCTGGGCCGTTGAGTCCGGCGCGCCCCTGCGCACCTGTCACCGATGACTGCCGACGGGCGGAAAGGTTGTACACGGCGCGCCCCTGTTGCCCGCGCGGCGGGCCGGGGTAGGAATGTGCTTCCGCCGACGGAACGGGGAGAGAGCATGTCGGACGACCGGCCCACCGACGCCCACCTGTGCGGGCAGTTGTACGCCGCCCTGGAGATGCTCCAGCGACTGGGCGACATCGACTTCCGTGCGCTGGGCCGCGAGAACACCAGGCTCAGGGCCTCGAAGAGGCCCCGCACGGAGATGACCACGCCGCTGCACACGGTCGGCAAGTCGCTGCACTGGGCGCGGATGCGGGGCAACGGCGCCGCGGCCGGCACCGTCTTCCGGACGATCCCGGACCTGATGCCCTCCACCAAGGATCTGCCGGGCTCCCTGAACCCGGACCAGCAGCAGGAGTTCCTCCGCGGCCGGGAGGCGGGACTCGAAGCCATCCGGAAGATCACGGGCACCGCCGGAGCAGCCGTCGCACCGTGAACGGCCACCGAGCCGCACCGCCCCTTCGGACACCGAACCGTCCGACCACCGAACCGCACCGCCCTCTCGGCCACCGAGCCGCACCGAGCCGCACCGCCCCCTCGGCCACCGGGCCGCACCGAACCGCACCGGCCCTCCCGGCCGCCCGCCCCTCACAGGTGCGTCGGCTCGAACATCCTCAGCCGAGCAGGCAGCACGACCACCGAAGGGCCCGGCTCCGCGAGGGACTTCGCCAGGTCGGCGGCCAGCTTCTCGGGGTTCGTACGGATCGCCGGGACGCCGAAGGACTCGGCGAGGGCGACGAAGTCCGGGCGGGAGAGTTCGGTCGCCGCGGCCTCGCCGAAGGCGTCCGTCATGTACTCGCGCAGGATGCCGTAGCCGCCGTCGTCGACGATCAGCCAGGTGACCGGGAGGTCGTGCTGGCGGGCCGTGGCCAGTTCCGCGATCGAGTACATCGCCCCGCCGTCGCCGGACACCGCCAGGACCGGCTTGGTGGGGTCGGCGACGGCCGCGCCGAGGGCGGCCGGGAATCCGTAGCCGAGACCGCCCGCGCCCTGCGCCGAGTGCATCGTGTTCGGGTGGCGGGCGTCGAACGCCGACCACGCCCAGTAGGCGAGGATCGTCATGTCCCAGAAACTGGGGGAGGTGTCGGGAAGTGCCTGCCGGACGGCGGCCAGGAGCCGCTGTTCCAGGGCGAGTTCCTGTCCGGCGAGCCGGTCCCGTACCGCTTCGAGCACCGCGCGGACGCGGTCCGCGGCCGACGGGTCCTCGCGACGGCCGACCGACTCGAGCAGGTCGGACAGGGCCTCGCGGGCATCCGCGTGGATACCGAGCGCCGGATGGTTGGCCTCCAGCTTCCCGGCGTCGGCCTCGATCTGGATCACCCGGCCGCGCGGGCGGAACGTGTGGTAGTTCGAGGAGAGTTCACCGAGTCCGGAGCCGACGACCAGCAGCACGTCGGCGGATTCCAGGAAGTCGGTCGTGTGCCGGTCCTCCAGCCAGGACTGGAGGGAAAGCGGGTGCTCCCAGGGGAAGGCACCCTTGCCACCGAAGGTGGTGACGACGGGCGCGTCGAGCCGTTCCGCCAGCGCGAGCAACTTGCCGGAGGCGTCCGAGCGCACGACTCCGCCGCCCGCGACGACCGCTGGACGTTCGGCCTTCGACAGCGACTCGGCCGCCACGGCGATCAGTTCGGGGCGGGCGTGCGGCGTACGCGGGCCGGCGTCCATCGCCGTGACGACGGGCAGAACGGTCTCGGCGAGAAGCACGTCCTGCGGGATCTCCACCCAGACCGGCCCGTGCGGGGCGGTCAGCGCGGACTCCCAGGCCGCTGCGATCGCCGACGGGATCTGCGAGGCCGTACGCACGGTGTGGACCGACTTCACGATGTCGCGGAACGACGCCTGCTGGTCCCGCAGTTCGTGGAGATAGCCATGACGCCCGCCGCCCAGGCCCGCGACCGGGACCTGGGCGGAGATCGCCAGCACCGGCGCGGAGGCCGCCGCCGCCTCCTGCAGCGCGGCCAGCGAGGTGAGGGCCCCCGGTCCGGTGGAGAGCAGCAGGGGCGCCGCCTCACCGGTGATCCGGCCGTACGCGTCGGCGGCGAAGCCCGCGTTGTTCTCGACGCGCAGCCCGACGTACGTCAGTGACGAGCGGCGCAGCGCGTCGAACATGCCCAGCGCGTGCTGTCCGGGCAGGCCGAAGACGGTGGTGGCACCGAGACCCTGGAGGGTCTCGACGACGAGGTCGCCCCCGTTGCGCCCGGGCGGAGGGGCCAGGGCGGCCGCGATCTGCCCGGGGCCGAGCCGCGGCCGCTCGTCGTGGTGGTCGTGGCTCACTTCACGCGGGCTTCCGCGATCTGCCGGGACATGACCGTGGTCAGTTCGTACGCCGTGTGGGAGGCGGCGACGGACGTGATCTCGGCGTGGTCGTACGCGGGGGCGACTTCGACCAGGTCGGCGGAGACCAGGTTGCAGGAGGCCAGTCCCCGGACGATTTCGAGGAGTTCGCGCGAGGTGAGGCCACCGGCCTCGGGGGTGCCGGTGCCGGGGGCGTGCGCCGGGTCCAGTACGTCGATGTCGACGGAGATGTACAGCGGCCGGTCACCGATGCGCTGACGGAGCTGGTCGGTGACCTCGTCGACGCCCCGCCGCATCACATCGGCGGAGGTCACGATGCCGAAGCCCATCTTCGCGTCGTCGTCCAGGTCCTGCTTGCCGTAGAGCGGGCCGCGCGTGCCGACGTGGGACAGCGCGGAGGTGTCGAGGATGCCCTCCTCGACGGCCCGGCGGAACGGGGTGCCGTGGGTGTACTCGGCGCCGAAGTAGGTGTCCCACGTGTCGAGGTGGGCATCGAAATGCAGCAGCGCGACCGGGCCGTGCTTCTTCGCGACGGAACGCAGCAGCGGCAGCGCGATGGTGTGGTCGCCGCCGAGCGTCATCAGCCGGGCGCCGGTGGAGAGGAGGTCGTCGGCGGCGGACTCGATCGTCTCGACGGCCTCGTTGATGTCGAACGGGTTCACGGCGATGTCACCGGCGTCGGCGACCTGCGCGAGCGCGAACGGCGAGGCGTCCTGCGCCGGGTTGTACGGGCGCAGGAGGCGCGACGCCTCACGGATCGCGTTGCCGCCGAAGCGGGCACCCGGGCGGTAGGAGACCCCCGTGTCGAAGGGCACGCCGACGACGGCGACATCGGCGGTGCGGACCTCGTCGAGGCGGGGCAGCCGGGCGAACGTCGCGGGGCCGGCGTACCGGGGGACGCGGGAGGAGTCGACGGGACCGCGCGGCGTTTCGTTGCTGCTCATGGCGGGGGCCTCTCTGTGGCTCGTGTCTCGTATCTCGGGTCTCGTGTTCGCACTCGCTGCCCGGTGGCGGGGCGGGTGGCGGCACACGGCATACGCGGTGGCGCGCCCCGTCATGCGTCACGTCGTACGCCCTGTCCGCCGAGGGCGGCGTACGCGCTGGTGCCGCCTTCCGGGCAGACATCGCCGTTCGCACCACCGGTACGCGGTCGTGCGTGCAGTACGCAGGGGCGCGTGCGAACGACGGTAGGCGGCCCGCGCGCAGCGGTGAAGTGTACGTTTTATCCATCATCACCGTATGCGATGGATGGTTCGTCCATGTCACAGACCAGGCCGCAGACCCCGGTCGGGGTCACTCCGCCGCCCACTCCCCCGATTCCGCTCACGGAGCTGCTGGCCCGTACGGAACTCGGGCTGCGCCGGATCGCGGGGCCGCCCGAGGCGGAGCTGTTGTGGGTGCACACCTCGGAGATGGCCGATCCGTACCCGTATCTGCTCGGCGGCGAGCTGCTGCTGAGCGCCGGGGTGCTGCTCAAGGACCCGGACGCGTACGTGTCCCGGCTGGTGGAGGCGGGAGCGGCGGCGCTGGGATTCGGGGTGACGCCGGTGTTCGACACGGTTCCGGGGGCGCTGATCGAGGCGTGCGACCGGCACGGGCTGCCGCTGGTGGAGGTGCCGCCCCGGACCCGGTTCACGGCGATCGCGCGGGCGGTGTGGCGGCTGATGGCCGAGGCCCGGCACCGTGAACTGCGCCGGGTGACCCGTGCCCAGCAGGCACTGGCCTCGGCGGCGGCCCGCCCGGACCCGGTTCCGGCGGTACTTCATCAGCTGGCGGCGCAGCTGGAGGGCCGGGCGGTGCTGCTCTCCGCGGACGGCGAGGAGCTGCACGCGGCGGGCCGCCCCCCGGCCCCCGACGTCGGCGAGGGCCTGACCCGGCTCGCGCGGGTGGTGTCCACCGCCATGCGCCCCGCGCCCGCGTCCGCCACCGACACCGTGCGCGGGGCGCACTTGTCCGCGTACGCGCTGGGCGGAGGGCAGGGCCTGGTCCTGGCGCTGGCGCTGGCGACGGAGCGGCGCTCGGCGGGCGATCACACCGTGGCCGGGGTCGCGGTCGTGCTGTTGTCATTGCTGGCCGCCCCGCACCAGGGCGCCGACGCGGCGGGCCGGTCGGCCGCCCTGGTGCGGCTGCTGCTGGGCGCGGCCCCGGAGGACGTGGCACCGCTTCTCGGCGGCACCGAGGAGTGGACGGTGGTGCACGCCCGTCGCGCCGACGACGGTCCCGTCGACCCGCTCACGGCGGGAGCGCTGGGCGCCGCGCTCGGCTCGGCCCTGGTCGACGCGGGCCGGGGCCGTGACGCCGTGCGGGTACTGACCCCCGGCGGCGAGCGGATCACCCCTCAGCCGGGCTGGACGCTCGGCGCCTCCGCCCCCGCCGCGATCACTGCTCTCGAAGCCGCCGACGGCCAGGCGTCCCGCGCCCTGGGCCGTGCGGCGGCGACCCGCGCCCCGCTGGCCCGTCACCGCGCCGACACCGGTTCCGGCCTGGCCGCACTGGTCCCCCCGGACCGGGCCGAGGCGCACGCCCGCGCGCTCCTCGCCCCGCTCACCGAACCACTGGCCGAGACCCTGCGCTGCTGGCTGAGCCTGCACGGCAGCTGGGACCGCACCGCGACGGCCCTCCGGGTCCACCGCAACACGGTCCGCCAGCGCATCGCCCGTTGCGCGGTGCTGCTGGACGCGGACCTGGACGACATGGACGTGCGGACGGAGCTGTGGTTCGCCCTGCGGACGCGCTGAGCGGACGCGCACGGGAACCCGTACGAGCGCGGGCCCCGCGCATGCCGTACCCGAGCGGGCCCCGTGGACCCCGTCCGCGAATCCGCCCGTTCCGTCACCGCAGGCCGAGGCAGGGCAGCCAGTCGCGCGGGGCACCGTGGACGACGGTGAGCAGGGCGCTCAGGGCTCCCGGGACACCGACGAGCAAGGAGGTCCGTGATACGCCGGAGGTCCGGGGTTCACCGGAGGCCGAGGCGGGCACGGGGGCGGAAGCGACCGCTGAGGTCGGGGCGGACGCGGCGAGGGCGGCGGGAAGCCGACGCACCAGGTACTCCGCCATCCGGGAGCCCAGCGTGGCGGCGGCCGGGAGGCGGGCGTGCCGGTGGAACGCGTCGGCCACCACGAGCACGCCCGCCGCGCCGTGGCACAGCCAGAGCCGGTCGGCCAGGGGGGCGCCGACGAGATGGACGTCCTCGTCGTACCGTTCCGCGAGGGTGGTGAACGCGTCCGCCGCCCAGCCGGCCAGACTCCGGTCACCCAGGGCGTCCGCCGCGTCCCAGAGGGCCCAGGTGACACCGGGGTTGCCGCAGCACCACGCCTGACGGGCCCGGACACCCGCGGGCGGCGGGCCGTCGAGTCCGGCGCCGTCCCAGCTCCGGACGGACCGGGCGTCGTCGAACGACTGCCGCACCAGCCAACGAGTGGCACCGCGCAGGGCGTCCAGCAGTTCCGGCCACGGGCCCACGTGGCGGACGGCGGCGGCGAGCGCGGTGACGAGCCCGGCGACACCGTGGCCCATGCCCGTGCTGACCCGGCCCTGCAACCAGCCCAGGCGCGGATGGCCGGAGTACTGCCCGACACGCAGCCGGTACAGGTCGCCGCTGTCGCACAGCTCCGTCAAGTGCGCGGTGAACGGCATGAGTTGGCTGCGTTTCGGCTGCGCTGTGCCGACGCACAACGCCAGCAGGGTGCCGGACGGTCCGCCGACGAGGTCGTAGTCGGGCAGCCCGACGTCCACGGTCCGCCATGGGCGTCTCCATGCCTGGTCCAGCAGGTGGTCGCGGAGTCTGTCGGCGGCCCGGTGCAGGGACGGGTGGATACGGGCGCCGAGCCTCAGCCCGACCAGCGTCCCGGCCAACCCTCCGTCGTACAGGCCGCAATGACCGGGCCCGTGACCGATGGACCGCGCCCACGCCTCCACCGCGCGCTCGGCACTCGCCCTCGCACGCCCCGCGCCCGGCCCCACCGCACAGCCGACACCCGTCCCGGCGCCCGGCCCCGCCGGACCGCACGTCTCCGCCACGAGGCGGGCCAGTACGGGGATGCCGGGATCGGGGGTCGCGCGCCCGGCCCCGGAGAAGTCGTCGAGAAGTCGGACGGCGATGTCGAGTACGACGCTGTCGAGCGGGGCGGTGTCGGATACGGCGGTATCGGACGCCGCACGGTGCGGCGGGGCCTGTCCTGGGTGCATCGGAACTCCTCGTCGAGGAGCCACCCGGAACGGGTCGGGTCCGGTGACTCCGTTCAACTCAACAGTGGACAGCTGATGTCCGGATGCTGATGTCCGGATGCGGAGCCGTCGGCGCAGGACTCCGTGTCTCGATCGGTCACGGCAGGGCGACGTTGTCGTCCAGCCAGTTTCCCGCTTCGGTACCGACTGAAAGAGATATTGCAATTATTCGTATTTTGGACGGTTGTGCGCGAGGCGCAACTCGCAAGCAGCACACAGCCGTTCACGCCGTCGGCCCTGGCGACGCTCCCGCGCTTCCCCGTGGTCGAGACGCTCCTCCACCCCCGCCCGCCCGCGTCCGTCCATGCCCGTCCGCACCTGTCCCCGCCCGCGTTTCACGCCGGTGCGCGACGGAGCGTCACCGTCGCCCGGCGCGCTTCGAGCGCCCTGCATCCGCGCCTGTCTGCGCAGATCACGGCCGTGCCACGCTGCCGGTGATCAGGAACGGAGCCCTGATCACCGGCAGGGGAAGCCCTGGTCGCTGTCAGCAGGAAGGCATCCACGATGAACCGCTTCACCGCGCTCGCCGTCACCTCCATCGCCATGGCCCTCGGCCTCGCCACCGGCCCCGCCGCCGCCTCGCCCGGCGAGGCCGCCTCCGCCGGGGCCCCGAGGACGGCCGCCGCGTACAACTGCACCGCCGGGTACTTCTGCATCTACAGCGACTGGAACGGAGGCGGCACGCGCTGTCAGTGGTCGGACAAGAAGCGTGCGAACACCGCCGACAACTGCTCCTTCATCCAGCGCGGCCAGAACGTCCGCTCCGTGTGGAACTCGACGGGCCATCGCGTGCAGTACTACACGGGCACCAACTACAACAATCGCGTCGGTTCCACCCCCTCCGGCAAGGGCGGCAACCTCCAGGGCAACTACCAGATCCGCTCCTTCCAGCCGCAGTGACCGGAGAAGCGGGGACGCACGCATGAGGCGCACCGCGGAGGTGCGCCGTTCGCCCTCCTCCCCGGTCACCGGCCGGGGAGCGCCCGAGGGGTGGGGAAAACAGCACTGCTCGTCGACATCGGACCCGGCGGACTTCCTGGAAGTCCGCCGGGTCCGATGTCGACGAGCAGTTGTGAGAGGTCGGCGGCTCGGACCGCTCGCCGTGCGACGGACACGCACGACGCGGTCCGCCCGGCCCTCGGGGCCGCCCGGCTCACGGATCCGGGCGCCGACCACCGGTCCCGGACGGACGGCTCTGGACAGCGGCAGTGACCGCCGGGTAACTTCTGACATTATCTGAGCAAGCGCTTAGCCAGTCCGGCAGAAGCCCCGCTCACAGCGGACCGAAGCCAACCGGGGCCGGCCGAACCCGCCCGCAGCTGATCAAGGAGGCACCCGTGCGCCGTACGGTATTCGACGAGGACCACGAGGCGTTCCGGGAGACCATACGCGCCTTCATCGAGGCCGAGGTCGTCCCCCACTACGACGAGTGGTTCCAGCAGGGCATCGTGCCGCGCGAGCTCTACGGCAAGCTCGCCGAGCTGGGCCTGTTCGGCATCAACGTGCCGGAGGAGTTCGGCGGCGCCGGTCTGGAGACGCACAAGTTCGAGGCCATCCAGTACGAGGAGACCGCCCGCGCGGGCGTCAACTTCGGCGGTTCCGGTGTGCACGTGCTGCTCGCCCTGCCGTACATCAAGATGCTGGCCACCGAGGACCAGAAGAAGCGCTACCTGCCGAAGTTCGTCTCCGGTGAGGAGATGTGGGCCCTCGCGATGACCGAGCCGGGCACCGGCTCCGACCTCGCGGGCATGAAGACCACCGCCAAGCTCTCGGACGACGGCACGCACTACGTGCTCAACGGGTCCAAGACGTTCATCACGGGCGGTGTCCACGCCGACCGCGTGATCGTCTGCGCCCGGACCTCCGCGCCGACCGCCGAGGACCGCCGCTTCGGCATCTCCCTGTTCGCCGTCGACACCAAGTCCGAGGGCTACTCCATCGGCCGCAAGCTCGACAAGCTCGGCCTGCGCACGTCCGACACCGCCGAGCTGGCGTTCGTCGATGTGAAGGTGCCCACCGAGGACCTCCTCGGCGAGGAGAACAAGGGCTTCTACTACCTCGGCCAGAACCTGCCGTCCGAGCGCTGGGGCATCGCCTACGGCGCGTACGCGCAGGCCAAGGCCGCCGTCGCGTTCGCCAAGCAGTACGTGCAGGAGCGCACGGTCTTCGGCAAGACGGTCGCGTCCTTCCAGAACACCAAGTTCGAACTGGCCGCCTGCCAGGCCGAGGTGGACGCCGCCGAGGCCGTCGCCGACCGCGCGCTGGAGGCTCTGGACGCCGGTGAGCTGACCGCCGCCGAGGCCGCGTCCGCCAAGCTGTTCTGCACCGAGGTCGCGCACCGCGTCATCGACCGCTGCCTCCAGCTCCACGGCGGCTACGGCTACATGAACGAGTACCCGATCGCCCGCCTCTACGCGGACAACCGGGTCAACCGCATCTACGGCGGCACCAACGAGGTCATGAAGTCGATCATCGCCAAGTCCATGGGCCTGTAGGACGGGCGCGTTCCTTCGATGAGCACGGCACTCGACTCCCTGCTCGATCTGCTCGACCTGGAGCAGATCGAGCGGGACATCTTCCGGGGCACGAGCCGTTCCGCGGTCATCCCCCGGGTCTTCGGCGGCCAGGTCGCGGCCCAGGCCCTGGTGGCCGCGGGCCGTACCGTCCCCGGCGACGGAACGAGCGGTTCCGACCCGTCCTCCGGTCAGGGGCTCGCGGTCCCGGCCGCCCACTCCCTGCACGCGTACTTCCTGCGGCCGGGCGATCCGGGCGCGCCGATCGTCTATGACGTCGACCGCATCCGGGACGGGCGTTCCTTCACCACCCGCCGCGTCGTCGCCGTCCAGCACGGGCAGCCGATCTTCCACCTCTCGGCATCGTTCCAGAGGTACGAGGAGGGGCTGGAGCACCAGGCTCCGATGCTGCCGGCCCCGGACCCGGAGACGCTGCCGACGGCCGAGGAGATGCTGCCCCGGTACGCGGACCGCTTCAGCGATCCGGGGGTGGTGGACCGGCTGATCGAGGCGCGTGCCGCGGTCGATCTCCGGTACGTGGACGAGCCGCCGTTCGCCACGGTCGGGCAGCCTCGCGAGCCCCGCTCGCAGGTGTGGTTCCGCACCAACGGCAAGCTCGACGACGACCCGCTGCTGCACGTCTGCATGGCGACGTACGTCTCCGACATGACGCTGCTGGACTCGGTACTGCTCGCGCACGGGCGCGGGGGCTGGGCGGTCGGTGACGTGGTCGGGGCGAGCCTGGACCACGCCATGTGGTTCCACCGGCCGTTCCGGGCCGACGAGTGGCTGCTGTACGACCAGGAGTCGCCGTCCGCGTCCGGCGGGCGCGGCCTCGGCCAGGCCCGTATCTACACGCGGGACGGCCGACTGGCGATCACGGTGATCCAGGAGGGCGTGGTCCGGGTACCCCGGTGACCGGGGCACGGGCCGACCCCGGCGCCGGCCCGTGCCCGTGCGGGGCCGCCACCGTGCCGCCGCTCGGTGCCGCCCGTACCGGCCCGCGCGCAGCCCCGCAACGGCCGGTGCCGAACGTCGGCCGGTGCCGAAATGCGCATGTGCAGCGGGCACGGCCCTGGCACGCTGCGCCGATGAATCGTGAACAGATCTCCGCGATCGCCCACACCCATCACCCCATCAAGTTCCCGCTCCACGACGAGTCTCCTTGGTCCTGCGCCGGACGACGGACTGATCCAAGGGCCCCTCTCGCCGACGGGTCCCTCCCCCCGATCGTTCCAGGGGCCCTCCGTCCGCCGTCCCCGACCGTTCCGCCGGTCGGGGACGAGCCGGACCGGCGCCGGAAGCGTCGCGCTCCCGTCCGGCGCCCGTTTCAGAGCAGTCCTGCCGCGTCCAGGAGATAGTCCGTGAGCGGGTCGTAGAAGCGGGGATCCAGCACGTGGTCGTCCAGCGGCACGACCACCTGGAGCGTCCCCTCCGCCTCTCCGAGGAACAGCGCCGGGTCGTTGCAGTCCGCGTACCCCACCGCGTCCAGCCCCCGCTGCCCCGCGCACCCCGCCCAGCCGTGGTCGGCCACCACCAGGTCGGGCAGCGGGCGGCCCTCCCGTTCCAGACCGTCCAGGATCGCGGCCATCGGGGCGGGCGAATGGGTGTGCCAGAGCGTCGCGCCCCGCTCCTGCACCGCCACGTCCGCGAACTGGAACACCATGCCCTCGTCGGCCACCAGCCCCGACGGAATCCGTACGATCTCGCATCCGGCGGCCCGCAGCGCGTGCGCGGTCTGCCGGTGCACGTCGAGGAGGCCGCCCGGGTGCCCGGTCGCGAACAGCACCCGTTCCGAAGCCTCCGCCGCCTTCCGCAGCCGTGCCGCCATCCGCTCCAGGGCGCCGACGGTCAGCTCCGGGTCGATGGTGTCCTGCCCGAACCGGTGCTCCGGGTCGTCGCTGACCCCGCAGCGCTCGGCCATCACGGCCAGCACGTCCTGCTCGTCGCACCACCGGTCGCCGAGTTCCAGGCCCAGCCAGTAGTGACGGTCGCCGTTGGCGAGCTTGCGGTAATGGGAGAGATTGTTGTCGCGGGGTGTGGCGACGTCTCCGGCGATGCGCGTACGGACGAGGTGTTCGACAAGGGCGGCACGTCTGGGTATCGGCATGAACCCATTGTGCCGTCAGGTGTGCGCAGTGTGCCGGGCTCTTGCTGTGACAGGGCCGGTCCTCCTCCGCCCTCCTCCGTCGGCCCTTGCCGCGCCCTCCCGCACCCGCCGAACCGGGCGTCGGCCGGGCTCGGCTCCGGGAAGGTGCACTCAGGGAAGCCGCGTCGAGTACGTGATCCTCTCCAGGTGGTAGTACCGGGCGACGCACTGCCCCGGCCACAGCCTCTTCCCGTTGCCGCCGAACGGCTCCCCCATCCCGCTGACCGACACCGGCGTGTACGGCAGCACTCGGGCCCCGCGCGCCGCTCCCTCCCGCAGTGAACGGTCCTGGCGGTCCCAGCGCTGGGCACGTACGTCCATCTGCTGTTCCAGCCGAAAGAGCGGGACGGCGAGCCCGACGCAGGTCAGCGCGCACAGGGCCGCCGCGACCGCCGTCGGTACCGTCACCGTGCGCGCGCCCCTCGCGCGTCGGCCCGAGCGCCGCGCACGCCTCAGCAGCGCCCGCCCCAGCAGAGCTCCGGCCCACACCAGGAGCAGCACGTAGAGCAGCAGGAAGTCGCCCCAGACGCGGGGCGCGAGCGCCACGCTCGTCCCGAAGGCGGGGCGGGCGACGACGGTGCAGAGGTATCCGGCGACCAGGAAGGCGAGGAAGCCGACGAGCAGGAGGACGAGAGGGCGACGTCCCAGGAGCCCGTCCGTCCCCGGCCCGTCCATCTCCAACCCGTCCGTTCCCGGCCCCTCCGCCCGTCGCCCGTCCGTCCCCGGCCCGTCCGTGCCCGGCCCCTCCGTCCCGCGTCCGTCCCTCCGCCGTCCGTCGCGGCGTACCAGCAGTCCCAGCAGCACACCGACCGCGACCGCCCCCAGGTACTGCCACGTCGTGAGGACCGTTCCCAGGATGTCGGCGAAGGACCGCAGCGCGTCGCCCAGCGCCTGCGGGCCGAGCATGGTGGTGGAGTCGGCGCCGAACCGTTCGCGGCGGGTGCGCGCGCCCGGTGACAGGTACAGAACGGCCGCCCCGATCACGACCCCGGCGACGGCGACCCCGCACCAGACGCGGGTACGGGTACGGGTGGGCCCCGGAACCGTCCGGAGACTGAGCAGCAGGACAGCTGCGAGAAGAACGAGGACGACGACCGCGGTCTCCTCCGACAACGTGCCGATGAAGACCCCGGCCACGAGCGCGACGCCCAGCGCGAAGCCCCACCCCCGGCGGGTTCGCGCCCGCAGCAGCGGAATCACGGCGGCGCAGGCCAGGACCGGTGAGACGGTGTGCGAGACGGAGGAGGCGGGCCAGTAGAACACCTTGTACGTGTTCGATGTGGCCAGGAGGAAGACGGCCGTGGCCATCGCCGCCACCAGCAGGGCGAGGCCGCGGGGCGCGGTCAGCCGGGCCCTGCCGAGCGCGGAGGCGACCAGTGCCCAGAGGACGCCCAGCATGACCACTCCGCTGACCAGGGCGAACCACTGGTGTCCGGCGACGCCGAAGGCTCCGTACGCGACGACGAGCAGCGCGTTGGCGACCCGTCCGTTGTCCTGGAGGTAGAACTTCGCGATCATCCCGGCGGCGCCCTCGTCGCGCACGACCGGGAGGAAGCACCAGTCGTCCGCGCCCGGACGGACCAGGCGGCCGATCCAGAAGGCCGTGCCGAGCAGGGCGACCGGCAGGAGGGTGAGCAACGTCAGCGCCCGGACCGGGATCCGGTTCGTCACGCACCGGCCCACACGGTCGGAGTCCGGGGCGCTCCCGGCGTCGGGGGTGGTCCCGGAGTCCGGGGCGGCTTCCGCGCCGCCGTCCGGGCGGGTCGGACCCCCGCCACTCCGTCGCTCGTCGTCGTCGGCGGTCTTCGGCGTTTCCGCGGTCATGTGCGCTGGGACCTTCCGTACGGGGCTCACGCCATGCGTGTCTCTGTCGCCACGCGTGTCCGTGTCGCGATGCGGGTGTCTGTGTGTCGTGCGCTAGGGGTTCGCGGACGGCACGGAGGCTCAGGGCGCGGTGTGTCCGGCGCGGCTCCCGGCCGGTGCGGTAGTACGTCGACGGGCCAGGTCCGCGCCGGTGTCGATGGCCCATCGGGCGAGGAGGAACGAGAACGGCGTGGCGAGGATTCCCGCGGCGAGGGCGGCGACGTTCTTGCCCAGACCCAGATGACTCACGCCGATGTAGAGCAGCGTCCCGGTGAGCACGAGATTGACGACGCTCGACAGCGGATACCGGAAGAGGGCCTGCAAGGTCGGCTTCGTCCGGCAGGTGATGTACGAGTTGAGCAGGAACGAACCCAGAACGCTGATCATGTATCCGACGACGTGCGCGGCCAGATAGGGAATCCAATTGTTCAGCGAGACGTACACCGCCAGATATACCGCCGTATTGATGAAGCCGATCGCCACGAATGCGATGAACTGGCGCAACGTACGGAATCTGGATGCGCCGATCGCGGTCGCCCCGGACGGCCGCGCACGTGACCGCTCGGCCGCGGTGGCCGGCGGCCCCGGGCGGCCGTCCGCCCGCCGTCCGTCGACCCGCGGAAGTGCCCTCGCCTTCGCCGTATCGTTCGTTTCACTCACCACGTAGTGCGGACGGCGTTTCGTCTCGCAGTAAATGCGCCCCACGTATTCGCCGATGACGCCGAGCGTCGCGAGCTGGATTCCACCGAGGGCGACGACGGTGGTCAGCAGGGTGGTGTAGCCGGGCACGACGACGCCGTGCAGGGCCACCTCGGCGATGATCCACACGGCGTATCCCAATGCCGTGAGCGCGAGCGCGAGACCGGCGTGGATGGCCAGGCGCAGCGGGCGGCTGTTGAACGAGATCAGCCCGTCGATCCCGTAGTTGAACAGCCGCCTGCCGCCCCACTTCGAGCGTCCCGCCGCACGCTGCATGTTCTGGTAGGTGAAGCTGACCGTGTCGAAGCCGATCCAGGAGAAGATCCCCTTGGAGAACCGGTTCGTCTCGGGCATCGCGAGCACGGCGTCCACGGCGTCGCGCGACAGCAGCCTGAAATCGCCTTCCCCGTCCACGACCTCGACATCCATGCACCGGCCCATGGCCTTGTAGTAGACGGAGCTGAGGAGGGTGCGCAGGGCGCTCTCCCCCGTACGGTCCCGTCGTGCGACGACCTGGTCGTAGCCGCAGCGCCGCAGTTCCAGCATGCGCGGCAGCAATTCGGGCGGGTGCTGGAGGTCTGCGTCCATGAGGACGACGGAGTCGCCGCGGGACATGCGCAGCCCCGCGAGCATGGCCGCCTCCTTGCCGAAATTGCGACTGAAGGACGTGTAGCGGACCCGCCGGTCGGCGGTGGCGAGCGAACCGATCCTGAGTCTGGTGCGATCGCTGCTGCCGTCGTCGACATAACAGATCTCGAAGGTCCGACGGGTCGAGTCGAGGGCGCAGACGAGCGCGCGATGAAATGCGTCGATCACCTCGTCCTCATTGAAACAGGGGACAACGACCGAAACCTGACATGTTTTCATTCAAATTCCCCATCAGGCGTGGCGGGACAGCTCAAACCATATGCCTGGGGATCATCGCGACACCTGAGCGACGGAGCCCGCGAAGAAAAAGGAAAGGGAATTTGAGGAATGACCTCCGCTCCGCCGCATCAATTCATATATTCAGGGCGCCCCCGGAGCCGGAAGCACGGTCGGCTTCACGGCTGGGTGTGTTGCTCGGCGGCGTCGAACGCGGGCGCGAGCGGGGCCAGCGCCATGCGGAGCTGGTCGGGCAGCGAGCCGGAGGGCATGACCAGTCCTCCGGCGGCGAAACTCTCGGCGGCCTCCGCGTTCCCGGCCGGCCGGAGCCAGCCCTCCAACGCGATGCGAACCGCCGCGGCCACGCTCGCCGCGAGAACTCGGGCTGTGTGCGCTCCGGCGTCACCTAGGCGTTCGGCGATCACCGCCGCGAGAGGAGGCTCGATGCCGGCGGCGGCATCGAGGAACGCGTCACGCAGTGCGGTCTGCGTGGTGATCAGCAGCAGCGCCTTGTGTTCGCGCTCGCCGGTGTTCGTGTACTGCTCGACCACTGCTTCGGTGACGGCGTCGGCCAGGCGCACTCCTGCGGGCCGGGCCGCGACCGCCGCCGCGATGCGCGCCTCCCGGTCCGCGGTGACAGCAGAGACGATCGCCTGCTCGCGGCTGGCGAAGTAGTTGTTGTAGGTGCGCGGCGAGACCCCGGCCGCCGCAGCGATGTCCTCGACCCGCACCTGGTCGGGTCCGCGCTCCACGGCCAGGCGCAGGGCCGCCTCGCGTAGCGCCTCGCGCGTGGCCTGCTTCTTCCGCTCCCGCAGCCCTGGTGGTGGTGTCGTCACGGCGTCAGCGTTCCACACAGGGCTACGTACGCACAAAGTTGCGTCAGCGCAAAATTAATCGCAGCACAAACTTGCTGGCACGCACTTTTCCTGTCAGCCTCGACCTGACCGAGACCGACAGAGAGGACATCGCCGTGCGAGCAAGAGGAATGACCTACGACACCGGATTCGTCGTGCACGGCCAGATATCCCGCGAGCACTTCGACCCCGCGGTGGTCCGGCGCGAGCTCGCCATCATCCGCGACGACCTGCACTGCAACGCGGTCCAGATCATCGGCGGCGACCCGGACCGACTGGAGCTGGCCGCCGGTGCCGCCGCCGAGCTCGGCATGGAGGTCTGGTTCTCGCCCTATCCGCTGGAGCTGGATCCGGAGCGGATCCTCATGCTCTTCCGCGACTGCGCCGAGCGTGCGGAACGGCTCCGGCAGCAGGGGGCCACAGTCGTGTTCGTCGCAGGGGTCGAGCTGAGCGTGATGAACCGCGGGTTCCTGCCCGGGGAGAGCCCCGAGGAGCGGGTCGAGCGGCTGATGAGCCCACCCGAGCGGCGGGCCGAAGCGATGCGCGAGCTCGGCGTGCGCATCAACGCATTCCTCCGCGAGGCCGCGGCCACGGTCCGCGAGCGCTTCCAGGGCGGGCTCACCTACGCGTCCATCCAGTTCGAGCAGGTCGACTGGACTCCCTTCGACATTGTGACGTTCGAGCTGATCCGCTCCGCCGAGGTCGCCGACCGGTTCCGGGACGCGGTGCGCACCCTGACCCAAGGCCCGAAGCCGCTCGCCATCACCGGGTTCGGCACCGCGGCCTACCGCGGCGCGGGAGACCGCGGTGGGCGGGTGCTGGAAGTGGTCGAGTACGACCCGGAGACCAAGGCCCCCGTACGGCTGAACGGTATATACGAGCGTGACGAGGCCGGCCAGGCCGCATATCTGAGCGAACTACTGGAGATCTTCGAGACCGAGGGCGTGGACAGCGCGTTCGTGTTCTTGTTCGCCTTGCCCGGCTACCCGCACCGCCCGGACGGCGACCCCAGGGACGACTTGGACCGGGCCGGCCTGGGCATCGTCAAACTCCTCGAAGGATGCCGGGGACAGACCTACGCCGACATGGAATGGGAACCCAAGGCCGCCTTCACGGCAGTGGCGCAGCGGTATCGGAGGTGACAGGCCGCGCACGGTGACCACGGCTCGGGCTCTGCACTGCGCCGTGGTGCAGACCCCGAGCAGACGGAAGGGGCCGCGCAACGCAGGTCTTCAATACACCTGGTGCTGTGGCCGGAAGGGTTCACCGGCTCGCGACGCCCGGCACGGCATTTCTCCGCGTTGTCGCATCACCCGAGTACGTCCAGCACGAGGGCGATCCTCCGCCTTGCGACGCGCCGCACCGGACGCCGCTGCTTCCCGGCGAACCATTCCGGCCACAGCACTAGTGCTGTGGCCGGGAAGGTTCACCGGCTCGCGATGCCCGGCACGGCACCTCGCGGTGTTGTCGCATCACCCGCGTACGTCCAGTACGCGGACGATGCTCCGCCTTGCGATGCACCGCACCGGACGCCGCGAGCCACCCGGCAAACCTTCCCGGCCACAGCACTAGCGACAGGCCGCTGCCTCGAACGCACCGCGCGCCAGTCGCTGCAGCAGCGCAGCCGTGTCCGCGCGGTCCGGCCGCGCGTCGGGGCGCCCCAGGTGCGGGGTCGAGTTCAGCAGACCGAAGACGGCGTGGACGGCGGCGCGCGCCTCGTGCTCGGGAAGGTCCGGGTACAGCTCGCGGACGACGTCCACCCACACCTCGACGTACTGCCGCTGGAGCTGGCGGACCCGCTTGCGGTCGGCGTCCCGGAGGCGGTCCAGCTCACGGTCGTGCAGGGTGATGAGGGGGCGGTCGTCGAGGGCGAAGTCGATGTGCCCCTCGATGAGCGCGTCCAGCAGGGCCCGCGGGGAGCCGTCCGCGCGGGCCGCGTCCTCCGACACCCGCAGCCGCCCGCCGGCCAGCAGTCGCTCGCTGATGCCGACCAGCAGTTCGGCGAGCATCGCGTCCTTGCCGGGGAAGTGCCGGTAGAGGCCCGGCCCGCTGATGCCGACGGCGGCCCCTATCTCGTCGACGCCGACGCCGTGGAAGCCGCGCTCGGCGAAGAGGCGGGCGGCCTCCTTGAGGATCTGCTCGCGGCGGGTGGGGGCCGCGACGCGGGCGGCGGCGTTGGTGCTCATGAGGATTCATTCTAGACAACCCTGTTAGCGCTCGTTAACCTGAAGGCGAGAGACGTTAACGGTCATTAACAACTCGACCGCGCGACGGCAGTGGCCGGCCGTACGGACAACAGTGGACAGCGGTACGGACAGCGAGCGGTACGGGCAAGGGGGCTCGACACGATGCAGCAGGCACCGGTGCTGGTGAGCGCGGCGGATCCCGCCTCCGAGACCTGGCAGGCCAACGAGGCGGCGCATCTCGCGCTCACCGACGAGCTGCGCGCGCGGCTCGCCACGGCCAGGCTGGGCGGGGGCGAGCGGGCCCGTGCCCGGCACGTGGCGCGCGGCAAGCTGCTGCCCCGCGACCGGGTGGACACCCTGCTCGATCCGGGCTCCCCGTTCCTGGAGCTGGCCCCGCTGGCGGCCGAGGGGCTGTACGGGGGTGCCGCCCCGGCGGCCGGGGTGATCGCGGGGATCGGCCGGGTCAGCGGCCGGGAGTGCGTGATCGTCGCCAACGACGCGACCGTCAAGGGCGGCACGTACTACCCGATGACGGTGAAGAAACACCTGCGCGCGCAGGAGGTCGCGCTGGAGAACCGTCTCCCCTGCCTGTACCTCGTCGACTCCGGCGGCGCCTTCCTGCCGATGCAGGACGAGGTCTTTCCGGACCGGGAGCACTTCGGCCGGATCTTCTACAACCAGGCCCGGATGTCGGGGGCGGGCATTCCGCAGATCGCCGCCGTCATGGGCTCGTGCACGGCGGGCGGGGCATACGTCCCCGCGATGAGCGACGAGGCCGTGATCGTACGGAACCAGGGCACGATCTTCCTGGGCGGCCCGCCGCTGGTGAAGGCGGCGACCGGCGAGGTCGTGACCGCGGAGGAACTGGGCGGCGGCGAGGTGCACTCCCGTACGTCCGGCGTGACCGACCATCTCGCCGAGGACGACGCGCACGCGTTGCGGATCGTGCGGAACATCGTCTCCACGCTGCCGCGGCGCGGGGCGCTGCCGTGGCCGGTGCGGCCGGTCGAGGAGCCGAAGGCGGATCCCGCCGGGCTGTACGGGGCCGTCCCCGTCGATTCGCGCACGCCGTACGACGTGCGCGAGGTGATCGCCCGAGTGGTGGACGGCTCACGGTTCGCCGAGTTCAAGGCGGAGTACGGCACGACGCTGGTCACCGGCTTCGCCCACATCCACGGCCACCCGGTCGGGATCGTCGCCAACAACGGCATCCTGTTCTCCGAGTCCGCCCAGAAGGGCGCCCACTTCATCGAGCTGTGCGACCAGCGCGGCATTCCGCTGGTCTTCCTCCAGAACATCTCGGGCTTCATGGTGGGGCGCGACTACGAGGCCGGCGGCATCGCCAAGCACGGCGCGAAGATGGTGACGGCGGTCGCCTGCACCCGCGTACCGAAGCTGACGGTGGTGGTCGGCGGCTCGTACGGGGCGGGCAACTACTCCATGTGCGGCCGGGCCTACTCCCCCCGCTTCCTGTGGATGTGGCCCAACGCGAAGATCTCCGTCATGGGCGGCGAGCAGGCCGCCTCCGTCCTCGCCACGGTCAAGCGCGACCAGCTGGGCGACGACTGGAGCGCGGCGGACGAGGAGGCGTTCAAGGCCCCGATCCGCGAACAGTACGAGACCCAGGGCAACGCCTACTACGCCACGGCCCGGCTCTGGGACGACGGTGTGATCGACCCGACGGAGACCCGGCAGGTACTGGGGCTCGCCCTGACCGCGTGCGCAAACGCTCCGCTTCCCCAAAAGGACCCCGCAGCGCCCGGCTTCGGCGTCTTCCGGATGTGAGGAAGGGATGCCTTCCATGAGTGAGGAACGGATGACCTCCGGAAGAGATGGGGAGCGGATGCCCTCCGGACGCGAGGTGCGGATGACCCCCAGGTGCGATGTGCAGCAGATGACCTCCGGATGCGATGTGAGGAACAGATGACGATGTTCGACACCGTTCTCGTCGCCAACCGCGGCGAGATCGCGGTACGGGTCATCCGTACGCTGCGCGCCCTCGGCGTCCGCTCGGTCGCCGTGTTCAGCGACGCGGACGCGGACGCCCGCCATGTGCGGGAGGCCGACACGGCGGTACGGATCGGCCCCGCGCCCGCCGCCATGAGCTACCTGAGCGTGCCCGCGCTGCTGGACGCCGCCCGCCGCACCGGCGCCCAGGCCGTCCACCCCGGGTACGGGTTCCTCGCCGAGAACGCGGGCTTCGCGCGGTCCTGCGCGGAGGCGGGGCTGGTCTTCATCGGCCCACCCGCCGACGCCATCTCGCTGATGGGCGACAAGATCCGGGCCAAGGAGACGGTCGCGGCAGCCGGGGTTCCGGTGGTACCGGGCTCCTCCGGTACCGGACTGACCGACGCCCAACTGGTCGCCTCGGCACGGGAGATCGGCACCCCCGTGCTGCTGAAGCCCTCGGCGGGCGGCGGCGGCAAGGGCATGCGGCTGGTGCGTGACGAGGCGCTGCTCGCGGACGAGATCGCCGCCGCCCGGCGCGAGGCCCGCGCCTCGTTCGGCGACGACACCCTGCTCGTGGAGCGGTGGATCGACCGGCCCCGGCACATCGAGATCCAGGTGCTGGCCGACACCCACGGCAACGTGGTCCACCTCGGCGAGCGCGAGTGCTCCCTCCAGCGCCGCCACCAGAAGATCATCGAGGAGGCGCCGTCCGTTCTGCTCGACGAGGAGACCCGGGCGGCGATGGGCGAGGCGGCCGTCCAGGCGGCCCGTTCCTGCGGCTACGTCGGCGCGGGCACGGTCGAGTTCATCGTCCCGGGCGACGACCCGGCCGCGTACTGCTTCATGGAGATGAACACCCGCCTCCAGGTCGAGCACCCCGTCACCGAGCTGATCACCGGACTCGACCTGGTGGAGTGGCAGCTGCGGATCGCTGCGGGCGAGCAACTTCCGTACGAGCAGCGGGACATCACTCTCACCGGCCACGCGATCGAGGCCCGGATCTGTGCCGAGGACCCGTCCCGCGGCTTCCTGCCGTCCGGCGGCACGGTCCTCGCACTGCACGAGCCGCAGGGCGACGGCGTGCGCACGGACTCCGGGCTGCGCGCGGGCGGCGAGGTCGGCAGCCTGTACGACCCGATGCTGTCGAAGGTCATCGCGTACGGGCCCGACCGCGCCGCCGCGCTGCGTCGGCTGCGCGCCGCGCTCGCGGACACGGTGATCCTCGGCGTCCCGACGAACGCCGGCTTCCTGCGCCGTCTGCTCGCCCACCCGGCGGTGGCGGCGGGCGAACTGGACACCGGCCTGGTGGAGCGCGAGGTCGACGATCTGGTGCCGGAGGGCGTGCCGGAGGAGGTGTACGCGGCGGCGGCGCTGCTGCGGCAGTCCCCCGGACCCGACGCCCCGAAGGACTCCTCCGGTGGGAATGGCCCGTTCTCGGTGCCGAACGGCCGGGTGGACCCGTCCTCGTCACCGAACGGCTGGATGGACCCCTTCTCGGTGCCGAACGGCTGGCGACTGGGCGGCACCCCGGCCCGTACCGTGTACGACTTCCGGCTGCCGGGCCGCGACCCCGTGCAGGTCTCGCTGCGCACCCGTGCGACGGGCGCCGAGCTGGCGTTCGGCCATGTCGGGGAGGGCGCTGAGCCGCCGGAGCCCGCGACGGGCGCGTGCGGCCCGCTCGCCCCGATGCCCGGCTGCCGGGAGACGGCCCGGGCGGTCGAGATCTCCGAGCACCGCATCGTCGTCGAACTCGCCGGTGTCACCCACGCGTTCACCTACGCGGCGGCCCCGGACGAGGTCTGGCTGGGCCGGGACGGCGACACCTGGCACGTACAGGACCACGACCCGGTGGCGGCGTCGCTGGCCGGGGCCGCCCGTTCCGGCGCCGACACCCTCGCCGCCCCCATGCCGGGCACCGTCACCGTCGTGAAGGTGGCGGTCGGGGACGACGTCGTGGCCGGTCAGAGCCTGCTCGTCGTCGAGGCGATGAAGATGGAGCACGTCATCTCCGCCCCGCACGCCGGGACCGTGATCGAACTGGACGTCACCGCCGGTGCCACGGTCGCCATGGACCAGGTCCTGGCCGTCGTGGCCCCCGCCGAAACCGGTCCCGGCGACGCGTCCGCCACCTCTCCCGGGGAGGACGCATGACCACGACTTCCGGGGAGGACCGCATGACCCCCCGCACCCTGCCCATGACCGTGCCCGCCCAGGATCTGCCGCCCAGGGTGCGCATCCACGAGGTCGGCGCCCGCGACGGGCTCCAGAACGAGAAGACCGTCGTACCGACCGAGGTGAAGGCGGAGTTCATCCACCGCCTCGCCGCGGCCGGCCTGACCACCATCGAGGCCACCAGCTTCGTGCACCCCAAGTGGGTGCCCCAACTGGCCGACGCGGAGGACCTGTTCCCCCGGCTCCGCGACATCGGGGGCGCGGCCCTGCCGGTCCTCGTGCCGAACGAGCGCGGGCTGGACCGGGCGCTGGCGCTCGGCGCCCGCCGCATCGCCGTGTTCGGCTCGGCGACCGAGACGTTCGCCTCCCGCAACCTCAACCGCACGATCGCCGAGTCGCTCGCCATGTTCGAGCCGGTCGTGTCCCGCGCCAAGGACGACAAGGTGCACGTCCGGGGCTATCTGTCGATGTGCTTCGGCGACCCGTGGGAGGGGCCCGTCCCCGTCCACCAGGTCGTCCGGGTCGCGAAGGCACTGATGGACCTGGGCTGCGACGAGCTGTCCCTGGGCGACACCATCGGCGTGGCCACGCCCGGTCACGTACTGGACCTGCTGTCCGAGCTGAACGAGGAGGGCGTGCGCACCGACACCATCGGGGTGCACTTCCACGACACGTACGGCCAGGCCCTCTCCAACACCCTCGCCGCTCTCCAGCACGGGGTGACCACCGTGGACGCCTCGGCGGGCGGCCTCGGCGGCTGCCCGTACGCGAAGAGCGCGACCGGCAACCTCGCCACCGAGGACCTCGTGTGGATGCTCGACGGCCTCGGCATCGAGACCGGGGTCGACCTCGAAGCGCTCACCGCCACCAGCGTGTGGCTCGCCGGGCGACTGGGCCGTCCCAGCCCCTCCCGTACCGTCCGCGCGCTGTCGGCGCGGTGACCACCGCCATGCGACGCCCCCTGTCCCCCCGCACCGTCCCAGTCGCCCACAAGGAGTGACCTGCCATGCCCCTGGACCACCGGCTGACCGCCGAGCACGAGGAACTGCGGCGCACCGTCGAGGAGTTCGCGCACGATGTGGTCGCCCCGAAGATCGGGGACTTCTACGAGCGTCATGAGTTCCCGTACGAAATCGTGCGGGAGATGGGACGGATGGGTCTGTTCGGGCTGCCGTTCCCGGAGGAGTACGGCGGCATGGGCGGGGACTACCTCGCCCTCGGGATCGCCCTGGAGGAGCTGGCCCGGGTCGACTCGTCCGTGGCGATCACGCTGGAGGCCGGAGTGTCGCTCGGCGCGATGCCGGTCTACCGCTTCGGCACGGAGGAGCAGAAGCGGAAGTGGCTGCCGAGGCTGTGCGCGGGCGAGGCGCTCGGCGCGTTCGGGCTGACCGAGCCGGAGGCCGGCTCGGACGCGGGCGGCACGCGTACGACGGCGGTGCGCGACGAGGCCACCGGCGAGTGGGTGATCAACGGTTCGAAGTGCTTCATCACCAACTCCGGTACGGACATCACGGACCTGGTCACGGTCACGGCGGTGACCGGCCGCAAGGAGAACGGCGCCCCGCTCATCTCCTCGATCATCGTCCCGTCCGGCACCCCCGGCTTCACCGTCGCCGCCCCGTACTCCAAGGTCGGCTGGAACGCCTCGGACACCCGCGAACTGTCCTTCACCGACGTCCGCGTCCCGCTGGACAACCTGCTGGGCGAGGAGGGCCGGGGCTACGCGCAGTTCCTGCGCATCCTCGACGAGGGCCGGATCGCCATCGCCGCCCTGTCCACGGGCCTGGCGCAGGGCTGCGTGGACGAGTCGGTGAAGTACGCACACGAGCGCCACGCCTTCGGCCGGCCGATCGGCACCAACCAGGCCATCCAGTTCAAGATCGCCGACATGGAGGCCCGCGCCCACATGGCCCGACTCGGCTGGCGCGACGCGGCGTCCCGCCTGGCGGCGGGCGAGCCCTTCAAGAAGGAGGCGGCGATCGCGAAGCTGTACTCCTCGACGGTCGCGGTGGACAACGCCCGCGAGGCCACCCAGATCCACGGCGGCTACGGCTTCATGAACGAGTACCCGGTGGCCCGGATGTGGCGCGACTCCAAGATCCTGGAGATCGGCGAGGGCACGAGCGAGGTCCAGCGCATGCTGATCGCAAGGGAGTTGGGCCTCCCGGCCTGACCCTGCCCCCTGCCACGGAGCCTGTGCGCCGCCGCTTCCGGGAACGCCCGGGAAACGGCGGCGCGCGGGCGTCAGGCCGTCGGCCCCGTCCCCGGCGACGCGGTGGCGGGGGTACGAGCGGCCGAGCCGTGTCGGGTTCACGAACCGGCTCGTGGCGGACGGCACGGAGGCGCGCGGAGACCGGCTGACCCCGGCTGATCCGGTCAGCCCGGCAGGCCCGGCCACTCCTCGCGGAGCATCCCGAACAACACGGTGTCGTACCGCCTGCCCGCCACCAGCACGGTTTCCCGGCGGCGGCCCTCCTCGCGGAAGCCCGCCCGGGTGAAGGCGCGGACGGCCCGCTCGTTGCCGCTCCAGGTATCGAGTTCGATGCGGTGCAGCCCGTACGCCCCGAACAGGTGCCCCACCAGCAGGCGCAGCGCGTCCGAGCCGTGGCCGCGGCCCCAGCGGTCCCGCTCGCCGATGGTGATGCCGACCGTGGCACACCCGGCGAACGGGTCCAGGTCCCGGTAGTCCGCCATGCCGATCACCATGCCGTCGGCCAGGTCCTCCACGGTGAAAACGGCCGACTCCCTCGGGCTCAGCCGCAGCATGGTCTCGAAGGCGAGCCCGACGGCCTCCGCCGTGACCGGGCCGAAGCACGGGTCGCCGGCCGTGGCCCAGTGCACCACCTCCGGATCGTTGCGCCACCGGACGTGGTGCTCCGCGTCCTCCGCGCGCAGCGCGCGAAGCCTGACCAATTCACCCTCGAACATACGCCGATCATATTCCGGTGGAGCCCAATGGTGATCTTGATGCGGTCACATCATCAATGCGCGGGCACGCACACCATGCCGCGAGGCAGGATGACGCGGTCGGCGGAACGGGAACGGGTTGGCGGGGGACGGTTCATGACACTGCTGGTGCACACCTTCGTCTACGACGGGGACGGAACGTCGCGACTGCTCGACGACCCCGAGGACGGCAGCGACATGGCCGGGTTCGAGAGCACTCGGACCGGCCTGTGGGGCTCCGGGTACACCCGGGCGCTCGGGGCCAGGTTCTTCCCCGAGCTGGCCGACGGCATTCTCCGCGTGGAGCCGGAGGACATCGGTGAATTCCTCACGGAATGCGCATTGTTGGGGCGACACACGGCGATGCTCGCCGCACGCGGCGGCTACTGGGAGGACTACGTGGCGGTCCGGCTCGCCAACATCACCGCCGCCGCCCGGCGGGCGCGGTCCGTGGGCGGCGGCGTACTGATCTGGTGAGCCGGGCCCCGGCCCCGATGCCAGCGGTCGACGACCGCTCACCGATCACACCGATTCACCTTCGGGCGACGGCTTCCTCCCCTGCCCGGCCGCGGAACAGATCCCGGCGGTCGGGACTCCCCGGGGCCCGGAACGAGTACGGGGAGCCCCGGGACGAGCCTCGCCGGGGCGCGGGCGTACGCCTCGTTCCGCGCCCCGGAGGACCACCTCGCTCCGCCGCCCGGCATTCCCCCGCCATCCCCAGGAGTCTCCTCAGGCCCCCTACGCCGCCCCGGGGGACTCCGCCGACCAAGGCACCTCCGGCGCCCGGTAGCAGTCGATGCCGAGCGCCGAGAACCGCGGCCCCTGCGCGCCGAGCCACGCCTTGTACGCGTCCCGGCACCGGCCGCCATGACGAGCAGCAGCGAGCCGAGGAGGCGGGGAGGAGCGACGGGCGCCCGCCCCACGCACAGTCAATGCGCGGATCGCCTCCCCTTGAGCGCGCCTGAGAGAATCCGCCCCATGGCGGAGATAACCCAGCACGACGGGACATGGACCTTCGACGGCGAGACGGTACGGATCGTGCCCGGCCAGGGAAGGGGGGTGCACCCCGTCCGGCGAGAACTGGGCGAACTCACCGTCCCGCTGCGGGCGGTGGCGGGCATCTCCTTCGAACCCCACCGCAAGGGCGGCCGACTGCGGCTGCGGCTGCGCGACGGGGCCTGCCCGGTCCTGCGCGCCGCGGACGGCCGGCTCAAGGACGCCGCGGATCCGTATCAGCTGGCCGTGGAGAAGGACCGCGGCGGCGTGGCGGACTACTTCGTCGAGGAGGTACGCAACGCCCTGCTGCTCGAACAGGTGCCGTCCGGGCCCACCGACGGCTTCCTGCTGCCGGGCCCCTCGGTGCCGGTCGCCGGGGGCGGCGGGGACGGCACGGCCTCGTTCGACGGGGAGACCGTCCGGCTCACCTGGAACTGGAAGGCCGAGGAGGTCAAGAGTTCCGGCGGTCCGGTCGCCTTCCCGGTGTCGGAGGTGACCGGGGTCCACTGGATGCCGTCCATCGGTCTGGCGAACGGGCATCTGCGCTTCTTCCGGGGCGTGGCCGGACTGAGTTCCGCACCGGCCCCGGCTGCCGAGTACGACCCGTACGCGCTGGACCTGTGGGGGCTGTCCAAGAAGGAGTACACGGCGGTGCTCGTCGCGGCGGCGGTCCTGGTCAGACTCCCGAACGCGATGGCCCCCGACACCGCCGGACCGGGCACAGCCGCGATTCCGGGCGCGGCAGCAGCGGCATCCGGCACGGCGATCGGGGCGACGGCGGCGGGGGCCATCGGGGCGGGTCCGGACGAGGGCGGTGCGGCCGAGGGGGCGCGGCTCTCGAAGGCCCCCGCGACTCCCCCGGCCACCGCCACGGCCACGCCCCCCGGCCCGACCGCGGCGACCCCGACCCCGGCTCCCGCACCGGACGCGCCACCGGCCGCCGACGATCACGACGTGCTGTTGCGACGACTCCGGGAACTCGGCGAGCTGCATCGGAGCGGGGTGCTCACCGAGGACGAGTTCACCGCGGCCAAGCAGGCCGTACTGAAACGCCTCTGACCGCTCTTGCCGGTTCCAGACCCGCTCGAGAGCGTAATCACACTCGCTTCTGCCCGATATCGGGCAGGATTGTTGCGTCAGCGCCCCTTCCACCGCAATATCAACGAGTGCTCGAACGCCGCCCGTCGCATGACGACCTCATCGACCACCTGGTGCGCAGCACCGCGCTCCAGCGCGGTGAGGCCGCCCGGGTGGTACTCGACGTGCTGGCGTACTTCGACGAGACGACCGACGACTTCGTGCGCCGCCGTCACCGGGAACTTCAGTCCGGTGGCCTGGTGAACGCGGAGATCTTCGAGCGGATCGCGGCCGAGCTGCCGCACCGCGCGGTCGCGCCACCGGAGCTCTCGCTCCGCCAGCTGCGCCGCATCGTCTACGGCTGAGCCGAAGCGGCCGAAGGACCGGCAGGACCGCGAGAGCCGGCCCGGCCAATGAGGACGGCGCGACCGCGAGGGCCGGGCGTCGGGCACGACAAGTACATCGATGGAGGGGCAGAGACTTTATGTGCGGAATCGTCGGATATATCGGGAAGCGCGATGTGGCCCCGCTGCTGCTGGAAGGGCTGCAGCGACTGGAGTACCGGGGGTACGACTCCGCGGGCATCGTCATCACCGGCAAGGCGTCGGCGGGGAAGCCCGCCGCCCTGAAGATGGTGAAGGCGAAGGGCCGGGTCCGTGAGCTGGAGGCCCGTGTCCCCAAGCGCTTCAGCGGCACCACCGGCATAGCCCACACCCGCTGGGCCACCCACGGCGCCCCGAGCGACGAGAACGCGCATCCGCACCTGGACGCCGACAACAAGGTCGCCGTCGTCCACAACGGCATCATCGACAACGCCTCCGAGCTCCGTGCGAAGCTCGTCGCCGACGGTGTCGTTTTCCTCTCCGAGACCGACACCGAGGTGCTCGTCCACCTGATCGCCCGAGCCCAGGCGAACAGCCTGGAGGAGAAGGTCCGCGAGGCGCTGCGCTCGGTCGAGGGCACGTACGGGATCGCCGTGCTGCACGCCGACTTCAACGACCGGATCGTGGTCGCCCGCAACGGCTCCCCGGTCGTCCTCGGCATCGGCGAGAAGGAGATGTTCGTCGCCTCCGACGTCGCCGCGCTCGTCGCCCACACCCGCCAGGTCGTCACCCTCGACGACGGCGAGATGGCCACCCTGAAGGCCGACGACTTCCGTACGTACACGACGGAGGGCTCGTCCACGACGGCCACGCCCACCACCGTGGAGTGGGAGGCCGAGTCGTACGACATGGGCGGCCACGACACGTACATGCACAAGGAGATCTCCGAGCAGGCCGACGCCGTCGACCGGGTGCTGCGCGGCCGGATCGACGACCGGTTCGCCACCGTGCACCTGGGCGGTCTCAACCTGGACGCCCGCGAGGCACGCGGGGTGCGCCGGATCAAGATCCTGGGCTGCGGCACCTCGTACCACGCGGGTCAGATCGGCGCGCAGCTGATCGAGGAGCTGGCCCGGATCCCCTCGGACGCCGAGCCGGCCTCCGAGTTCCGCTACCGCAACCCGGTCGTCGACCCGGACACCCTGTACATCGCGGTCTCCCAGTCCGGTGAGACGTACGACGTGCTGGCCGCCGTCCAGGAGCTCAAGCGCAAGGGCGCCCGGGTGCTCGGTGTCGTCAACGTGGTGGGCTCCGCCATCGCCCGCGAGGCCGACGGCGGCACGTACGTGCACGCCGGGCCCGAGGTCTGCGTCGTGTCCACCAAGTGCTTCACCAATACGGTCGTCGCGTTCGCGCTGCTCGCCCTGCACCTGGGCCGGATCCGGGACCTGTCGGTCGCCGACGGCAAGCGGATCATCGACGGGCTGCGCAGGCTGCCCGCCCAGATCGACGAGATCCTGGCGAACGAGGACGAGATCAAGCGGCTGGCGGCCGAATACGCGGACGCCAAGTCGATGATGTTCATCGGCCGGGTGCGCGGCTACCCGGTGGCCCGCGAGGCGTCCCTGAAGCTCAAGGAGGTCTCGTACATCCACGCGGAGGCCTACCCCGCCTCCGAGCTGAAGCACGGCCCGCTGGCGCTGATCGAGCCCGCCATGCCGACGGTCGCGATCGTGCCGGACGACGACCTGCTGGAGAAGAACCGTGCCGCGATGGAGGAGATCAAGGCCCGCAGCGGCCGTATCCTCGCCGTCGCCCACCAGCCGCAGGACAAGGCCGACCACACCATCGTCGTGCCGAAGAACGAGAACGAGCTGGACCCGATCCTGATGGGCATCCCGCTCCAGCTCTTCGCATACCACACGGCGCTGGCCATGGGCCGGGACATCGACAAGCCGCGCAACCTGGCGAAGTCCGTCACCGTCGAGTAGACCCGCCTCGGTCGCGGCGGTCCCGTCCTCCCGGCGCCCGCCGCACACCCGGCCGAACGGCCCCGCACCCGCTGTCGCGGTGGGTGCGGGGCCGTTCCCGTACCGGCCCCTGTCGGCCCCTCGGGCACATTCGTGAGTGACCGATACCGAACGCCCGCGGAGCCGACAACGGCACGGCGCGTCCGGGGCCGACGGCACCAACGGCTCGCGCCCGGGCGGCCGTCGCCCTCGGCGGACGCCCGCCGCAAGCGCCCGCCCTGCAACCCGTTGAGCGATATGCACCTTTCGCGCACCGGTACTTCACCACCATCACCCGGCGGATCGCCGGTTTCCGAGAGGCGACTTGACGCCACGTCGGGCGAGTGGATCACACCTCACGGCCGGGTCGGCCCCCTACAACGGGGGTGGCGACCAGGGCGACCGCGGCGACGTACTACGGAACGACGGACCGGTCCGGGACGCCGTCACGGGCAATACGGGCGAAGGCCCCGGAAGGGGCGGAGGCAGCGGAGGCAGCGAGAACGGCGGAACGACGGGAGCGGCGCCGACGGAGGCGACGGAGCGCGATCCACGACGGCCCGGTGCGCACCGGCGGGCCCGATGCGCACCGGGCCGGGCCGCGCGGAGACAGCCGCCGCGCGGACGGGGCCGCCCACCGGCCGACGCGCCCTACGGCCTCGCCGCTCTCCCGCTCAGGGAATGACGACGACCGGGCGCTGGGCGCGCCGCGCGAGGCGTCCCGCCACCGAGCCGAAGATGCGGCCGACGACGCCGTGCGTGGAACCGACGACGATGGCGTCGGCCGAGTACTCCCGGCCGACCTCCTCCAGCTCGTGGCAGATGTCCCCGCCACGCTCGACGAGCACCCAGGGAACCTCGGAGAGGTAGTCCGCGCAGGCGAGCTCCAGGCCGAGCACCTCGGTGCGGTGGTCGGGCACGTCGACGAAGACGGGCGGCTCGCAGCCCGCCCAGACGGTGGTCGGCAGCCGGTTGGCGACGTGGACGATGATCAGGCCGGAACCCGATCGACGGGCCATGCCGATGGCGTACGCGAGCGCACGTTCGCTGGAGGTCGAGCCGTCGAAGCCGACGACGACCCCGTGTTGGAAGGCAGGGTCGCAGGAATGACGTGTTTCTTCGGCCGCCTGCGGGCCCGACACGGGGTCGGCCACCTGCTTGCGGTCGGCGGGTTCGGGGATTTCGTGACCGGCCATCGGTGTCTCGGCGAAGAGAGTCCTCGTGAGGAGAGCGACGTGGGAAAGAGTGTCAGCGGGCGGTGTGGCGGTGTCCGGGAATCATCTTCCCAACCCCTTACCCCCAAGGGTACGGCGCCATTCCTCCACTGCCCAGACCCGCGCAAAGCGCGCGCGACGTTTCACGGAGCATGCCCGAGGCGGACCCGTATGGCAATGCCGGTTGCGCCGTACACCGACGGGAGCGACTCCGGTACGCCCCCGGACGGTTCCCCTCCGTGACTCCGCGGCGGCTCCGCAGCCCCGTCCGTCACACCGCCGCCCGCCCCCGCGCAACCCCGCACCGCCCCGGAATCGCAGCCTCCGCACGGAGTGGATCACCGCCCCGCGAGGGGCCGGCGCGACGGCGGCCCGCCTCGTCGACACCCGCCCTCCCCACCCGCCCCCGCCACCCCACCCCGGCCCCCGTCACCCGACGACGGACCGATACCGGCCCGCAGGTCGGAATCCGTTCGCTCGTCGACAGCACCCCGACATACGGGACGATCGGTCGCCCGACCTGCCCAGGGGGGCGCAAAGAAGCAGTCGGGCAACGGGGTTGTGCGCCGGTCTACTGACTGAATCACGTATACACAACCATCTATTTTCAGCCAACTTCTCACCCCCATAGGCCCCTTGCCGAAATGGCCGATCAACCCCCTTGCCACCAGGAAGGAAGAGACCGCGCGGTACGATTCTGCCCGTCGAAGACGGGACGGGGACGGGCCATCAAGGCCAGACGCCCTTCCATGGAGGGCTGCCGAGTGAAACGCTTCGTGATCGAATGCTTCCCGCCAAGTTGCCTTGTCGACATAACGCCGGTTGGTGAACTTGTCACGACTGCAGCACGGGACGCAGTAGATTCGATCTTGGGTATCGAGGACCGGGGACCCGTGCAGGACCGAGGGGAAAAGTGCAGGAGCGACAGGCCCGCAAGGACCAGGAAGACGCGAACACCGAGGGGGGCTTAGCGTCATGAGCCAGGACTCCGCCACCGCAACGGAGGCTGCACGGAAGCTCAGCGGCCGACGACGACGAGAAGTCGTCGCCGTGCTGCTCTTCAGCGGCGGCCCCATCTTCGAGAGCTCGATCCCGCTCTCCGTGTTCGGAATCGATCGACAGGACGCGGGAGTCCCGCGTTACCGGCTGCTCGTCTGCGGCGGGGAAGAGGGACCGCTGCGAACCACCGGGGGACTCGAATTCACCGCGCCCTACGGACTGGAGGCGATCGGCAGGGCCGGCACCGTCGTGGTGCCCGCCTGGCGTTCGATCACCTCGCCACCGCCCGCGGAGGCGCTGGACGCGCTGCGCCGCGCCCACGAGGAGGGGGCCCGCATCGTCGGGCTGTGCACCGGCGCGTTCGTGCTGGCCGCGGCCGGCCTGCTGGACGGCCGCCCGGCGACCACGCACTGGATGTACGCGCCGACGCTGGCCAAGCGCTATCCGTCGGTCCACGTCGATCCGCGTGAACTCTTCGTCGACGACGGCGATGTGCTCACGTCGGCCGGGACCGCCGCCGGGATCGATCTCTGCCTCCACATTGTCCGCACCGACCACGGCACGGAGGCCGCCGGGGCGCTGGCCCGTCGGCTCGTCGTGCCGTCGCGGCGCAGTGGCGGTCAGGAGCGCTACCTCGACAGGTCTTTACCTGAGGAGATCGGCTCCGACCCGCTCGCCGAGGTCGTGGCCTGGGCGCTGGAGCACCTCCACGAGCAGTTCGACGTGGAGACGCTGGCCGCGCGCGCCTACATGAGCCGGCGGACCTTCGACCGCAGGTTCCGCTCGCTCACCGGAAGCGCGCCGCTCCAGTGGCTGATCACCCAGCGGGTGCTGCAGGCGCAGCGGCTGCTGGAGACGTCCGAGTACTCGGTCGACGAGGTCGCGGGCCGTTGCGGCTTCCGTTCGCCGGTCGCGCTGCGCGGGCACTTCCGGCGCCAGCTGGGCTCCTCCCCCGCCGCGTACCGGGCCGCCTACCGGGCCCGTCGTCCGCAGGGCGGAGGCGTCGAAGGGAGCGGTGACGTGCTGGAGACGATCGTGCCCGCCCAGGCGGGTGCGGTGGGCCGGCGCGGTGCGGCCATGACGCCGGGGCCTCATGTCGTGACGCCGTCGGCAGTCGCGGCGGGAGTGCCGGAGCTCGGGAAGCCGGGCCCCGACGCATACGTCACCGGACGCCCGGCCCTGCCGGGGCAGAGGAGCGCCCCGTAGGGTGGGGCCATGAACGACCGCATGGTGTGGATCGACTGCGAGATGACCGGGCTCTCGCTGGCGGACGACGCACTCATCGAGGTGGCCGCGCTGGTCACCGACTCGGAGCTGAACGTGCTCGGCGAAGGGGTGGACATCGTGATCCGCCCGCCGGACGCGGCCCTGGACGCGATGCCCGAGGTGGTGCGCCGGATGCACACCGCCTCGGGCCTCCTCGACGAGCTGGCCCGTGGCACCACCCTGGCCGACGCCGAGGCCCAGGTGCTGGCGTACGTCCGCGAGCACGTGAAGGAGCCCGGCAAGGCCCCGCTCTGCGGGAACTCGGTCTCCACCGACCGCGGGTTTCTGGCACGGGACATGGCGGCGCTGGAGGGCTATCTCCACTACCGGATCGTCGACGTGTCCTCGATCAAGGAGCTGGCGCGCCGCTGGTACCCGAAGGCGTACTTCAACAGCCCGGAGAAGAACGGCAACCACCGGGCGCTCGCGGACATCCGCGACTCCATCACGGAGCTTCGCTACTACCGCGAGGCGGTCTTCGTCCCGCAGCCCGGGCCGGACTCGGAGCACTCCAAGGCCATCGCGAAGCGCGTCGCGCCGCCCGCTCCGTAGGCCGGGGCCCACGGAGCGCCGCCGTACCGCCCGGCCCGCGCGCAGCGTACGGGGCGGGCAGTACGGCGGGGCTTCGCGGACACGCCGCGGCCCGTGGCGAAGTCACTGGTCATGGGCCTTTCGGGGGTTCCGGGCGACGGCCGAACAACTGTGGCGCGAGCACCCTCCCGGACCCTGTACACTTTTTCTCGGCCGGTCGGAAACGACCGGACACGGTGGGTATAGCTCAGCTGGTAGAGCACCTGGTTGTGGTCCAGGATGTCGCGGGTTCGAGTCCCGTTACTCACCCTGAATGATCGACCCCTGACCTGGGAAAACGGGTCAGGGGTCGATCTCTTTCCGATTCGCGGCCCAACCATGGCCCAACGTATGCCGGCGTGGCGCACGCGACGGATCCGGCACCGGCGAATCCCCCGCCCCCTGCCGCATCGACATCCTCGACACCATGACGGCCGTACATGAGCAGCTGCTCGACTGCGCCGACGCGGTCGCCGAAGCCTCCAGCGACCGCCCGCCGGGGACGCGCTCGCCCAGTTCCGGGGCGCCCGAGAGGCCCCGGGACCGGCCGACGCCCGACGCCGAGTACGCGGCCTTGTGACTGTACGGCCGCGTCACCGACTCCCGCGGTCCCTTCCAGCCCCTCCCCGACGGCGATGGTGCAACACCACGCCACATCTGCTCAGCCCGCGGCCGGTACTTCGCCGGCCGGCACGCCGCCTGACACACAGTAGGCCCGCAGCAGTCGCATTTGCCGGACGGGCCCCGACCACGCAGGACAGGCCCCTCCATGGCCAAGCCGAACCCTGCCCAGAAGACCGCCCCCACCCCACCGAAACCCGGCGCCCGACCCGCCTTCCGCGTCGTCCGACGCATCCGAACTCCCCGCGCCGGCCGCCCCATCCCCGGATCCTTCCCCGTCCGGCAGCCCACCCCGTAGACGGCCCCGTCCGACACCGCGCCCCACCCTGTCGGACGCCCCGGGCATGTCGGACCCCGCCCGTACCGCAGAAGCCGTCCCATTCCGCGCTCCTGGCTCGGCGCCGCTACGGACCGAGGCCGCCGCCCCACATCCCCCGGGAGCAGGGCCTCACCACTGCACCACCCCATCCCCTGGCCTGTTCAACCCCTGCCGGACGCAGGGCCTTTGGCGGTTCAATGGCTCCACAGGTCATGGACTGCCACGGGGGGCGCTGTGCTGGCGGAAGAGTTCGGGTACCAGGTCACGTCACTGCCCGCCGCCGAACTGACAGCCGCTTTACGGCCGGAAGTGGAGAGAGCGCGCGACGAGATCGCGCAGAAGCAACGCGACCTTCCGTCAACTGGGAAAGTTCTGACTATCTCCTTCATCGGTTCATGCATTATCGGCATCGTCTCCAAGCAATGGGGCGCATTCCTCTCATTCCTCTTCACAACCTTGATTTTGGGAGCCCTGATCGGATCAGCCGTCGGCACACTAAAACGCAAAGCAGCCAAACTTGAGGAAATATCCTCGGCAGTCCTGACAAGCCCGTGGCAGGCATGGCCATGCCGCGTGGACGCCATCCCTGGAAACCAGACCAGGCGGTTGCTACTACTCGACCCCCAAGGAGAGGCAGTCCGCCAGTTCCTCGCCCCGGCCATGCCCCACGAAACATGGATCGGCCTCACAGATGGGCGAGGGCTGATTTGGTTTGCCGGCGACATGCGCTTCACCGGGATAACGGCCCTGCCCGGTGGCAACTCCATCTTCTGGGTACACCCCGTCGACACCCCAGCACCACAACCCGCACCGAGCACTGATCGACAACGCCTGATCGAGGAAGAACTGACGCGCCGGGCCGTCACATACGTGTTTGACGAGTGGCTCTGAAATGCATCGCCCAGCCGCACCATCAGCACTACACCCATGGTTGCAATCAGAGACCAGATTATCCATGGTGGCCCCACGTCCGGCATGCCCGGACAAACACGGGCCCGCCCCACATCGCGGGACTTCGCATTCCCTTCGCTCCACCAGCACACCCATGGCACGATTCCCCTCATCACCACGTCAAGGGGAGCAACCGATGGCGAGCTGTCGCGAAGCCCGGTCCGCCGTAAGGGTCGAGAAGTTCCGCATCTGGTTCGCCTGGCTCTCCGGCAATGTGATCACGCTGATCATCGCCGGCGCCACCCGCAACATCAGCATCGTCACCCAGATCCTCTTCACGATCTCCTTCTTCCTTCTCACCTCCGTGGCGATCCGCATGACCAACGCGCTCGACCGCAAGGTGCTCGCCGCCCGACGCGAGGTTCTCGGCGACGATCTGCAGTAGGTGGCGCCCAATGCTGGCGACCCTCGGGGTCAAGGACGCCCGGCGCTGGTGGAACGATGCGAGCCGCCCCTCACACAACAGGTTCGGCTATGTCCGGGAGGCAGACGGGAGCGCACACGTCCGGCACATTCCTGACGAGACTCGTTGGAAAATTCCCACCCATAGGTAATACTCCAGGATCTTGCGATTTGTGCGGCCATGCGAGTGCTCAAGGGGAGAATGACGTTACACGCTGATCCTTTCCGCGCATCGTTCTCTATGGAATCTGCCCGATCTGGGGCAGAGCAGCGAAGGAGAACATAGTGAGGAACGTCCAGAAGATCGCAGCGGTGGCCGTGGCCACCTGCGGGATCCTTTTCGCCGGCATCGGCGGGGCCAGCGCTGACACCCGTAACGCAGAGGGCGAGGGTGACAACATCCCCGTGCTCAGCTTCATCAACGAGCTCAACTGGGACGAGTCGCCCTTCTGCGGAATCCAGGTCAAGACTGAGGAAAGCGCGCAGCAGACGTCATGCCCGGTAGTGCACCAGGAGCACCCCGATAACAGCCCCGTCTACATCGTCACCTTCGGGTCTTGACCTTTCGTAGCGGTCCGACGGTCCGGCGGTTTTCCCGTCGGACCGTTTTACCTTGTCGGGGCATTGGCAGGCCGGTGAGTGGCCCGGCTGCCGTATCGGGGGAGCGCCCAGGGCTTCGGCATGGTTCCGCCTCGCCCCTTTTTTGATCTGTCCGGCCGACGTCCGGCGCAGCACCGGAGGAAGCCTTCGGGGAGCGGGGCCCGGCCCGGTCGGCCCGGAGGCGCGCCCGTCTTGATGCTCCTGCTTCGACGGGGGCGGAGCTTCGGTCCAGGCCATATCGGTTACCGGCTTTGCTACTCACCGCGCCTGCAACGCCAACGGTCCGATCCATCGTTCGGCCGCGGCCGCACGAGGCCGCACGGTGCGGCGTTCAGTGGTCCGCACTGGTGTCGAACTGACCGAGTCCGGCCCGATTCTCGGCGTTCTCGCAGGTCAAGAGCGGGCAACGAAACAGGTTCGAGTCCCGCTCACCCTGAACCATCAAGGGCCGACCCGTGAAACCGGTCAGCCCTTCTTCATGTTCCGGCACTTGGGAACGGGCAGGCGGAAACGCGGGGTTCACGAATCCGGGGCCACGCCCGTGCCCGGGGCCGCGCCCCCGCGGGGACGGTGCCCGGGGTCGGGGCGTCCGCGGTCAGGCGCCCGGGGCGGGCGGGGTCTCGGGCTGGTCGACGGTGAACTCGTAGGCGATCTCCCAGCGCACATCGGGAACGATGATGTCCGCGGTCTCGACCGGGTGCCCGTCGGTGTCGTAGTAGGTCCGCTCCACCACCGTGATCAGGTCGCCCACGCTTACGCCCAGCAGGTTGGCCTGCTCCTGCGAGGCGCGGGCCGGACGGGGCACCTCGACGGCACCGCTGATGACGACGCCGATCGACCGCATCCGCGCGATGACGCCGGCACCGGCGTGCGGGCCCATCTCAGGCAGGACGATCGGGGTGCCGTCGGTGATGGCCATGGGTTCCCACGACTCGGAGAGCTGAGCGGGAAGCCCGTCGGCGAGGAACTCGTATTGGGTGACGACACAGAGATCGCCGGGCTCGATGGCCAGCCGTTCGGCGATGTGGACCGGGGCCGGGGTGCGGGCGGCGCTGCGGGACTCCCACGTTCCGGTGCGGACCTGCTTGTGCATGTCGGCGTGGAACGTCGCCCCGCCGCCCTCGCGGTTCCGGCAGCGGACCATGCGCAGCCGCTCGCGCGGTCGGCGTACGTAGGTGCCGGATCCGGCGCGCCCTTCGAGGATGCCCTCGATGATCAGGCGCTCCATGGCGCGCTGGGCGACGGACTGGCCCACGCCGTATTCCTCGGCGATCCGGGCCCGGGACGGGAGCTTGTCGCCCACGACCCATTCACCCGCTTCGATACGAGCGCGCAGAGCGGCGGCCACTCGCAGATAGGGCGCTTCACGTGGCATGTGCGCGAACTCCGAACGTTGTACGGCGACATTGACAAAGCTAACCCATCAGGTCGAAGCTGAATATTCAGCCTCACGAACCGTGACGGCCGACCGTCAGGGGATGTCTATGTCTGTCGCGCTTCCACAGGTCGTCGCGCTCGCTTCGCTGCTCTCCGCGGCGACCAGCAGTGAGCCGCGCATCACGGAGACGGCCGACGCGATCCGGATCGAGGCCGACCTGCCCGCCGATCTGAGCCCCGTCACCCGGTCCGCCATCCTCCGCGCTCTCGGCACCGCCGACCGGTACGGCCACGACCGCACCGGGGACGGCGACGTCGTCTGGGCCGAGATCTACAGAGAAGAGACGCAGTGACCACCACCGCCTCCGCCCGCCCCCTTCCCGACCCGAGGACGCTGACGTGGGACCAGGCCGCCGGCCGCGCCTGTGTCTGGTGCAGGACGCCCCTCACCACCGGCACGGTCCGCGTCGGCGTCATCCCCGACCGGCTCGGCGCCCACGTCCTCGACACCGAAGTGTGGACCGGGCCCTGCTGCACCGACGCGCGACCGCGATAGCCCGGCGGCCCCGCCGCGAGCCGTCCCGGTGTCTCCCGGCCGCCATGGCCGCGACGACGACCACGGCAACCGCGTCAGCCGGACCACTGTCCGTGCGGCGTCCGCGGTTCGTGACGCCCGGGCCGTGTCGTCGAAGCGCCGCCCGTCGTGCGACGCCCGGCGCACACACTCGCGGCGTTGTCGGACTCGTCCTCGTCGTCCGGTACGACGACGGTCCTCCCCCTCGCGATCGATGGGGTCTCCCCTGTTCGAGCGAAGCCGGGAACTCGGGGAAACACCGGACGCCGGACGGCCCGGCCCCCGGCCGAACGACGACGCCTCGACGACACTGCGACGACGCGGCCTACGCCGTCCTCAACCGGGCCAGTGTGGCCTCCAGTTCCGCCTGGGCGGCCCGTCCCGCGGACTCCGCGTCGCCGGCCACCACGGCCCGCACCAGTGCGTCGTGGGTGGCGTCGCCATGGTCCGGGTCCTCGCGACGCAGCCCCAGCAGGTCCACGAGGTCGATGAGCCCCTGCCGCAGCGCGGGGGCGAACTCGCCGAACAGATCGGTGAGTACGGGGTTGTGGGCGGCGGCCACCACCGCCGCGTGCAGCGCGATGTCCGCGTCCACGAACTCCGCGTCCGCCCCGACGCCCGCCGCTCGCCGGGCGGCGAGCGCCGCGTCCAGGGCGACCAGGTCCTCGTCCGTGCGACGGCGGGCGGCCAGCCGCGCCGCCTGGACCTCGATCAGCATGCGCACCTCGTAGACGTCGGCGACCGAGGCGCGGCGCAGCCTGGTCGGCCAGTCCTCCGTCACCTGGTCCGCGACGACGAAGACACCCGCGCCCTGGCGGGACTGGAGCAGGCCGAGGGTGGCCAGGGTGCGGACCGCCTCGCGGACGGTGGAACGGCCCACGCCGAGCGTCTTGGCGAGGCTGGTCTCGCCGGGGATCTTCGTGCCGACCGGCCAGTGCCCCCCGGTGATCTGCTCACGCAGATGGTGCGTGGCCTGTTCGACCAGGGGGCTGGGGCGGAGCGGACCGAGCGAGGACACCGAATTCACCTGTCAGGTTGTCTGAGGACTTGCTTTCTGGCTACTGTACCGGCATGACGCACAGCGGTCTCCTTCTTCTCGGCTGCCGCGGCGGGGCCTGACGCGACCGGCACCCCGCCGTGGGTGCCGTGTGCTGTGCCGGTCGCATCCGACGATGCGAGAAGAGACCGTTTCCATGTCCGAGAGCCCTGTTTCCCCGACCGCCGACCGCCCCGTTCCGGCGCCGGTGCACCGCTTCCCGACGATCCGCACCCCACGCGGCCCCGTGCCCGCCGACGCGCCCCACTGGAACCGGCAGCGTTCCAGCTCCATGCCCTTCCACCGCTACCGCTCGGCGTTCGACCGCGTCGAGGTGCCACTGACCGACCGCACCTGGCCGCAGGCCCGTATCGAACAGGCCCCGCTCTGGGTGCCCGTGGATCTGCGGGACGGCAACCAGGCGCTGGCCGAACCGATGGACACCCCGCGCAAGCGCCGGATGTTCGACCTGCTCGTCGCCATGGGCTACAAGGAGATCGAGATCGGCTACCCGTCCGCGAGCCGCACGGACTTCGACTTCGTACGGCACCTGGTCGGGACCGACGCCGTGCCGGACGACGTCACCGTCGTCGTCTTCACCCCGGCCAAGCCTGATCTGATCGACCGGACCTTCGAGTCCGTCGAGGGACTGGACCGCGCGGTCGTCCACCTGTACACGCCGACCGCGCCGGTCTGGCGGGATGTCGTGCTCGGCCGCAGCCGCGCCGAGGTGCGCGCCCTGGTGACGGACGCGGCGGCCCGGATGGACCGGCTGGCGCGGGCCCTGCCCGGGACGGACATCCGCTTCGAGTTCTCCCCCGAGGTCTTCATCCTCACCGAGCCGGACTTCGTCCTGGAGCTGTGCAACGGCCTCACCGAGCTGTGGGACGCCTCCCCGGACCGGCCGGTCATCCACAACCTGCCCGCCACGGTGGAGATCGCGACGCCGAACGTGTACGCCGACCAGATCGAGTACATGCACCGCCACCTGGCCCGGCGGGACGCGGTGATCCTCTCCGTCCACCCGCACAACGACCGCGGCACCGGCACCGCCTGCGCCGAACTCGCCGTCCTGGCGGGCGCGCAGCGCGTGGAGGGCTGCCTGTTCGGCAACGGCGAACGCACCGGCAACGTGGACCTGGTCAACCTGGCCCTCAACCTGCACGCCCAGGGTGTGGACCCGATGATCGACTTCTCCGACATCGACGAGATCCGCCGCACGGTCGAGCACTGCAACCGGCTGCCGGTACCGCCCCGCCACCCCTACGCCGGCGAGCTCGTCCACACCGCGTTCTCCGGCACCCACCAGGACGCCATCAGCAAGGGGTTCGCCCGTCGCGCACGCGGCGACGAGGAGCGCTGGGAAGTGCCGTACCTGCCGATCGACCCGGCGGACCTGGGGCGTACGTACGAGGCGGTCATTCGCGTCAACAGCCAGTCGGGGAAGGGCGGCATCGCCCATCTGCTGCGGAGCAACCACGGCGTGGACCTGCCGCCCCGGATGCGCGCCGACTTCTCCCGCACGGTGCAGACCGCGACCGACGACAGCGGCCTGGAGGCCACGCCGAAGGACCTCTGGGAGCTGTTCGAGGCGACGTACCTGGTCCCCGGACGGGACGGGGACGTGGTCCTGACGTCCTGGTCCACGGACCGGAACCCGGCCGGTGAGCACCGGTTCGTCTGCACCCTGCGAGTGGGTGAGCGGGAGGGCGACTACGAGGGTACGGGCAACGGCCCGGTCTCGGCGTTCACCCACGCCCTGGCGGCAGCCGGGATCGAGGTGGACGTCCTCGACTTCACCGAACACGCGACGACGTCGGGACAGGGCAGTCCCGCGGTGGCGTACGCGGAGTGCCGGGTGGGCACCGACGGGAAGCGGTGCTGGGGCGCGGGCCGGGACACGTCCGTCCTCACGGCGTCGATCCTGGCGGTGCTGTCGGCGGTGAACCGGGCGGGGTAGCGCGGCACGGCCCCGGCGGCCGGGCGCTGCCCGTCCGCCCGTACACGGGAACGGCGTGCAGGCCCGCACCGGCCGCCCGTACGCGGGTCCGTACGGGGCGTGTCGACGCGGGAGGTACGGGGGCGGGCGGGCGGGGCCCGGTGCGGTCGTCCCCGTACCGCCGCCGCGCCCGCTCGGTGAACGGGCGCTGTCGGCAGGCGCTGTCGGCGGCCGCTGATATACGTGGCTGATGGCGGTCTTTCGTGATTTCAACTTCAAACTGCTGGTCGTCGAGCAGCTCATGTACATCGACGAGACGCTGACGCCCCGGTTCAGCATCGAGGACCACATGCGTGCCCGAGGGATCGATGATCTCCACGCCTACGTGGAGGAGAACGACCTGGAGTACCAGGTGCTCGACGAGGCACGCGCGTACTTCGAGCGGCTGGAGATCGGCGACGACCTGCTGGCGAGCGTGAAGCGGCTGACGTTCGACGGCGGGAACAAGGTTTTCATGGAGTGCGCGCCCGTCTGGGACGGGGAGGACGATCTCTTCGACGTCCGCTCGTTGGACGATCTGGAGCTCGTGCCGAACCTGAAGCGGTTCCTCGGAGCACGCTCCCTCACGCTGACCGTCCCGGACGCGAGCGAGACCCTCAGGGCCCGGGGCATCGAGACCATCGCCTGAGAAAGCGGCCCGTCCGGATCCGGTACCACCGGCCCGGTCGGTGAACGGGCGCTGCCGGTGAACGGGTGCGGTCCGCCGCCGGTGTCAGCCGAACGCCGACGGCGGTGGCGCCGGGGAGGGTCTGGCGTCCGCGTCGGTCACCGCCGCCGCGCCGCCGGTGAAGTCGGCGAGCGCCCGCCCGTGTTCGACGCGTCCGGGGTGCGGATCGGTCGCGACCCGGCGGGTCAGTTCCGCGAGTTTCGGCGGCAGGTCCGAGGCGAGCAGCACGGCGTTGCCGAAGCGACGGCCGCGCCAGACGGCCGGGTCGGCGGCGAGCGCCAGTTCGGGGAAGACGGCGGCCGCGGTGGCGATCTGGCCGCGCAGATGGGCCAGCGGCGGGCCGTCCGCGAGGTTGGCCACGTAACTCCCGCCGGGCTTCAGGACCCGTCGCACCTCGGTGAGGAATTCCGTACTGGTGAGGTGCGCCGGGGTGCGGGCGCCGCTGAAGACGTCCGCGATGACCAGATCCGCCCAGCCTTCGTGGACCTTCCCGAGCCCGGCGCGGGCATCGGCGGCACGGACCCGGATCCTGGCCTGCGGGTCCAACGGCAGCTGGCGGCGCACCAGTCGGACGAGCGCCTCGTCCGTCTCGACGATCTGCTGGGTGGAGCGCGGCCGGGTCGCGGCGATGTAGCGGGCCAGGGTGAAGGCGCCGCCGCCCAGGTGCACGACGTGCAGGGGCTGCCCGGGCGGTGCGACGAGGTCCGCGATGTGGCCGATCCTGCGCTGGTATTCGAAGGACAGGTACGTGGGATCGTCGAGGTCCACATGGGACTGAGGGGCACCGTCGAGGGTCAGCGTCCAGGCGTGGGGGCGCTCCCGGTCGGGCACCAGCTCGGCGAGACCACCGTCCACCTGCTCGGCGACGGGCTCCGCGCCGCGTCCCCCGCGCCCGGATCCTCGCCCGGCCTCGTGCCCGGTACCGCTGTCGGCCTTGCGGCCGGATCGTTTGCGGGCGGTCGCGCCCCCGCTCGACGCTCCTCGACGTGCCACTGCCGCTCGTGCCTGCTCACCGCTCATCGCTCCGGACCGGTGCGCGACCGGCCGTGCCGGGGAACCCCGGCCACCGGCCCATTATGAGCGCCCTTGCCAAACGCCCGTGGCGGCCGGCCCCGTAGCGAGGAGGAGGTCCGTGGAGACCCGCACGGGCGCGGCCACGGGCACAGACGCAGACACGATGGGGCACGGGCGCGCGGGCGGCGGTCAGCAGCAGTTGTCGGCCGCCTCGATCAGCCGGGCCGCCTGGTCGAGGGCGGCCCGCAGCACGGCCGGGTCGGTGAGGGGGGCGTCGTCCCCGGGCGGCAGCAGCCAGCCGCTGTCGCCGGTCGACGGCTCGGCGGGGACGCTCAGCCCGCGGCCGTCGGTGCGCGTACAGGCGCTGCCCGGGACGTCCCACGCCTCGGCCGTGCCCGGCGGCACCAGGAAGCCGAGGGTGTCACAGGCTCCGTCGTGCAGGACCGGGCCCACGGCCTCCTGGTCGGCGCCCCGGCGCAGGATGTCCACGGCCTCCAGTCCCTGACGGGCCGGAACGGTCACCAGATCGCAGGGTTCGGCGTCATGGCCCCCCGTGGACGCGGCGGGTGGTGCGGCATCCGTCGTATCCGTCACCGCCTTCGTGGCCGGGGTCGTCGCAGTCGTCCGCGAGCCGGTCTCCGTGCCGAGATGCAACAAGGGACCTCTCCTCTCATCGCCGGTTCTCATCACTGGGCGAATCACCGCCGGATCTCATCACCGGGCGAAGCCGGATTCCGTCTTGCGAAGGGTCCAACGCGCCGACCGCGTCAAGGGCTACGGCGCCACGCCGCCGCAATGGGTGGCAGTTCATGGCAGATCGCGGGTGAGATGCGCCTTTTATCAGCAAACACTCCCTGTGCGGCCGGTCACAGCCGGTACGTTCGTGCACCGCCGGGACACACCGGGGCACCGGAAGCAGAAACCCGGCTGCAGAAGAGAGGTCCTGGTCCATGGTGTCGACAGGGGCAGTTCCCAACCTCGCCTTCCGACGGCTGCGCGGCCAGCGCTCCGCCGGGGAGTTCGCCGCCGCGGTACGCAGATCCGCCCGCGAGATCGGCGAACGGGTCGCGTGCGACGCCCGGTACATCGGACGCGTGGAGTCCGGCGAGATCCGCTGTCCCAACTACGCGTACGAGCGGGTCTTCCTGCACATGTTCCCCGGGATGTCCCTGGTGGACCTGGGCTTCTCGCCGCGCGAGACGGTACGCGGCCGGGCCGCGCGGGCCACCACCACCGAAATCCCCTCACCCCTTGTGTTCCACAGCGAATCCCCTGTGCTCCACAGCGACACCGACGAGGAGAGCGACGTGCTGCGTCGCGTATTCATGACGAGCGGCACCACCGTGCTGGCGGCCGCACCCCTGGGTCCCGGTCCCGCCGCCAGGGCCACCGCACCCGACCGGCACCGGGTCGGCGAGGCCGAGGTCAGTGCCGTGGAGAGCGCGGTACGCCGGATCCGGCTGCTCGACGACCGGCACGGCGGCGACGGGCTGTACCGCGATGCGTCGCGGCCGTTGCGGACGGCGTACGCGCTGCTCGACTCCGGTACCGCCGCCAGGCGCTCCACCGCCGACCGGCTCCACGCCGGGGCGGGCGAACTGGCCATCTCGGTGGGCTGGCTGGCCCATGACTCCGGCCGGTTCGAGGACGCCCGCTCGCACTACGCGGAGGCGCTCGCCACGGCACGGGTGGCGGGCGACGCGGCGCTGGAGGCGCACGCGTTCTGCAACGCGTCGTTCCTGGCCAGGGACACGGGGCGGCCCCGCGAGTCCGTCCGCGCCGCCGAGGCCGGGCAGCGGGCGGCGCGACCGCTGGGCTCGCCGCGGCTGCTGGCCCTGCTCGCGCTGCGGGAGGCGGGCGGGCGGGCCGGGTTCGGGGACCGGACGGGCTGCGAACGGGCGATCGGCCGGGCCCGCACCGCGTTCGACCGCGGACCGTGCGACGCCGATCCGGAGTGGATGACGTTCTTCCGGGAGGCGGAACTGGAGATGCTGGAGGCGCAGTGCTGGTCGGCGCTGGGCGACTGGTCGCGGGCGGCCCGCCACGCACGGCGGGCGATCCGGCTCCAGGACCCGCACTTCACCCGGAACCTGGCGCTGTACCGGGCCGAGCTGGCCTGGGACCTCGCCCGGGCCGGCCGGGCCGAGGAGGCGGCAACGGCGGGCCACCGGGTGCTGGACCTGCTGGACGGCGTCCGGTCCTCGCGCATCCGGACGATGCTGGCGGGCACGACGCAGGTGCTCGCCCCGCGCCGGGACGCGGCGGACGAGGTACGGGGATATCTGGAGCGGTACGCGGCCGTGTCGGGGGTCTCCACGTAGGCGACCCGAAGGGCTCGAAGCCCCCGGGGGCCGGGGCCGGGGGCCGGAGGGCCGGGGCCGGAGGGCCGGGGCCGGAGGGCACACCCGGTCCCGTCCGGCTACCGCCCCGGACGCTCCAAGTGGCCCGTGTCGTTCCAGCGTTCCATCGCCGGTGCCCCGTACGCCCAGCCCAGTACCGAGAGGGACGTCGGGTCGAGCCTGATGCGCGCCGCGAACGACACGTCCTCGCCGAGCCACCGCGCGCCCAGCGCCCGCAGGATGTGACCGTGGGCGAAGACCAGCACGTCGCGGTCGGCCGAGCGGGCCCATTCGACGATCCGGTCGGCGCGTGCGGACAGCTCGGCCAGGGACTCCCCCTCGGGCACCCCGTCGCGCCAGATGAACCAGTCGGGCCGGATCGCCTTGATCTGCGCCGGGGTCATCCCCTCGTACGCCCCGTAGTCCCATTCCAGGAGCGCGTCCCACGGCTCGGCCCGGTCCGCGAAGCCCGCGATGTCGCAGGTCTCCCTGGCCCGCAGCAACGGGCTGGTGCGCACTTCGAGACCCGGCAGCTCCGCCCACGGTCCGCCGTGCAGCCGTTCGCCGAGCAGCTTGGCGCCGGCCCGGCCCGAGTCGAGCAGGGGGATGTCCGTCCTGCCGGTGTGGTTGCCCTTGACGGACCATTCCGTCTGGCCGTGCCGGGCGAGCAGGATACGCGGTGCCATGACGGCTCTCTCCCTGAACTGAACTGAGATCTGGGCCGATTCCCCGAGAAGGGATCCGAGGCCGGAGATCAAGGCGAAAACGAGTCGAAGAGGAGTCGACATCGGCTCGACACCCACTCGACATGGGTCCGGCATCGGCTCGACATTGAGTCGACGCGGATCTTCCGTTTCTCCATCATCGCGCACCGCTCCGGAAGGCAACCCACGGGGCGGAACAGGCGTCCCTCTCTGCGCAGAAGAATCCGCGCACGGGGGGATCCGACGGGCACCCCAGGGGTGATCGCGGCCGACCCGCGCCCTACGGTTGAACGCCCGCCGTCGGCCGCTTGAACACATGATGGAGAGCAACCGGATGCAGCATGCCAGCACCGTGCCCGAGCCTCGCCCGCGGCCCCGTTGGTGGACCGAGCTGCCTCTGCTGGCCCTGGTGTACGCGGCCTACTCGGCGGGCCGGCTCCTGGCGCGCGGCGACGTGTCCACGGCCGTCGATCACGGCCTGGCGATCCTGCGCCTGGAGCAGACGCTCCACATCAACGCCGAGCACCCGCTCAACCGGCTGTTCACCGCCCACCCCGCCCTCGGCATACCCTCCGACTTCGCGTACGCCTCGCTGCACTACCTGGTCACCCCGGCCGTCCTGGTCTGGCTCTTCCGCCGCCGCGCGACCCTGTACCGCAGGGCCCGCACCTGGCTGATGACGTCCACCGTCCTCGGTCTCGTCGGCTTCACGCTGATGCCGACCTGCCCGCCCCGGCTGCTGGACGCCGCGCACGGCTTCGTCGACACGATGGCGCAGTACAGCTCGTACGGCTGGTGGGGCGCGGAGGCGAGCGCCCCGCGCGGTCTGGGCGGGATGACGAACCAGTACGCGGCGATGCCCAGCCTGCACGTCGGCTGGTCGCTCTGGTGCGGGATCGTGCTGTGGCGTCACGCCCGGCACCCGCTCGTCCGGGCCGCCGCCGTCGCGTACCCCCTGGTCACCACGCTCGTGGTGATGGGCACGGCCAACCACTACTTCCTCGACGCGGTGGCGGGCGCCGCCGTGATGGGCGTCGGAGCCCTGCTGACCACCCCGGTGATGCGCGTCACCGACCGGGTCGGGGCCCGGCTCTCCACCCGCTTCCCGCGGCTCGCGCCGACCGCGAAGTCCGCCGAGTCCGCGATTGTCAGTGCCGGATGCGAGACTTCGGCGGGTGAGCGAATCCCTGGCCAGCGGACCACCTCCGCAGACTCCCCCCATGCCGGAACGGCGGGCGCCGCGGGCGCCCCGGCCCGCCCCGTCCCCCGGGCCGAAGCCGCCGCACGAGCGGGAGCCGGAGCGACGGGGGACGACGCTTCGACAGCGGCTCGCTGAGCTGCGCGGGCCGGACGTCGCGCCGCGTCCGTTGGACGCCCGCGCGCTGGCCGCCCTCGCCGCCAACCCCGGCTGCCGGCGCCGCGCCCTGCTGGACGGCGCCGGGGTGGACAAGGCGGCGCTGGCCGAGGCGCTCGGCTCACCGGCGCCCTTCGGACAGTCGCAGTTCGCTCTCGTCCGGGGCAACTCCTTCGAGGCCAAGGTCAAGGCCGACGGCGGTGCGGAGCTGATGCGGCTGCTGTACGAGCACCTCGGCGGCGGCGGTCCGGCACCCGACGAGGTGCTGGTGCCCGATCTGGCCGCCGCCGGTCCCCAGGGCCGCTCCGCGCGGACGGCGCTCGCGCTGCGGGAGGCGACCGGGGCCGGTTGCTGGGCCCTGCTGGACCACCCGATGCTGACCCTGGACGTGGCGGGCTCCCCGGTCCACCTGGAGCCGGACGCGGTGGTGGTGCACCCCGACGGCACGTGGACGGTCATCGAGATCAAGTCCTTCCCCATGGTCGACGGCTCCGCCGACGCGGCGAAGGTCGGGGCGGCGGCCCGGCAGTCCGCCGTCTACGTGCTGGCGCTGGAGCGCCTCGCGGAGCTGACCGAGGGCGCCGAGGCCGGTCACCGGGTGCTGCTGGTCTGCCCGAAGGACTTCTCCAACCTGCCCACCGCGTCGGTCGTCGACGTGCGCAAGCAGCGCGCGGTCACGCGGCGCCAGCTGACCAGGCTGACCCGGATCGAGGACATCGCCGCGGCGCTGCCGGAGGGCACGACCTTCGATCCGGCGTGTTCGGCACGGGAGTTGGACGCGGCGGTCGAATCGGTCGGCGCGGCATACGCTCCGGAGTGCCTGTCCACGTGCGAACTGGCCTTCCACTGCCGGGCGAAGGCCCGTACGGCGGGTGCGGTGGAGGCGCTGGGGCGCAGCGTGCGCGGGGAACTCGGCGGGCTGACCACGGTCGGCGCGGTGCTGGCCGCCGCCGCGGGCAAGGAGGGCGATCCGGCGGACCCGACGGTCGCGGCCCTGCGGCGCGCGGCGGCGTTGCGCGCGGAGGCGCTGGAGTGCGTCGGCGGGTTCCCGACGGGCGGCGCTGGTGCGCCGGGGAACGGCGCGGCGATACGGAACGGCGGCGCGGGCGTGCCGGGGAGCGGCACTGGCGTACCGGCGGCGGGCGGGGCGGTCCCGGGGAGCGCTGCGGCATGTCGCTGATCAGTACCCTGGCCCGGCTGGAGGCCGTGGAGAGCGGCCGGGCGCGACCGCTGGCGACGGTCCGGCACCGTCATCTCACCGACCGGCCGCTGGTCCTGGTGCCGCTGACGACCGCCGGTGAGGCGGGCGCGCCGCTGGGTGCGCTGGTCGGCACCGACCGGGACGCGCCCCGGCTGCTGGCGGTCCCGCAGCCGCGCGACCGGGACCTGCGGTTCTCCTTCCTCGCCGACCTGGCCGACGCGGTGCTGCCGCACATCGAGGCGTACGAGGACGTCGTCGAGCCCGCGGAACGCAACGAGACCGACCCGGCGACCGGTAAGCGGACCAAGGTCGAGGTCGAACTGTGCGCGGACGCACCGCAGTTGATCGTGCCGAGCCGGGCGGGCATCGACTTCGTGCGGCTGCTCGGCCGCTCCATGCGGTTCCGGCGCACGGCCGAGGACGAACCCGACGCCCCGTACCCCGCCCCGCCCCGCGTCCCGCTGCTGGGCCGCTGGCTGACGCATTACGGGGAACGGGCCCGGGTGCCGGGTTCCTCGCTGCTGCTCGCCGTCACGGATCTGCTGAACCGGCACTGGGCGACAGGGCAGAGCAGCCTGGAGGACCAGCATCTGGGCGCGCTGCTGGCCTGGATCGACGCCCCTGCGGGCGAGTCCGGGGCGTCGGCGGCGCTGCGCGCGGAGTCGGCGCGGGACGGCGAGGGCCAGTTGCTGTGTCCCCCGGCCGGTCCGGCCACGGATCCGGCGTTCGACAACCGGCTGCTGGCGCCCGCCATCGAGCGGTACGACCGGGCGCGCACCGCGCTCGCGGCTGCCGAGGACGGCCTGTCGGCCGATGCCCGGCTGGCCGGACTGACCGCCGCCGAGCGTGAGATCAGGGCGTTGCTGGCCGGGGTGATGCGGCCGACGTGGGACGCGGTGTGGCGCGGGCTCGACCTGTTGCGGGAGCTGCCCGCGGGGGCCAGGACGCAGGAGCGCTGGACGCGGGACCGCTGGTCGTTCACCGGTCACCGGGACCGGGTGCGGTCGGGTGAGCCGCCGCAGCCGCGCCGGGACGACGCGGTGACGGCGGCGCAGAAGCTGGCCTCGCGCGAGACGGCTCAGGCGCAGCTGGAGGCGCAGGAGGCGCTGGACGATCCGCTGGTGCTGGCCGGGCGGCGGCTCGCCGGTGAGGCGTTCGTGGGCCAGGTGACGGAGGTGGTGATGGCGTACAGCGAGTCGAAGCGCCCGTCGCCGCGTCCGCTGGTCACGGTCCGCACGGACGAGCGCCCGCATCTCGGTGAGCGCGTCAAGGTGTATCGCTCGCTGGACGGCAGACCGCAGACCGCCGAGTTCGTGGAGTACGTGGCGGAGCCGGAGGACGGGAACGCGGACGGGGGCGTGGCCGGGGACGGGCGCGGGCCCGCGCTGGTGCTGCGGATCACCGACCGGATGGGGCGGAGCAAGGAGCCGGCCCCCGGTTCGGTGCCCGAGCCGGGTGACCGGATCGTCTGGACGCTGTTCGAGCACGACCAGCGCGGCGGCCCGAAGCTGCCGGACCCGGAGGAGACTCCCTGGACGCACGGCGGGCCGCCGGGCGCGGCGGGGCACGCCGAGCATCCCGACCCCGTGACCGCGGAGGATCTGCTGTGACGCGAGAGGGTGGAGAGGTGTGCTGTGACAGGGGCGCTCGGCCCGGTCGTCGAAGTGCCGCCTGCCGTGCGACGCCCGGTACGCCGCACGGCCCGGCCTCTGGCCGAACGACGACACTTCGACGACAGGACCCAGGAGGACCTCGTGGTGACGCGTGACCCCGAAGGAGTCGCCATGACGGCCGGATCCGACCCGGGCGTCCAGGCCGCGCGGGCGACCGAAGCGATCCTCGCCGACACCCTGGGCGGTGCGTCGCGCGGGATCGTGGTGGACTCCCCGCCGGGCGCGGGCAAGTCGACGCTCGTGGTGCGCGCCGCGCTCGAACTGGCGGCGGCGGGCCGCCCGTTGATGGTGGTGGCACAGACCAACGCCCAGGTCGACGACCTGGTGGTCCGGCTGGCCGAGAAGGCCCCGGACCTGCCGGTGGGCCGTCTGCACAGCAACGACTCCGACCCGTACGACCCGGTGCTGGACGGCCTGGACAACGTGCGGAAGTCGGCCAAGGCGGCCGACCTCGCGGGGCTCGACATCGTCATCTCGACGGCCGCGAAGTGGGCGCATGTGAAGAACGTCGAGCCGTGGGGTCACGCGATCGTCGACGAGGCGTACCAGATGCGTTCGGACGCGCTGCTCGCCGTGGCGGGGCTGTTCGAGCGGGCGCTGTTCGTCGGTGACCCGGGCCAGTTGGACCCGTTCTCGATCGTCGGCGCGGAGCAGTGGGCCGGGCTGTCCTACGACCCGTCCGCGAGCGCGGTCTCCACGCTCCTGGCGCACAATCCCGGGCTTCCGCAGCACCGGCTTCCGGTGTCGTGGCGGCTGCCGGCCTCGGCCGCGCCGCTGGTCTCGGACGCGTTCTACCCGTACACGCCGTTCCGCAGCGGTACGGACCACGGGGACCGCCGGTTGTCGTTCGGGGTCGCGTCCGACGGTTCGGCGCCGGACCGGGTGCTGGACGAGGCCGCGGAGTCCGGCTGGGGCCTGCTCGAACTCCCGGCCCGGCACACCCCCCGCACCGACCCCGAGGCGGTACGGGCGGTGGCCGTGGTGGTCCGTCGGCTCCTCGACCGGGGCGCCGCGGCGACGAGTGAGCGCTCCCTGGGCCCGGTCCCGGTGACGGCGGACCGGGTCGCTGTCGGCACCGCCCACCGCGACCAGGCGGCGGCGGTCCGGGCGGCCCTCGCGGACCTGGGCGTGACGGGCGTGGCCGTGGACACGGCGAACCGGCTCCAGGGCCGCGAGTTCGACGTGACGGTGGTACTGCACCCGCTCTCCGGCCGCCCGGACGCCACGGCGTTCCACCTGGAGACGGGCCGCCTGTGCGTCCTGGCCTCGCGCCACCGGCACGCCTGCGTCGTGGTGTGCCGGGCGGGCGTCGCGGAACTGCTGGACGAGCACCCGTCGACGGAGCCGGTGCGCCTGGGCGTCACGGTGAAGTTCCCGGATGGCTGGGAAGCCAACCACTCAGTCCTGTCCCACCTGTCGGAACACCGGGTGTCCTGGCGGCCGTGAGCGCCCGACCGCCGGTGGTGCTCCGCGCCGCGGGCCGTTTCTTCGAAGTGCCGCACGGCCGGCTGGAGGCCGGGCCGTGCGGCGCCCGGTGCGCAGGCCCGCGAGGCGGAGGGCCGCCCTCGTACCGGACGTACGCCCCCGACAACGCCGCGAGCGATGGGGCCCCCTGGCCGAGCGGAGCCGAGAGCTCGGGGAAGTGCCGGGCGCCGCACGGCAGACGGCAGTTCAGCAAGGGCCCGGAGCCACCGGAAGGGGCACGTACAGGGCGTTCACCCGCAGGGCCACGGGCGATAAATCCGGAGCGTCCTGGCCCCCGCGCCCATAGGATCCATCCGTGATCAATTGGGAACATGTGTACGCAACGGACTTCGCCCTCCCCTCCACGACCACCCTGGACGAGGCGGTGTCCGAGCTCGCCGCCTGTCTGCGCGATTCCGATCCCCAGCTGCGCGACGGTTACCCCTATGTGGTCCTGCGGACCTGGATCGCCCGCGATGTCATCGACGGCCCGCGACGGATCCGTCTGGGCGACGAGATGGCCGCCCGCTTCACCGACCCGCACCTGCACGTGCGCGCGTTCGCCCCGCTGGTCCTGGACATGATCGTCAGCCGGGGCGACTTCCGCCGGCCCTGGCTGGACGCGTTCGCCGACTGGTACCCGACGGAGACCGAACTGCGCGGCCACGACAACGAGTTGGGCTGGCTCCACGCGGTCGCGCACGGGGCGGATCTACTCGGCACCTTCGGCACCCACCCCGAGGTCGACCCGGTCGCGATGCTCGACCTGGCCGTGGCGCGGTTGCTGGCCCCCACCGACCACGTCCTGCGCGATCAGGAGGACGACCGCCTCGCCTGCGCCCTGGCGCGGATCCTGACCGATCCCCGCCTGTCCCCCGGAGCTTCCGTGGACTGGCTGGACCCGGTCGAGGCCGCCTTCGCCGCCCTGGGCGGCGGACCGACCCCGCCCCACATCTCCCACACGATGCGCACGCTCCGGGCCCTGTACATACTCGCCGACACCGGTTTCCCGGCCCGCCGTGACGGAGGTCCGCTCCTGCGGGTGCTCCGTCCCGACCCGCTCAAGGCGCGGCTCGCGAAGGTTCTGGCGCCCGTGTTCGACGCCGCCTGCTCGGTGGGGTGAGCCGAGTGCGGTGAGCCGGCGGTGGCCCGCCGCCGGACCGCCCTCCCGGCCCCACCCGGAGCCGTCTTCCTGGCCTCCCGTCCCGGAGCCCACTCCCGGATTTCACGATTCCGACGAGTCCACTCGCGCGGCGTTGGACAATGGAGGGTGGCCCACCGGACCCGAGGGAGCCGGATCCTGCGGGGCCCGCCGAAGGAGGAATCACCACATGCCACAACCCGAGCGGAACGAACAGCAGCGGCTGCGCCCCGCACCCCTGCTCTTCGAGCCGACGGCCGCGGTCGCCGACCCCGAGCACTTCTTCGACCTGGAGTCGATGGAGGATCCGCGGGAGCTGCTGGCCCGGGCCACCGAGCTGACGCTGGCCTTCCGCGCCGCGACCGATCGCGCGGTCGAATTCCAGGCGATCGCGGCCGCGCAGCTCGCCGATCCGCGTCGGTTCGACCGGCTGACGACCGCGGACATCGCGGAGCGTGCCGAGTGGACCGAGGACTACGCCAAGAAGATGGTGGAGTTCGGGCGGAGCCTGCTGGGTGGTTCGACCCCCTGAGGGGGCAAAGACAGCCGCCGACCGGGTGGGAGCAGCCGCCCGAGGAGCCGGGCTACGGCCACTGGCATATGCCGGGGCGCAAGATACTCCTTCCCACCCCACCCTGTCCCGATTTCCGGCAACTCTCGGAATCCACTTGATCACGCCCGGTAGACATGGGCCCATGAGCGCATGCCTGCCAGATGAAACGACCCTGCATCACGGCGACACCCCTCACCGGGGCCCCCGGTACGGCGACGCCGGCATCCTCGCCGTTCTGCAGGACCGGTGCACGAGCCAGACGGCCCAGGTCACGGCGGCCGGTGCCGCATGGCTCGCCGGCGCCTCCGCCTATCCGCGCAGCACGCTCACGCAGTGGGAGGCGCGTCCCGACTCCCCCGCGGTGCTGCCGTGCGGATCGGCCTTCGACGTCGTGAACGTACCCACGCTCTTCGGGCGCCGAATGCTGGAGCAGCTGTGGTCCGACGGCCCCGGTTCGGGACCGGTCGCCACGCACCGCGGCCGGATGCTGCTGTTCGCCTCCCCCGGCACCGCGCAGCGACTGCCGTCGCTGCTCGACTGGGAGGAGTGGGGCGGCGGCCTCGAACCGCGCGGCGGCGCGGAGGACGGCACCAGGGTCCCGCCCGTGCTCTGCCACGGCACCGGGGACGCGGTGACCGTCCCGCCGCTGACCTGCGCCCCCACCACGCCCGGCCCCCGCTGGGTGGTCGCCCCGGACACCCGCAACCCCTGGCTGCCGGGGCCGGACGTCCTGCTGTGGGCCTGTGTGCGAGTGACCAGATCAGCACCGTCGGCAGCGGCCCGGAATCCGATTTTTCCTACCGCCGACCAGGGTGCTAATGTCTACGACGTCAGCAGGCGCCGCTAGCTCAGTTGGTTAGAGCAGCTGACTCTTAATCAGCGGGTCCGGGGTTCGAGTCCCTGGCGGCGCACAGACGGAGGAAGCCCCTCTCGCGAGAGCGAGGGGGGCTTCTTCGTGCTCGGGACGGATCCGTGCGACGCCTCTCCTAGTGCCGCTCCCGGCAACGTTTGCCCCGTCGCACGGTCCGGCACGCACTCCCCCAAGGCCTCAAGGGCCAAGGGGGACCCCCTTCGGCGTTGGCCGAGAGCCCACGTAGCCCCGGACGACGCTCCTTCCGGGCAAACCTTGCCGGTCACGGCACTAGTCCGGCCCGTGCGATGTCCACGGCCGAGGTCGGCCGCCCGGCCCGCGCCGTGCATCCGGCCGATGCCGCCCGCGCCACGTTCCCGTTCAGAGCCGCGCCCCCGTGGTGATCCGGACGTTCCAGGAGCCCGACGGTCTTCGGCCGAGGACCTCGACCCTGGTGTGCGCCTCCGGGAGGCTGAAGCTCTCGCCGACGCGCAGCGGGGCGTCCGCGAGCGGCGCGTAGACGGACCGGTCCCAGCAGGCCCCGGAGCGGGGATGGGTGTCGACGACGTCGACCGGGCCGCCGCCGGACGGGGTGGCGTTGCGCACCCGGTAGATCAGGACGCCTTCGGTGCAGGTCGTCCGGTCGTTTCCGGTGGCACCGCGCGCCTCGACGGCCACGGCGTCCCCTTCGCCGGTTCGAATCACCGCGAGCCGGGTGCCGAGCGGGGCACCGGCCGCCGGCACCGCCGCGACCGGTTCCAGGGTGATGTTCCGGGTGCCCTGGACGCAGATCACCTGCTCGGGTTCCAGCCATCCCAGCTTCCATTTGTGCCAGCCGAAGAAATCGGCGGCGAGCCCGAACTGGCTGCCCATCACATCCCAGTCGCCCACGTAGGTGTCCCAGTCGCCCTTGCTGTCGGACGGCCGGTGGTAGAGGTCGGGCAGGTCGAAGAGATGCCCGGTCTCGTGGGCCAGCACGTTGCGGTCCGGGGGGTGCTGTTCGAAGACGGTGACGATGCGCCGGATGTCCGTACCGTCCATGCGCAGCGGACGGCCGAAGTTGACGACCTTGGTGGCATCGGAGTCGACGCCCGGGGCGTCCGGGTCGGCGACCAGGTAGACGAGGTCGAACCGCGAGAAGTCCACCTTCGGGTCGATCACACCGATGGCGTCGCGCAGATAGGCGGCGCGCCGTTCGCTGTCCCAGTCGCGCTGCATGCCGTACCAGTCCGACGGCCTGGGCATCCGGATCCACTGCCGCAGCGGGTGCGGTCGCAGGGTGAACTTCCCGTACGAGGAACGCTGGAAGAAGTGGGTGGTGGCGGGGAAGTGGTCGGCGGCGAGCTCGGCGGGGGTGGTGGTGGGACTGTGGTCGGGGAAGGACAGGAAGATCATGACCGCGTCGAGAGGGTGGTCGGGGCGGGGGTACGTCTCGTTCCAGCCGTCCACGCCTAGCGAGTGGTGGGCCTCGGTCCGGGGCAGCGCGCACGGCCCCTGCTCTCCCGTGGCGGCCACGGCCGGCCCGGCTACGAGGGAGGTGGCCACGAGCGCCAGGAGCGAGGTCGTGGCCGCGGTCACACCGCGCAGACTCGGCCTCTCCAGTCCCCCGGTTCTGCGCTGACGCGGCACAACTACCTCCGGGTGCGAGATCCGATCACGCACCACCCTGTGGCGGTTCGAGGCTTTCGTCCTGTTGAGCTGCCCCAGTCGAGTCAGCAGCCCGTCGAGGCCTTCACCCTCACGGACAGTCACAATCAATCACGGCCACGCCATCAGGGAACGGAACTGGACTCGAACCGCTCACAAAAGATCAGTCATGGGCAAATCGGATCCGTGCGGGACTGACCCATGCGGGGCGAACGCGTGGCGCGGAAGGGTCGGACGCTGGAACGGCCGACGCGCCAGCCTCTATGCTTCACCAGGCTTTCCCCCCACGGTTACCGCCTCCGACGGGCGGTGCGCCGAGCGGCGGGCCGGCCCGGCCACACCTGTTCAGGACAGAACTGCACGGCAGGAGCGAACGGTGAGCGGAACCTCCGAAGGGCCGAGGCCCGCGGCGGGCACACACTCCCACTCCGCAGGACCGCCGGTCACGGAGCGTGACACCCCACGGCCTCCTGCCGGTGGCCATGGATCCGAGCCGCACGGCTATCGGGCGGCCTTTCGGGCCGCCACGCTGCCGATGGCGGTGGTCGATCACGAGGGCCTGGTGGTCGCCGCCAACGACGCGTTCGGCGGTCTCCTCGGCTCCCGCCCCTCGGATCTGACCACGCAGTCGGCGGCCGACCTCCTCGATCTCGCGGCGGACGGACGCACCTGGCACGCGTACCGCGAAGTGCTGCACGGACGGCGCGCGCGGTTCCACTGCACCCGCAGACTCAAGCATCCGGACGGCCGGTCGCTGTGGGCCGAGGTCACCGTCGTACCGATGCCCGAACCGGAGAGTGGTCCGGAAGACGGTTCGCAGGGCGGTCCGGGACACGGCGCGGAGGACGGTCCGGAGCACGGCGGGGCCGGTCGTTCCGGGCCCGGCCGGGTGCTGCTCTCCGTCGCCGACATCAGCGACCGGCGCGAGCTCCAGAAACGGCTGCGCCACCTCCAGATGCACGACCCGGTGACCCGGCTGCCCAACCGGGCCCTGTTCTTCGAACGGCTCTCGGCCATTCTGGAGACTCCTCCGTACCAGGACGACCGGATGGCCCCCGGGCGCGGCCGGATCGGGCTCTGCTATCTCGATCTCGACGGCTTCAAGGCCGTCAACGACACGCTGGGCCACCGGATCGGCGATCAGTTACTGGAAGCCGTCGCCGCACGGCTCACCGACTGCGCGGCCCAGGACGACCCGCACGTACGGGACGGACGGCACCGCCACGGGCCCCATCTCGTGGCACGGCTGGGCGGTGACGAGTTCGCGGTCCTGGTCGAGGACTCGGCGGGCACGCAGCAGCTCACCGATCTGGCCCGCCGCTTGCTGACGGCGTTGCAGAAGCCGTTCGACCTGGGCGGGCGGCGGCTCTCCGTCTCGGCCTCGATCGGAGTGGTGGAACGGCCGGTCGCCGGTACCTCGGCGACCGGCCTGGTGCAGGCCGCCGACACCACGCTGTACTGGGCCAAGGCGGACGGCAAGGCCCGTTGGACGGTCTTCGACCCGGAACGCAACGCCCACCGGATGACCCGGCAGACGCTCTCCTCCAACCTGCGGCCCGCCGTCGAGCGCGGCGAGTTCACCATCGAGTACCAGCCATTGGTCGGCATGGCGGACGGGGTGGTGCGCGGGGTGGAGGCCCTGGTCCGCTGGAACCACCCCCAGTTCGGCATGCTCTCGCCGAATCGGTTCGTCGCGATCGCCGAGGAGGACGGTTCGATCGTCCAGCTGGGCCGGTGGGTACTGCGGTCCGCCTGCCGCCAGGCACGACGCTGGCAGCTCGACCACCCGTCCGAGCCACCGCTGTTCATCAGCGTCAACGTCGCCGTGCGGCAGGTCTGGGACTCCGACCTGGTCACCGATGTCGCGGAGATCCTCGCCGAGACCGGTCTCGAACCGGGCCTGTTGCAGCTGGAGCTGACCGAGTCCGCGGTGATGGGCTCGGCGGGCCGCCCGCTCCAGGCCCTCCAGCAGCTCAGCGACATGGGCGTGCGGATCGCCATCGACGACTTCGGGACGGGCTACTCCAACCTCGCCTATCTGAGCCGGCTGCCGGTCTCCGTACTGAAGCTGGACGGCTCGTTCGTACGCGGCTTCCGCCATGACGACGGCGCCCACGCGAGCCCGGCCGACGAGACGATCGTCGAGGCGATGGTGCACCTGGCGCACCGCCTGGGCCTGACCGTCACCGCGGAGTGCGTGGAGACGGCGGGACAGGCGGAGCGGCTGCGCAGGATCGGCTGCGACACCGGACAGGGCTGGCTGTACTCGCGCGCGGTGGCCCCGGAGCGGATCGCCGAACTGATCGGCCGCCGGAGACTGACCGTGTGAGAGCCGGGCCGTCCGGAGCGGCCGGGGTCAGGCCGTCGGCAGACCCGGCAGGCTCGACGAGCCCGGCAGGTGGTACGCGTCCGCGATCAGTTCGTAGCTGCGCAGACGGGCCTCCCCGCCATGGGCGTTGGCGGTGATCATCAGCTCGTCGGCGCCGGTGCGCTCGGCCAGGGCGTCGAGGCCGGTACGGACCTCGTCCGGCGTGCCGTGGATGACGTCGGACAGCCAGTTGTCGACGAACTCGCGCTCCATGGGCGTGAAGGCGTAGGCCTCCGCCTCCTCCGGCGTCGGGACCAGGCCCGGGCGGCCGGTGCGCAGGCGGACCATGGACAGCGCGCCGGTGAGCACCTGACGGCGGGCCTCGCGGTCGTCGTCGGCGGCCAGGGCCGAGACACCGATCAGCGCGTACGGGGCGTCGAGCACCCCGGACGGCCGGAACGAATCCCGGTACAGGTCGAGGGCCGGGATCGTGTTCCGCGCCGAGAAGTGGTGGGCGAAGGCGAACGGCAGACCGAGCGCACCGGCCAGCCGGGCGCTGAACCCGGAGGAACCGAGCAGCCAGATCGGCGGCCGGGCCGGGGACTGCACGCCGCCCTCGGCGGTGGCCTGGACCGGCCCGGGCACGGCATGGATACGGGAGTAGGGGTGGCCGTCCGGGAAGTCGTCGTCCAGGAACCGGGTCAGCTCGGCGAGCTGCTGCGGGAAGTGGTCGGCGCCCTCGTCCGGCCGGTCCGTGCGCCGCAGGGCGGCGGCCGTGGCGCCGTCGGTGCCGGGAGCCCGGCCGAGGCCGAGATCGATGCGGCCCGGGGCCATGGCCTGGAGGGTGCCGAACTGCTCGGCGATGACCAGCGGGGCGTGGTTGGGCAGCATCACCCCGCCGGACCCCAGCCTGATGCGTTCGGTAAGGGCGGTGAGGTGGGCGAGGATCACGGCCGGCGAGGAGGAGGCGACGCCAGGCATGGAGTGGTGCTCGGCGACCCAGTAGCGGTGGAAGCCGCGGCGTTCGGCGAGCCGCACGATGTCCACGGCGGTGCGCAGCGCCTGGGTGGCGGTGCGGCCCTGGCCCACGGTCACCAGGTCCAGCACGGAGAGGGGGACGGGGGCCGTGCCCTCCGCCCTGCCACGGATCCCGTCGTCCCGGTGTCCGTCGTCCCGTACCTCGTTCCCGTGGGCCTCGTTCCCGTGGGCCTCGTTCCCACGGCCTCCGTCGCCCCGGCTCTCGTCGCCCCGGTTCTCGTTCACGTCCCCGCCTCTCCTGGTGATGTGCCCGGCTGTGTGTACGGCCGCGGCTGCGGCACGACTGCGTCTCACACGTCCGCGCCAACGTAACAGGAGGAGACCTCCGGTTATTCCGGCCGAACCCCTCCACAGGCCTGTGGCCGATGGTGCGCGACCGGTTTCATTCCCCCCGCCGGCCGGGCTCGGAGCGCCTTCCGGAATGCCCCTTCCTGCCGCTGTGCGCCCAGGCGCGGCCCTCGCCCCATCTGGCGACCGGGGCCGGGGGCGCCTCGCGGGCCGCGAAGATCCGGCCCAGCCTCGGGGACCAGGCGCGGCGGTCCGCCAGCCGCAGCCCCTCCCTGGCCGTGACCTGGTTCCCGGTGAGGACCGGTTTGCCGAGGAGTGCCTCCAGTTCCGGCACGTAAGAGACGGTGTGCAGGGCCGTGTCGGGCAGCAGCACCGCCTCCGCGTCCGGCCGGTCCGCCGCTTCGGCGAGTTCCTTCACCTGGTCCGGACCCCAGCGGGCGGCCTCGGCGGCCGAGGCGAGAGCGGCGGTGCGGGTTGCTGTCACCTCGATGCCCGCGGCGTGCAGGAAGGAGGTGAACAGTGCGGCGATGTGCTCGGGGTAGGTCGTGGCGACGGCGACACGGGCGGCGCCCAGTTCCCGTACCGCGTGGACGAAGCCGAAGGACGTGCTGGACGCGGGCACCCCGGCGGCCCGGGCCAGGGCGGCGATCTGCTCGTGGCCGCCCTCCCAGCCGTACAGGAAGCTGCCCGCGCCGCTCGCCCACACGACGCACTCGACACCGGCCCGCTGGAGCTCCGCCACCCCGGCGGCCAGCCGTTCGGGCGCACCGGCCCTCATCAGCGCGTCGGTCCGGTAGGCGTCCTCGTCGACGGCGGTGTGGTTCACGACGAGGCGGACCGCGTCGAGCAGGATCTCCATCCGGGGGAAGTCGTCCTCCGCGGAGTGTCCCGGGTAGAGGATGCCGAGGGTCGTCATGGCCGCCCTTCCCTTTCCCGTCCGTTTCTTCTCGTGCCCGTTCCCGGCTGTCCCCCGCACGGCGCCGCCCGTCCCCCGCCCGCCCCGTCTTCTCCGCGGCACGACATTCGATTTCATCCGCTTCCTCCCAGTTTCCCCCATTCATCGAGGACCGGCCGGGTCCGGCCGGTCCCGGAGGGTCCCGGCCGGCCTCCGCGCCCGTCGTGTGCTGTTGACGAAGACGGACGCGGGTGCGAGCGTGGTCAATCCGCACACCCCAGACGCATCAGACGCAGCGGAGCGACCGCCTCTCATGCCCGAGCCCACCCTGCTCGTCCTGGACACCGACCCGTCGCCGCGTCTCGGCCGGCTGATCGGACGCGCCGCCGTCCGGTACACGGACGGGGCTGGGCTCGCCGCACGGCTCCCGGAGGCCGATGTGCTGCTGGTGTGGGACGCCGCCTCCGACGCGGTACGCACCGCGTGGCCCGGCGACGGGCCGCGTCCCGCGTGGGTGCACACCGCGAGCGCGGGTGTGGACCGGCTGCTCTGCCCCGAGCTGTTGGCTTCCGACACGGTGGTGACCAACGCGCGCGGCGTCTTCGAGCGGCCTGTCGCCGAGTACGTGACCGGGCTGGTGCTGGCGTTCGCCAAGGATCTTCCGCGCACCCTGGACCTCCAGCACCGACGGGTGTGGCGGCACCGGGAGAGCGCGCCGGTGGCGGGCAGCCGAGCGGTCGTCGTCGGCGCGGGCCCGATCGGCCGGGAGATCGCCCGGCTGCTGATCGCCCTCGGCGTCCAGGTGGCGCTCGTGGGCCGCACGGCCCGGCGCACCGTCCACGGCGTGGCGGACCTGGACCGGCTGGCCGCCCAGGCCGACTGGGTGATCTGCGCGGCGCCGCTGACGGAGACGACCCGTGCCATGTTCGACGCGCGGTTCTTCGGGCTGATGCAGCCGTCGGCCCGGTTCATCAACGTGGGGCGCGGCCCCTTGGTCGTCGAGGACGACCTGGCGCAGGCGCTGCGCAATCGCTGGATCGCGGGCGCGGCGCTCGACGTGTTCAGCCAGGAACCGCTTGATCCCCGGAGCCCGTTGTGGGACGTACCGGATCTGATCGTGTCACCGCACATGGGCGGCGACACGGCCGGCTGGCGGGACCGGCTCGCCGAGCAGTTCGTGAGGATGTACGAACTCTGGGCGGCCGGGCAGCCGTTGCCGAACGTGGTGGACAAGCGACGCGGATACGTCCCCGATCCCGCCCACGACCACGACCACGGCTGACCTCGGTCCAAACCCGTCGCGCCCGGCAGGCTTCACACTCACCACCATGCCTGACGGAGGCTCACCACGCCTGGCGCGCAACGGAATACACGTGGACACGTCGCCAACTCCCCCTCTCCGACGGGACACGGAAAGGTCACCCTCCGGCCACGGTTCGGCCACAGGCGGGCGCTTCCTGCATAGACGTACGGGATCGGGCAGGCGCTCCACCTGTCCGAACCGCCAGATCCCTCCAGGAGTTCAGGAACCATGGCCGACATTCCCCACCTGTCCCGCAGGGGCTTTCTCAACCGATCGGCGGCCGTGGGCGGCCTGCTCGTCGTTCCCGGTCTGCTCTCCGCGTGCAGCAAGACCGACGCCGGTGCGGCGGACGGCGCCGGAGCCCTGGACAAGCTGCGCGAGCAGGGCTTCGTACGGGTCGCGTACGCGAACGAGGCCCCGTACGGCTATCTGGAGGGCAAGCAGCTCAAGGGCGAGGCGCCCACCCTGCACCGCGAGATCTTCAAGGCGCTCGGGGTCGACGAGCTGAAGCCCACCCTCTCCGAGTGGGACGGTCTGATCCCCGGCCTCCAGGCGGGCAAGTACGACGTGGTGAGCGCCGGCATGGCGATCACGCCCGAGCGATGCGCCAACGCCCTTTTCTCGGAACCCGAGTTCATCTCCCCGACCGCGCTGATGGTGAAGAAGGGCAATCCGCGGAAGGTCACCGACCTGGCATCGGCGAAGGCCGCCGGGATCACCGTCGGCGTGATGTCGGGTGCCGTCGAGGGCACGTACGCCGAGGGCGCGGGCATCGCGAAGGACAGGATCAAGACGCTGCAGAAGCCGCAGGACGGCGCCGACGCGGTGAAGGGCGGCCGGATCGACGCGTTCCTGCTCACCGGCATCTCGCTGCGCTGGCTGGCGAAGACCAACCCGGAGACCGAGGTCACCGAGCCGTTCGTACCGGAGCTCGACGGGAAGAAGCAGTACAGCCCCGGCGGTGCCGTGTTCCGCAAGGGCAACGAGGACCTGCGGGACGCCTTCAACCGCGAGCTGAAGAAGATCGTCTCGGACCGTTCGCGGTATGTGGGCCTGCTCCAGGAGTACGGCTTCGGGGCCAGCGAACTCCCGCCGGCCACGCTGAAGACGGCCGATCTGTGCGCCGGCTGACGGGGACGGGACGGAACGCACCGCATGAGTGATTTCTTCTCCGCCCTCCTCGACGACCTGCCGCACCTGCGCTCGGGGCTGTGGGTGACCGTCCAGGCCACCGTCCTGGGCGCGTCGCTCGCCCTGGCCCTGTCGTTCGTCCTCGGTCTGATGTCGGTCAGCCGGCTGCTGGTGGCGCGTGGTGTGTCGCGCGTGGTCGTGGAGTTCTTCCGCGGCACCTCGCTCTACATCCAGCTGTTCTGGCTCTACTACGCGATGCCACCGCTGACGGGGTACGAACTGACGCCGCTGCTCTGCGGGGTCGTCGCCTTCGGCCTCAACTACGGTGCGTACGGCGCCGAGGTGGTGCGCGGTGCGATCAACTCCGTTCCGCGTGCCCAGTACGAGGCGGCCATCGCGCTGAACATGACGCCCACGCAGCGGATGTGGCGGGTGATCCTCCCGCAGGCGTGGGTGCAGATGATCCCGTCGTTCACGAATCTGCTGATCCAGCTGCTCAAGTGCACCCCGCTGCTGTGGCTGATCTCCGCCGCCGATCTGATGACCGTGATCCAGCAACTGCGCGACCGCACCGGTGAGACGCTCACCGCGTATCTGACCCTGCTGATCGCCTACTTCGTCCTCGCCTACGCGCTCACCCTGCTGATGAACCTGCTGGAGCGCGGCGCCAAGCGGCGTCTCGGGCTGTCGGCCGGCGCGGATTCGGCACCGCGCGGCGGTGGACCCGTCCCGGCCGTCGCGTCGACCTCCGGAGGTGCCCGGTGAACGGCTCCACGGCAAGCGGTGTCGACTGGGACGCCGTCGGGAAAGCCCTGCCCCTGCTGCTCGAAGGCTTCCGGGTCACCCTGCTCGCGACGGTGCTCGGCACGCTGGTCGCGGCGGTGCTCGGACTCGCCGTCGCGATCGCCGGGCGGGCACCGAGCAGGTTCGTGACGGTGCCGGTGCGGGTTCTGACGGAGTTCGTCCGGTCCACCCCACTGCTCGTCCAACTCGTGGGCGCCGCAGCACTGTTCCCCTCGGTGGAGCCGCTCACGACCGGCATCGTGGTGCTCGGGATCCACTACGCCGCGTACACCTCCGAGGTGTACCGGGCCGGGATCGACAGCGTGCCGAAGGGGCAGTGGGAGGCCTGCCGGGCGCTCTCGCTCACCCCGCGCCGGACCTGGCAGGCCGTGATCCTGCCGCAAGCGGTGCGCAACGTCCTGCCCGCCCTCGGCAACTACGCGATCTCGATGTTCAAGGAGACGCCCTTCCTCGCCGTGATCACGGTGCAGGAAATGGTCTTCGAGGCCCGAAAGTACGGCGCCGACCACTTCGCCTACACCGAGGCGTTCACCCTCGCCGGACTGATCTTCCTGATCGCGAGCTGTCCCACCTCGCTGCTGATGAGAAAGCTGGAGAAGCGCCTTGGCCACTGAACCCCTCCCCCTGCAGAAGGACGCGGCCCCGACCTCCGAGGACGCCGTACCGGCGCCCGGCGGCGCCGTGTCGGCCTCCGCGCTCGCCGGGACCGGTCAGCCCCTGGTCCGCTTCGACGACGTCGTGAAGCGGTACGGCGACCGCGTCGTCCTGGACCGGCTGAACTTCTCGGTGCGCCGCGGGGAGCACGTCACCCTGATCGGGCCCAGCGGGTCGGGAAAGACCACCATCCTGCGGCTGCTGATGACGCTGGAGAAGGTCAGCGACGGCGTCATCTGGGTGGACGGCGATCCGCTGTCCCACGTCCGGGCGTCCGACGGATCACTGAAGCCCGCGACCGAACGGCATCTGCGCGAGGCGCGGAAGAAGATCGGCATGGTGTTCCAGCAGTTCAACCTCTTCCCCAACATGAGCGTGCTGCGGAACATCACCGAGGCCCCGGTCAACGTCCTGGGCATGGACCGCGACGAGGCCGAGTCCCGCGCCCGCGAGCTGCTCGACATGGTCGGACTCGCGGGCAGGGCCGACGCGCATCCCTCCCAGCTGTCGGGCGGGCAGCAGCAGCGGGTGGCGATCGCCCGCGCGCTGGCGATGCGGCCCGAGATCCTGCTCCTGGACGAGGTGACCTCCGCGCTCGACCCGGAACTGGTCGCGGGCGTACTGGAGTTGCTGAGCGACATCGCCCGGAACACCGACATCACCATGCTCTGCGTGACCCATGAGATGAACTTCGCCCGCGACGTCTCGGAGACGGTACTCATGTTTGATTCCGGACGCGTGATCGAATCCGGATCACCGGAGAAGATCTTCTCGGATCCGGAGCACGAACGTACGCGCGAATTCCTCGCCGCGGTGCTGTGACCTCGCCACTCGCCGCACGCCAATGACTCGGGCATATGCCGTTCGAATGGGCCCCAGCTCCGGGAGCCGGGGCCCCTCGTCGCTTCGTCAACGACCGCCCCGTAACGGCCCGTCGGCGGCTATCGTGAGGCCAAAGCTTGCGGTCACAACCTGGTAGGGGAAACCGTGGCATTGAAGCCCGAACCGACGGCGCCGTTCCACTCGGTGCAGCACGCCCTTCGCGTTCTCGAAACGGTCTCGAAGCACGGCGACGGCGTGGCGGACGCCCAGATCTCCCGGGAGACGGGACTGCCCGCCGAGCACCTCACCTCCTTGCTGCTGACGCTGCGCCGCGAGGGGTACGTCGAGCAGATCACCGACGGTGCGTACGTCATCGGCTCCTCGCTGCTGCTCCTCGGTTCCGGCACGGCCCGCAGGGAGGCCCTGGAGGCGAAGCTCCAGCGGTCGCTGGCACAGCTGCGCGATTCGGTCGGCGCGGCGGTCTACATCAGCCGGTACGTCGACGGCGAGGTCCGGATCACGCAGTACGCCGACGGCCCGCGCACCCCCGCGGTCAACGAGTGGGTCGACTTCCGGTCGTCCGCGCACGCCTCGGCGGCGGGCAAGTGCCTGCTGGCCCAGCTCGACCTGAACGGCCGCCGCGACCACCTCTCGCGCCACAGGACGCCCCGGCTCACCTCGCGGACGATCACCAACGAGAAGGTGCTCTTCTCGAAGCTCGACAGCCAGCCGGCCACCGTCCCGGTACTCGACCTCCAGGAGTACGCCGTCGGCACGGTCTGCGCGGCGGTGCCGCTGACGGCCGGCTCGTCGGCGGGCTGCCTGGCTCTCTCCCTCCCGGTCGAGGACGCGCACCGCCTGCGCTCGGCGGCGGACACCCTGAACCGGCGGGCGGCACGCGTGCTGCTGTCGCTGGCGCTCTGAGGGCCGCCCCCGAGCCGCTACTCCCCGGAAGTCGCTCCTCTTCGTTCCGTTTTCCTGCGATTTGTTCCCGGTGGCATCGACACCCTTCGGGAGCGGGTATGATTTTCCTGTCAGCAGGCGCCGCTAGCTCAGTTGGTTAGAGCAGCTGACTCTTAATCAGCGGGTCCGGGGTTCGAGTCCCTGGCGGCGCACAGACAATGCATTGGGCGGTTCATGTACACGCGTGAACCGCCCAATGCGTTTTTTGCTGCCCATCGGACGCCCATCAGGTTGTACGAACGTTTTACACATACTTACTAAACATTCGTTTAAGACGCTCGTGCATTTCCTGGCATGACGAACGCCACGCGCACCACCGCCGAGCGCGGCCACCTCGCCGGCCGCCGGGAATGGACCGCCTCCGTGGCTCTCCTGCCGCCCCTTCTCCTCGTGTCGATGGACATGGCCGAGGGCCGTCCCGTGGGCCCCGCCGAAGTGCCCCCCATCGGGTCCGCCCGGGGTGCGGCCGGTTCGGCTGCGCCCCGGGCGGACCCGATGGGGATCGTCGGTGCCTCAGTGCATCCAGTGCCTCGCGTCAGAACTGCACGTCGGAGCAGGCGTAGAACGCGTTCGTCGTGTCGGCGACGTTCCAGACGCTCAGGATGATGTGCTTCCCGGTCTTCTGGGTGGGGATGGTGCCCTGCTGGGTCAGGGTCGCCGGGGGCTGCTTGCCGCCGTAGGGCACCGTCATGAACGGCTGGGGCTCCAGGTCGGCCCGGGTGAGCGGCTTGGTGGGGTCCCAGCCGTCCTTGGTGATGTAGTAACGGAAGTCCGAGGTTGCGTGGCGGGCGGTGAACTGCCAGCGGAAGCTGAAGCCCTGACCGGCCGTCACCTTGGTGGCGGGCCAGTTGCCGCCACGCGGGTCGTCGAGCTGGGCGAAGACGGAGTTGCCGCCGGAGCAGATCTTCCCGTCGGCCGGGCCGGCCGCCGGGAAGCCCTTCGGCCCCTCGACACTCTGCGGCTCCCACTGGATGTTGCCGCACCCCGTCACGGTGCCGTTGGCACAGAGCTTCTGGCGGCTGATGGGGTTGTCGGTGTAGCCGTGGCTGCTGGCGCTGCTCGTCGCGAACAACGAGGCGCCCGCGATCGCCAGGCCGACTACGGCCGCACTTGCCCTTTTACGCATTGCTGTCGCTCCTCGAGAACGTGGGGGAGGTTCCATGAGCCCTGCTGCGCGCGTACTGCGGTCTAGACCAAGCCTTAGATTATTGACGGGAAATGAACATGTCCAGACCAATGGGAGCGGGATTCCGCTTCGCCGCCCGAGCGGTCTCCCGGCCCCCTCAGGCCCCTTCGCCCCCACTGCGTCCCGTGTAGAACGCCACCGTCAAGTCCTTGACCAGCACCTTCCGTTCGTAGTCGTCCAGCTCCACGATGCCTCGCTGGGTCAGCCGGTTGACGGTGTCGTCGACCGCGTCGACCACCGAAGTCAGGACACTGTCGCGGTGCTTGGCGTCGATGGCGGCGATCCGGCGGCGCTGCATGGCCGCGGCGATCTCCGGCGCGTACTCGATCCCGGTCGGCTGCGCCGAGTACACCTCGATGCCGACGGGCACGCAGTCCGCCTTCAGCATCCGGGTCAGCGCGTCGCCGACGGCCTCCGCGTCACGCAGGGTGGGCGCGTCCTCGTGGAAGGCGTCGGCGGGGAGCTGGGAGAGGACCCGGGCCATCGCCGCCTCGACCTGCTCGCGCAGATACGTTTCGTGGTCCTCGACCCCGAGCAGCGCCCGCGCGGTGTCGCGGACCCGCCACACCACCAGGACGACGACGCGCAGGGCGGTGCCGTTGGCGTCCACGGCCGGCAGCGGTTCGCTGCGCCAGTGCCGCAGGCGTACGTCGACCCGGCGGCGCAGCAGCAGCGGACTGATCCACATCAGCCCGGTCCGCCGCACGCTCCCCCGGTACTTGCCGAACAGCGTGAGCACCCACGCGTATCCGACCCGCCCCCGGCTCAGTCCGCCGAGCGCGAAGAGCACCAGTGTCGCCAGCGCGGCGAGGGCCGCCCAGGCGCCGATGCCGATCCCTTCGTACGGCCGCGGCTCGATCCCGAACCGGGCGAGCGCGGCCACCGGAAGCGCGCCGATCCACCAGAGGACCGCCCCGGCTCCGGCGATCCCGCACAGCGCGGCGAACAGGGCCACCCAGCCGGGCAGCGCGGGCCCCGAACGTTCGGCGAGTTCCGGGTCACCGGCCGGCGCGGGCCGGGTCGAGGGTCGCACCTGCGGTCCGCGCGGCGCGGGCGGGCGCCGGCCCCCGGGCGCGGCGCCCCCGCCACCGGTCCCCCGCCGCAACGCGCCGGTGGGGAGCCCGGTGGTGCCGGTGTTCCCGGGGTCGTCGCGGAAGAGCAGGTGGACGGGGATGGTCGCGGTCGACTCGCTGCCGATGACCGCGTGGCGCCGCCCGGTGCCCGACGGCGCGGCGACGGGCCGTTCGACCCCGCCGCGGGCGCGGTCGACGAGATCCCGGTGCCGGGAGGGGGACGGCAGCGGTGACGCGAGCGCGGACGTGGACGGGGACGAGGTCCGGGCCGGGCGCGGGGTGCCGCGCACGGGTGCGGGACGGGTGCCGGCCGCGACCGGTACGGCTTCCTCGTCGGCCGCCGGGCCCGCGGCGGAGTCGCCACTCGGCCGGGGCTCCGGCTTCGCGGCGGGTACGACGCCCTCCGCAAGAGGCGCACCCCCCGGCAGGACTCCCCGCTTCCCCGCGCTCCCACCGTCCGCCACCAGCTCCGGCTCCGCGGCGGCCACGCCGTCCGGCAGGAACCCGGGCTTCATGGCGGGCGCGGCACCGAGCAGGAGTCCCGGTCCTTCGGCGGGAACGACGTCCGACGCCACGACCGGGCCGGATGCGACGCCCACGGACGGCACCGACACCGAGGCCGAGGTCACGCCCAGCGAGGAGGAACCGTCCGGCGCCGTGCCCGCGTCCTCCCCCGGGACCAGGTCCAGCACCAGGTCGACCACGGCGTCGGCTCCGGTCGCCGGACCGTTCGCCGGTGCGTCCGGGCCGTGACCGGGCCCCGGGCGCACATCGGCCCCGGTCACCCGGCCGATGCGCGTGCCCGCATCCGGACCCGTCGCCTCGACGGGCGTGCCGACGCCCGCAGCCGGGGTGGTGGCACCGCCCGGGTCCACCGCGCCCTCGGGCCGCACGTCCCCGCCGGGACCGCCCGTACTCAACGGGACACGCTCCCGCATCCGCGCCTCTCCCCGATCTGCCCGGGCCTCCGGCGCTCCGGCACTGTCCGACGCCGTGGATCCCATTCCCGCCTCCGTCATGTCCGTTTCCTCACGAGAAGAGCCGCCGCCAGGTCTCCGGTCCCGGGTAGCCGTCCGCCTCCGCGCCCCGCCAGCCCTGGGCGCGCTGGAAGGCTTCGACATTGCGCCGGTCCGCCTCGCTCCACCGGGGGCCGGGGCCCGACTGGTAGTGCTTGCCGTAGCCCTTCTTCACCAACTGCCTGCCGAGCTTCTCGACATGGGCGTTGGACTGGCCGGGCCGGAAGTGGCCGCGTCCGGGGAACGCCGAATCCGCGTTCGGCCCGCTCGCGCCGCCGCCGCTGCCGGATCCGCTGCCACCGGATCCCGAACCGGGTATGTCGCTGCCGGTCCCGTTGTCCAGGAGGCGCCACGTGTGGGGGCCCGGGAAGCCGTCCGCCTCGCCGCCCTTCCAGCCCTGGGCCTTCTGGAACGCCTGCGTGGCGCGCCGGTCCGCGTCACCCCAGACCGGGCCGGGGCCGGACGAGTAGAAGCGCCTTCCGCCCCGCTCCACCAGCATCTTCCCGAGCTGGGTGACGTACTTGTTGTTGGCTCCGGGGCCGAACTTCCCGATGCCCGGGAACGAGACCGACGAACCGCCGCCGTCGTCGCTCCCCCCGCTCAGCCCCTTGTAGCGGTACGCGACGTACGAGCCGGAGTAGCTCCAGTACGCCATGGGCGTCGTCTGCTTGCGGGTGTGCGGCCTCGTCTGCTCGTACGCCGTGTAGTGGGTGTGCGTGTAGTCGGTCCAGCCGCCGAAGATCGTGACGTGCGAACCCTTGTTGGGGTCCGAGGGGTTGTGGAAGAGCAGGATGTCGCCCGGCTGCAGGTCCTTCCGCGCGATCCTGGTGCCGTACCGGGCGAGGCTGCCGGTCCACTCGTTGCCGGGCAGGTTCCAGGCCATCGAGACGAAGCCGGAACAGTCCTGCCGGTAGCCGTCGGACCAGTACCTCGACATGCTGTACGGCACCTGCGCGGAGACCCACTTCTTCGCCCGGTTGATGATCGCGGCCCGGCTGGTCTTGCGCAGTGTGAGCGAGGCGTTCGTGTACGACGGGCCGGCCGCACCGGTGCCCTGCACGGGACCCGGCCTGCCCTGCGGGGTATCCGGGTCCACTCCGGTCCCGGCGAGCAGGTCGCCCTCCCCGTCCGGAGCCGACGGATCGGACGCGTCCGACACGTCCAGTGCGTCCAGCTCGTCCGCCGGTACCGTCGTCTCGTCCGAACGGGGGGCACCGGCCGTTCCCGCCGAACCGGTCGCGTCGGCCACCCGGTCGCCCGGCGCCTTCAGCGCCTCGGCCGCCCCGGTGCTCAGCACCACGCCGGCCGCGGTGGCCAGCACCAGCACGCGGCGCGCGCCGTGGGCACCTGGATGGCCCCCGTCCCGTACGGCCAGGGCCCCGGCGGCCCGCCGCTGCGCGGCACACCCCTCACAGGCGCAGTCGACGGCGGGCATGTACTCCTCGAAGGCCGGCACAGTCATGCGATTCCCCTCCGCGTTCTCAAGATCTTTGGGCGCATCTGCACGGGCGTCAGTGTCTCAACCCTCATGACATATTGCATTTTGACGGATAGGAGAGAAAAAACGACCATCCGACAGGCCGTGCCGGACAGGAAATGGTCAGGAGCACCCTTCTCCTTCGGGTAGAGTTCTCCAGGTCAGCAGGCGCCGCTAGCTCAGTTGGTTAGAGCAGCTGACTCTTAATCAGCGGGTCCGGGGTTCGAGTCCCTGGCGGCGCACGCAGAGTCAAGGCCCCCTCACCGAACGTGAGGGGGCCTTGTTCGTGCACGTCGACCGGACGGAACGATCACGCCGCTGCCCTCCGGACCCACAGGCGACGCACAGGCAACACCGGACGGCGGCGCGGCAATCGACACCTCGCACAGCCGCTTCACATAGTGACGACGCAAGCACGCTACGTGTTCGAAGAGTGGCATGCGCGCCCTCGCACGAGGGCCCGGCGCCGATCGGGCCGACGCGGCTCGCAGTTGGCGGACACGACGGAAGGGCTGCCGCGCGAGATTGATCACACGCGGACCCGAACGGCTCACGCCACCCGGGCCGAGAGGGGCGGGAAGAACTTCGAGCGCCGTGAAGAGAGTCACACCCGCCGCCGGTCGCGGATCGCCGACGGCCGATGGTGACACATGAGTTGATTTGCCGTCAGAAGGGCGTGGGACAACGGTGGTTCGCGACAGGACCGGCGATCCGAGCCGATCGGGCCGACCGACGGGCCTCTGCGGGGACGGTGCGGGCCGGGTCAGCTCCCGCCGTTCCCCTTCGGCCTCTCGCCGGTCAGGTAGGCCGACACGACCACGTTGGCGTCGTAGGAGTGGGACGCCCGGTCGTAGGTGCCGCCGCAGGTGATCAGGCGGAGTTCGGCGCGGCCCTTCCTGCGGGGACCGTACGCCTTGTCGGCGTTGAAGCGTTCACGAGTGAGGACCTGGACGTCGTCCACGGTGAACTCGGCGACGGTGCCGTCCGTGCGGGTCACCTCGACCTTGGCTCCGGGGCGGGCCGCGCTCAGTCCGTAGAAGACGGCCGGCCTGGTCTCGGTGTCGACATGACCGACGAAGAGCGCGGGGCCCTTCGCGCCGGGCTCGGTCCCGTTCCCGTACCAGCCGACGGTCCGGGGCGCGTCGAACGCCGGTGGCTCGATCGCGCCGTCCTCGTCCAGGCCACGGGCGACCACGGGCGCGTCGACGCCGATCGACGGGACCTCGATCCGTCGTGGTGCGACGCCCTCGATCGGGTCGTGGGGCGAGGGCAGCGGGACGCCGAGCGGGCGGCCGACCGCGGCGATGTCGCCCGCGATCGGGGCGGAACCGGCTCCGGAGCCGTCGGTGAGGTCGCGGCCCCAGACCCACAGGCCCAGGAGCAGGACGGCCCAGGCCGTCCCTGCGAGCAGTCGGCCGTGACCGGCGGGGTCGTCCGCGGCGGTCATGTCAGTCCGCCGCCGGGCGGCGGCGCCGCGCCGCGCCGCGGAACACGACGGCGACGACCGCGCCGGCGGCCAGCGCCAGGCCGATCACGGCGTGTGCGATGCCGGGGCCGCTCGGCCGGGCCTCCTCGTCGGAGAGGGTGGCGGTGCCGCCGCCGCCCGCGCGGACCGGGGCCAGAGGGGTGGCCGCCGCGTCCCGTCCGGCGACGGTGACCGTGACCGTTCCGGTGGCCCTTTCGCCACCGTCGGCGCAGACTGCCTGGACGCCGTGGTCGCCCGGTGAGGCTTCGGCGCCGATCCGGGCCCGTGCGAACAGGCCCCCGTCGGCGGCGGGGGCGAAACGCGCCTTGGAGACGAAGACGTCGGAGCTGCCTTCGGCGCTCCCGCCCGCGCAGCCGTCCAGCCGAAGGGCCACCTCGCTACCCGGGGCGGCGGAGCGCGGGGTCACGGAGAGGGAGGCACCCGAGCCACCGTCCGGGCCGGCGCGGGAAGCGGTGCCCGGACCGGAGCCGACGCGGGGAGCGGTGACGGGGTCCGGTTCGGCCAGTGCGGCAGGGGCCGGCACCAGGGTGACCGCCACGACCGCCACAGCACAGAGCGTGAGGGGTATGGAACGCATCGGGAACCTCCTCTGTGAAGGTTCACGCCTGATCCGTCTTTCCGCATCCGCAGGAGGCCCGAGCGGGCGCCGGGCGCCGGGCCGGTCTCCGCGCGGATCCCGTCGGATCCCATCGACTCCCCTCGGGGTTCTCACCGGATCCTGTCGGGTTCTCACCGGATCCCGCGCCGCCCATCGGGCTCCCCCGCCCCGCTCCTGCCCCGGCCGCCGCCGGGCTCAGCCCTCGGGGACGACGTCGACCAGGTCGACCAGGTCGGCGATGGAGTCGACGACCTTGGACGGCCGGAAGGGGTACTTGTCGATGTCCGCGACCGCGGTGAGACCCGTGAGGACCAGGAACGTCTGCATGCCCGCCTCCAGGCCGGCCAGCACATCGGTGTCCATCCGGTCGCCGATCATGGCGCTGGACTCGGAGTGGGCGCCGATCGCGTTCAGCCCGGTGCGCATCATCAGTGGATTGGGCTTGCCCGCGAAGTACGGTTCCTTGCCGGTCGCCTTGGTGATCAGGGCGGCGACGGACCCGGTGGCGGGCAGCGGCCCCTCGGCGGACGGACCGGTCTCGTCCGGGTTGGTGCAGATGAAGCGGGCGCCGCCGTTGATCAGCCGAATCGCCTTGGTGAGCGCCTCGAAGCTGTAGGTACGGGTCTCGCCGAGGACCACGTAGTCGGGATCGTGGTCGGTGAGGACGTAGCCGATGTCGTGCAGGGCCGTGGTGAGCCCGGCCTCGCCGATGACGTACGCCGTGCCGCCGGGCCGCTGGTCGTCCAGGAACTTGGCGGTGGCCAGGGCGGAGGTCCAGATGTTCGCCACGGGCACGTCGAGGCCCATGCGCAGCAGGCGGGCGTGCAGGTCGCGGGCGGTGTAGATCGAGTTGTTGGTGAGGACCAGGAAGGGCAGTCCCGAGTCCCGCAGCCGCTTGATGAAGGCATCCGCCCCGGGGATCGGCGTCCCCTCGTGGATCAGGACTCCGTCCATGTCGGTGAGCCAGGACGAGATCGGCTTGCGCTCTGCCATGCGTGGGACTCCTGCCGTACGCGTGTGCGGGGACGCCGGCGGCACCGCCTTGTGCAGCGCCGACGCCCCCGAGTTTAGAGCGTGCGTTCGCCCGGTCGGCCGGACGGCCGACCGCGTCAGCTGCCGGTGGCCGACTTCCAGGCTCCGACGTACGCCTCCAGGTTGCCGCCGATGTCCGACCAGTCGGGCTGGAAGACCTCCACGCCCTTCATCAGCTCGGCGAGCTCGACGGCGTTGGCGTCGGTGGCCCCGACGTCCTTGCGGGCCGCGAAGCCGCCGCCGACCGCGCTGACGTCCTTCTGGGCCTGCTCGGAGAGCATGAAGTCGAGCAGCTTCTTGCCGTTCTCGGTGTGCGGGGCCTTGTCGACCAGGCCTGCCGCGTACGGCAGGGCGAAGGTGGTGGCCTTGCCGCCCTCCTTCGCGGGGAACCAGATCCCGAGGTTGGGCATGTCCTTGGACTGGGCGAAGTTCATCTGCACGTCGCCGTTGGCGGCGAGAAGTTCGCCCTTGTCGACCTTGGGCGCGAGCTTGCCGGTGGAGGCGGAGGGGCCGACGTTGTTGGCCTGGAGCTTCTTCAGGTACTCCATGGCCTGGTCCTTGCCACCGAAGTCGTGCATGGCCTTGATGAGCACGGCCGTGCCGTCGCCGGCGACTCCGGGAGTGGAGTACTGGATCTTGTTCTTGAACTTTCCGTCGAGCAGCTCCTCCCAGGTGGTGGGCGCCGACTTCAGTTCCTTCTTGTTGTAGATGAAGCCGAAGTAGTTGTTGACGACCGAGGTCCACTTGGAGTCGGACGCCTTGTCGGCGGCGTCTACCTTGTCGGCGCCGGCCGGCGCGTACGCCGCCAGCAGGCCCTTGCCGTCGGCCTGCTGGATGAACGGCGGCAGCGTGACCAGCACATCGGCCTGGGTGTTGGACTTCTCGCGGACGGCGCGCTGCACCATCTCCCCGGAGCCGCCCTCCACGTACTTGACCTTGATGCCGGTCTTCTTCTCGAAGTCCTTGAAGACCTTGTTGTACCAGCCGTCGCCGTTCTCGCCCTTGAGGCCGTCCGCGCTGTAGACGGTGACGACCTTCTCGTCGGAGGCGGCGGAGGAGCCGCCGCAGGCGGAGAGGGTGGCGGCGAGGGCCAGGGCGCCGGTGACGGCGGCTATCGGCTTGAGGTGGGTCTTGCGCATGGCTGTCGGATCTCCTGGGAGTCGGCCGGGGAGCAGGCCGGAGTCGATACGGGGGTGTGTCGGTGTGGTTCGGGGGTGCCGGTGGCGCCACGGCGGCCGCGGGCGGGTCAGCGGTACGAGGCCCTGGTGCGGATGCGGGAGACCCCGAGCAGCACCAGCAGCGTCGTACCCATCAGGACCACGGCGACGGCGGCGCCGGTGAAGAGCGAACCGCGGTCGGTGGCCGCGAAGATCTGCACCGGGAGCGGCGTCCAGTCCGGCGGGTAGAGCATCATCGTGGCGCTCAACTCGCCCATGGACAGGGCGAAGCAGAGACCCGCCGCCGCCGTGAGGGACGGCAGCAGGAGCGGCAGCCTGACGCGCCACAGGACGTACGACGGTCGGGCGCCGAGACTGGCCGCCGCCTGTTCGTACATCGGGTCGAGACGTACTATCGCCGCCGAAACCGACGAATAGGCGAACGCCGTGACAAGAATGGTGTGCGCCAGGATCACGATCCAGCGCGTCCCGTTCAGCAGCACCGGCGGCTTGCTGAACGCCACCAGCACGGCGAGGCCCACGACGACGGACGGCACCGCGACCGGCAGCATGAACAGCGCGTCCAGGAACCTCTTCCCGCGCCGTCGCAGCGAGGCGGCGGCCAGCGCGGCCCAGGACCCGATGGTGAGGGCGAGCAGGCTGGCGGCGACGGCGGTGACCAGGCTGGTGGTCAGGGCCTGGAGGGAGTCGCCGCTGGTCGCGGCCGCGTAGTGCTCGGTGGTCGGGCCCGAGGGGAAGGCGCCGGACCAGTTGGTGGAGAACGACGCGGCGACGATGACCAGCAGCGGCAGCGCGAACAGCGGGACGAAAAGCACGAAGAACACGGCCCAGGCGGCCCACTTCCCCGTACGGCTATGCACCAACACGGCGGCTCACCATCCGATACAGACTGTAGAGACCCACGGAGATCGCGATGTTGACGACGGCGACGACACAGGCGGCCGGGTAGTCGGACTCCAGGATCGCCTTGCCGTAGACGAGCATCGGCAGGGTCGTGACCCCCTTCGCGCCGGTGAACAGCACGATGCCGAACTCGTTGAGGCACATCACGAGGACGAGGCTGCCGCCCGCCGCGAGCGCCGGCAGCGCCTCGGGGAGGATCACCTGCCGCACGATCCGGGCCGGCTTCGCGCCCAGCGAGGACGCCACCTCCAGTGGCGCGCCGTCCAGTTGCGAGAACGCGGCGAGCAGCGGACGCATGACGAACGGGGTGAAGTACGTGATCTCGGCGAGGAGCACGCCCCACGGGGTGGTGAGGAAGTCGAAGGGGCCGCTCGACGCACCGGTGACGTCCGTCCAGACGCCGTTGGCCATGCCGACGCTGCCGTAGATGAACAGCAGGGCGAGCGTGATCAGGAACGACGGGAAGGAGAGGAAGACGTCGATGAACCGGGAGACGGCCCGCCCGCCGGGGAACGGCACGAACGCGATGACCATGGCCAGGACGAAGCCCAGTACCAGGCAGCCGACGGTCGAGGCGACCGCCAGCCACACGGTGGTCGTCAGCGCGGAACGGAACGCCTCGGAGGCGAACACGTCGGCGTACGGGGCGAGCGAGGTGCCGCCCTCGTCCGGGCTGACGGACTGCTGGACGACGAGGGCCAGCGGGTAGAGGAAGACGAGCGCGAGCACGGCGACGGGCGGCAGTGCCCAGACGAAGCGCGGGACGCCCCGCGCCCCGCGCCCGCTGCGGGCCGGGCGGCCGTCCGTCGGCGTACCCCGTCCGGTGGCGGAAGCCGTGCGGTCGTCGGCCGGTCCGGTGTGATCGTCGTCGGCCAGGCTGGTACGGAGGTCCGCGGTGGCCACGCTAGACATGGGCTCCTCCCGCGGTTCCGGGTGCCGTGCCCGCGGGCAGCAGCACCGCGTCCTCGGTGGCGAAGTGCAGGGTGACCTCGTCGCCGAGCGCGGGCGTCTCGCGCAGTTCGCGCAGGTCCGCCTTGACCCGGTGACCGTCGATGTCGACGTACAGCCGGTGGGTGGAACCGCGCCACTGCACCTCGGCGATGGTGCCGCGCAGTGCGTTGGGGCCGTCGCCGAGCCCGACCAGGTGGGGACGGACGCAGAGGGTGGCGGTGGCGCCGCGCAAGGTGTCGCCGGTCGGCACCCCCAGGGCCCGGCCCGCGAAGTCGACGGTGTCGGTGGAGTCGGCCACGGTGACCGGCAGCAGGTTGGCATTGCCGACGAACGAGGCGGTGAACTCCGTGCGCGGGCGCCGGTACAGGTCCTGCGGGGTGCCGCAGTCCTGGAGCCGTGCCTTGTCCATGACGGCGATCCGGTCGGCCAGGGTGAGTGCCTCGACTTGGTCGTGGGTCACGTACAGGATGGAAACGTCGGGCAACTCCCGGTGCAGCCGCGCCAGTTCGGCGAGCATTCCGGAGCGCAGCTGGGCGTCGAGCGCGGAGAGCGGTTCGTCGAGCAGCAGGACGTCGGGGCGGATCGCGAGCGCGCGGGCGATGGCGACGCGCTGCTGCTGACCGCCGGAGAGTTCGCGCGGGTAGCGCTCGGCGTACGCGGACATGCCGACGAGGGCGAGCGCCTCGGCGACCCGCTCGGGGATCTCGCCCTTCGCCGCCTTGCGGGCCTTGAGGCCGAAGGCGACGTTGTCGCGGACCCGCATGTGCGGAAAGAGGGCGTACTGCTGCACGACCATGCCGATGCCGCGCTTGTGCGGCGGCAGGGCGGTGACGTCGCGGTCGCCGATGTACACCCGGCCCGAGGCGGGCCGGACGAATCCGGCGACGGCGCGCAGGGCGGTGGTCTTGCCGGAACCGGACGGTCCGAGCAGGGCCATGACCTCGCCGGGTTCGACGGTCAGGTCGAGCCGGTCGAGGACGGTGTTCCCGCCGTACGCGACGCTGACCTGGTCGAACCTGATGCCGCTGCGGACGGGTGCACGGTCACCGCTCTCCTTTGCCCCGTCGCCCCCGGCCACCGCGCTCCGGCCCGTCATGCCCGCGCTGGTCATGCCTCGGCCCGCGCGATCAGATCGGGGAGTTCGGCGACCGAGCCGAGCACACGGTCGGCCCCGTTCCGGGTCAGCTGGTCCCGGTCGTGGGCGCCGGTGAGCACGCCCGCGACGATCCCGGCGCCGGAGCGGACGCCGCTGAGCATGTCGTACGAGGTGTCGCCCGCGACGACGATCTGCCGCACGCCGTCGACGGCACCGGTGCGCAGGAACGCGGCGAGCACCATGTCGGGGTAGGGCCGCCCGCGGCCGCCCGCGTCGGCGGGGCACAGGGTCAGGTCGGCCAGGTCCCGCCAGCCGAGCACGTCCAGGATGGCGTCCTGGGTTACACGGGCGAAACCGGTGGTCAGGACCACGGTGCGGCCCTGGGCCCGGAGTCGTTCGATGGCGTCACGGGCACCGGGGACCGGCGCGATGCGACCGCCGTCGACGAGTTCGCCGTACGCCTGCTCGAAGGCGGCGTTGCCCTGCTGGGCAAGGTCCTCGTCGCCGAAGAGATGACGGAAGACCGAGATCTTGGACTCGCCCATCGTGGCGCGTACGTAGTCGAGCTTCTCGGCGTGGTCGGCCGAGCCGGGCTCCCCCCCGAGGCGTTCGGCGGCGACGGAGAACGCCTGCTCGACGAGCCCGCCGTCGGCGACGGTGGTGCCGGCCATGTCGAGGACGATCAGGTTGTGGGGACTCCGCGGGGTCGTGCTCGAAGAGTTCCGCACGGTCCGGTCCGCAGGGTTCTGCACGGTCGGGTCCAGGGGGTTCTGCACGGTCGGGCTCAAGAAGTTCTGCACGGTCGGGTTCGAGGAGTTCCGTGCGGTCGGGTTCGAGGAGTTGTGCGCGGTCAACTTCTTCACCAGCCCAGTTCGTCGGCGGTCGTTTCGGCGATGGCGGGCGAGCACGTCATGCCCCGGCCGCCCGGCCCGGTGACCAGCCATACGCCGTCGCTCACCTGCTGGCGGTGGACGACCCGGCTGGTGTCGGTGCACTGCGCATACACGCCGGCCCAGCGGTGGCGGATCCTCGGCAGCGGCCGGCCGAGCAGGGCCTCGACGACGCCGGCGAGGTGCTCGTACGGCTCCTCGACGGTGTCGAAGGCGAAGGGGTACTCGTACTCGTGGGTGTCCCCGATGGTCAGCCCGCCGTCGCGGCGCTGCACCATCAGCAGCTGCATCTTGTGCGCCGCGGCGATGGGCGCCTGCGCCTGTCCGGCGTTGAGCGCGTCCAGCGCCTCGCTCCGGTACGCGGGGTAGTAGCGGAAGCTGTCGGCGTCGGCGACGGACGTGGTGAGCGGTTCGCCGAGCGGGTCGGTCTGCATCATCTGGAGGCGTACGCGGCGGACCGGCAGGTCGGGACCGGCGAGCTCGCGGACGAGGCCGCCGAGCCAGGCGCCGGTGGCCAGGATCACGGCGTCACCGGTGTGGACGTCGCCGTGGTCGTCGCGGACGGAGGCGGAGCCCACGACCTCGCGGACCTCGCGCCCGCCGAGGAAGGTGTACCGGCCGGACTTCAGCAGTTCGTTCTTCAGCGCGACCTGGGCGGTGCGCGGCTCGACCGCGGCGTCCCGCTCGCACCACAGGGCGGCTGCGAAATCGCCGCGCAACGCCGGGTTGATCGCGCGGGCCTCGTCGGCGGTGAGCAGCTTGTAGCCGCGCGCCGCCGCGTCGGGGCGGGCGACGGCCGCCTCGGCGACGGCGACCTCCAGCTCGGTGCGAAGCGGGGTGAGCGAGCCGCAGGGCCGGAACCCGAGCCCGGGAACCCGGGCCCCGACCTCCTCCCACAGCTCCCGGGCGCGCAGCGCGGTCTCCAACTCCTCGCCGCCGGCACGGCCGCTGACCCATATCTGTCCGAAATTGCGGAGCGATGCCCCGCGCGCCTCGCTCTCGCGCTCGATCTGTACGACCTCGTGGCCGCGGTTCACTGCGTGCCAGGCGTGCATGGTTCCCACCACGCCGGCTCCTACGACGATGACTCTCACGACGGCAACGCTCCTGGGGGCCGGTGTCCCGGAAGGATCGGCTCGGCAACGGGACAGTGAACTGGACCCCAAAGTTGGCCTAGACCCGTTATGCTTCCGTGACCTTTAGGGGCGGGTGCGCCCCTGGGCCTGCCAGGCGTCGCACCGCGGGCGACAGTGCGAGGACAGGCCCCGGGACCTGTCCTCGCAGGGGGCTCAGTACCCGTGCTGCGGACCGAGGTGCGCCGTGAACGAGAACCGGTCCCCGCGGAAGAGGGTCCGTACGCGCTCCAGCGGCGCCCCGGCCGCATCGCGCGAGACCCGGTGCATGAGCAGCATGGGCAGCGCGGGCGGCGTACCGATGAGCAACGCCTCGCGCGGTGTCGCCAGCACGGTCTCGATCCGCTCGTCCGCGGCACCGAAGACGATCCCGAGCCGGTCGCGCAGGTACGCGTAGAAGGACGAGTCGGGGTCGAACTCCGTGTCCAGGTCCGGCACCCGGGCGACGGACACGTACGTGCTCTCCAGGCCGACCCGGTCGTCGTCGGCGAGCAGCACGCGCTCCAGGTGCCAGACCGGGTCGCCGCGCCCCACCCCGATGTCGGCGGCCAGCCGCTCGGGGCAGGGGAACCGTTCCAGCCCGATGAGATGGCGGCCGGGTGTACGGCCCTGGCGCCGGACCCCCTCCGTGTAGCTGGCCAGCGAGAGCGGCTGCTCCAGCTTGGGGCCCGCGACGACGGTGCCGCGTCCCTGGCGGGCGAGCCGCCCCTCCAGCAGGAGCTCGCGCAGCGCCTGCCGCACGGTCTCGCGCGAGACCTCGTAGCGCTCGGCGAGATCGCGTTCGGTGGGCAACATGCCGCCCTCGCCCAACTCCTCTATGAGGACGGATACGCGTGCCTTGACCGCGTAGTACTTGGGGATACGGCCGTGCTCCGGGATACCGGAACGGATGGGTGCGCCAGGTGTCTGGTCGTGCGGGTAGTCCACGCCGGGATGGTGGCAGACGGACATGAACACTTGTGGACGGACCTGCGGGACGGGCCGGTCAGGAGCCGGAACGAGGACGGGGGCCGGGCTCGGGGCCGGAATGTGAACCGGGCCCGGGTCCAGGGCGGGGCACGGGCCCGGGGCAAGGGCGGGGCACGGGCCGGGCGAGCATTGAAGATCTTGGCCGGGCCCGGAGCGGCGGCCGGCACGTACAGCTACAAGGCGCGGGAGATGTACGCGTCGGCCGCTGCGGGACCCGGCCAAGATCTTCAGCACCCGCCCGGCCTGTGCGCCGGAGTTCACGGTTCTGGACACGCGACACTGCCACGCACGCGCGAGGCGACCGGCACCGACGTGCCGGAATGCCTCCCGCCGGCCGCCGGGACCGCTCGTTCGGCCCAGCCCCGGACACCCGCCCCCGCACTCGTACCGCGCCCCCCAGCGCCGAACCCGGCCGGCTCTCGCACTTCGGCGACGACGTTGCTTAAGTGACGTGCATGACTGGCAACGCGACTCCCGGGACGCCTGTGGTGTCCGAAACCTTCCCGCCCGCCCTGCGTGTCGGACTGATCGGCTACGGACTGGCGGGTTCCGTGTTCCACGCCCCGCTGATCGCCGCGGCCGAGGGACTCGTCCTCGACACGGTCGTCACCTCGGACGAGGAGCGGCGGGCGCGGGCACGAACCGAGTTCCCCGCCGCGCGGCTCGCCGCGTCGCCCGAGGAGCTGTGGCAGAGGGCGGACGAACTCGATCTGGTCGTGATCGCGTCGCCGAACCGGACCCATGTCCCGCTCGCCACCACGGCGATCGAGGCCGGTCTGCCGGTCGTCGTGGACAAGCCGATCGCCGGTACGGCCGCCGAGGCTCGGCGGCTCGCGGCACTCGCGCGGGAGCGCGGGCTGTTGCTGTCGGTCTTCCAGAACCGCCGCTGGGACAACGACTTCCGCACCCTTGCCCGGCTGCTCGCGGACGGCGAGCTGGGCACCGTACAACGCTTCGAGTCCCGTTTCGAGCGCTGGCGTCCACAGCTCAAGGGCGGCTGGCGCGAGTCGGGTGATCCACAGGAGATCGGCGGGCTGCTGTACGACCTGGGCAGCCACGTCGTCGACCAGGCGCTCGTACTGTTCGGGCCGGTGGCGCGGGTGTACGCGGAGTCCGACGTACGCCGTCCGGGCGCAGCCGCCGACGACGACACGTTCCTCGCCCTCACCCATGCGAACGGGGTCCGCTCGCATCTGTATGTCAGCGCCACCGCTGCCCAGCTCGGCCCCCGCTTCCGGGTGCTTGGTACGGCCGCCGGCTATGTGAAGTACGGCCTCGACCCACAGGAGGCCGCCCTGCGCACGGGCGCCCGCCCGACGGACGACCAGCCGTGGGGCGAGGAACCGGAGAGCCTCTGGGGGCGGATCGGTTCGGGCGAGTCCCCGCTGACGGGCGGCGGCGCCCCGGTCCCCACCGTGCCGGGCGACTACCGCGCCTACTACGCGGCGGTCACCGACGCGCTGCGTGGCAGGGGCGACAACCCCGTGACCGCTCTCCAGGCCGCCGCCACCCTGGATGTGCTGGAGGCCGCCCGTCGCTCGGCCCGCGAGGGCGTCACCGTGTCCCTGCCGCCCGCCACGGCCACGACGACCGACGCCTGACGGGCCCGGCCCGGGCGGGACACGCTCCCGCCCGGGCCCCACGTCCTCCAGCCCCTGAGCCCCGCGTCCTACGGCTCCCCTCTCCCACACATCCGTCAGGCCCGTCAGGCCCCCCGTCACGTCCGTCACGTCCGTCGCGTCCGTCAGGCCCTGAACCACGCGTGCCAGGCCCTGGACACGGCCGCGGTCAGGCCGTGGTGGCGGCTGCCGTGCCGGCGACGGGCATGTCGCGGTAGAGGACGGCCCGTTCGACCGCGGTCCAGGTGGTGCTGGTGACGACGTACAGGGCGGCGGCCAGCGGCACGACGGCGACGGTGAAGAGGGTGGCGAACGACAACAGCGGCATCAGCTTCGTCATCGCGCCCATGCCCGGAACGGGCTCGCCGTCGGGCCCGGTCGCGGGGACGACCGGGTTGGCGGCCATCTGCCGCTTCGTACGCCGGAAGTTGAACGTGGCCACGGCCGCGACGATCGCGAACAGTCCGAGGTAGACGAGCCCCTGCGCCCCGAACGGCCCGCCGTGCGCCAGCGCATCGTGCCAGCGCCCGCCGAGCGGGGCGTCGAACAGCTGGTGGCCGAGCAGTTCGTTGGGCCCGTCGCCGATGCTCGGGCTGGAGAACAGGTGGTAGAGGAGGAAGAACGCGGGCATCTGGAGCAGGCTCGGCAGACAGCCGGACAGCGGCGAGACCTTCTCCTCCCGGTGCAGATCCATGAGCGCCCGCTGCATGCGCTCGGGGTCCTTGCCGTGCTTCTTCCGCAGTTCGGCGATCTGCGGCTGGAGCCGGGTGCGGGCCTTCTGCCCGCGTGCCGCGGCCCGCGAAAGGGGATGTACGGCGAGCCGCACGAGTGCCGTGAACAGCACGATGGCGGCGGCGGTGGAAGCGCTCTGGAAGAGCGGGTGCAGTACGTCGGCCAGCGCGCCGACCAGGGCGGCGAACGCGGACATGAGGACGGACATCGGTGAGCCCTCCGAGGGATCTCGTCGTGCCGGGAGTACCGGAAGTGCCGGAAGTACCGGAGTCCTGGAAGTACCGGAGTCCTGGAAGTACTGGACGTACCGGAGTACCGGAGTACCGGGGGTGAGTTACGGACTCGGCATGACGAACCGCGAGGAGGGACCCGTGGCCGGGCGCCCAGGCGCACCTGCCACGAGCGCACTGCGCGTACACGCACTGTGCGCACACGAGCCGTGTGTACACGTGCTGTGTCGGCAGAGGCATGCACACACGAGTGCGCACGCACACACGCACCGCCCACGCGTCGGACCGGCCCACGCACGGAACAGGGCGGAGGACGGACCGGACGGGCCCCTACGCGGTCGTCGGGAGGGCGTGCCCGGGGGCCCGGGGGCGTCTGCGGCCCCTGGCGTCCGGGTCCCGCTGCGGCAGGAACGCGGTGCGCTGCTCCCGGTCGCGTATCGCCGTACGGACACGGGTCCGGGGCACGGGCGCGGCACAGCGGGAGCTGATGACCGCGGCGGCGACGAGTGCGGAGCCGGCGGCCGCGGTGGCGGCGAGGGCTACGGCGGCGGAAAGGCTGCCGCCCTCGGCGAGCAGGATCGCCGCGAACAGCTCGGTGACGAGGAGGAGCAGCAGCGCCACGGGGCGGGGCAGGCCGGTGACGCCGTCACGCGGACTGCGCGTGTCACCACACATCGGCCCCTCCCCTCGTCGCTGTCGTGCGCGGACTGTCACGGCACGGCTTTCGCGCACATGTGCGTACGCCATGCTCTCCAGCCGTTATACACGACGGCTCGGACAGAGCGGCCGTTCCCCGGGCCCCGCCTCCCTCACCCCGAGGCGGGGATCTCCCCGGAGGCAGGGGCTCCGGAGGCGGGAGCCCCGGGAGCGGGAATCTCGCCCGACGCACCGGTCTCCCCCGGACCTCCGGTCTTCCCCGGACCGTCGGCCCCTTCCGGACCGTCGGCCCCTTCCGGAACGCCGATCTCGTCCCGTGCGAGCACCTCGTCGTCCGGCCGGTCGTCGCGCTCACGCGGTCCCGCACAGGTCACGGCGAGGGCGACCAGCAGGTTGGCACCGAGCGCCACGACCCCCGCGTTCACCCCCCACACCGGATCGTTCCCCGTGAACACGAAACCGCATACCGCCCCCACCCCGACGACCAGCCCGCTCAACGCCCCCGCCAACGTCAGCCGCCGCCACACCAGTCCCAGAAGCACCATCGGAAGCAGTTGCGCCATTCCCTCGTACGAGATGAGGGAGAGCCGCACCAGTGTGTTGGGCGCGGTGTACGTGAGCACGAGCGCTATCACGCCCGCGGCCACCACGACGCTCTGCGCGGCCCCCTTCTGCCGCCGCTCCCACCGCGGCACCAGGGACAGCACACTGCGCCCCCACATCGTGCCGATGACCAGCATGAACACGGCCATCGGCACGATCGACGACAGCGCCGCCGCCACACCGACGACCCCGACCACCCACGCGGGCAGCGAGTCCACGACGAGCTTGAAGAGCGCCAGGTTGGACTCGGCACCGACGAGTCCCGGCACGACGAAGAGGGCCGCCATCCCGAGCAGCATCGGCACGAAGAGCAGCACGTTGTACGCGGGCAGCAACATCGCGTTGCGGCGCAGCACGTCGGCGTTCTTCGCGCCCAGGTACCCCGCGACGGTGGTCGGGAAGATCACCACGGTGAGGGAGTTGAGGAACGAGGTGGTGATGAACCACGCCTGTCCGAGTCCGCTGTCCCCGTGCCCGGGGAAGGTCAGCCACTCGCTCTTCTCGGTGACGAGCCGGTCGAGGAAGGCCCCGTACCCGTCGAAGTAGTGCAGCGGCACGTAGACGACGAGGAAGCCGAGTGTGGCGATCACGAGGACGTCCTTGAGCACGGACACCCACGCGCTGCCGCGCAGTCCGCTCACCACGACGAAGCCGGTGGTGACGGCGAAGGCGATGAAATAGGCCCAGTCCAGGCTGATGGCGCCGTAGGAGATGGTCGAGACGACCACCCCCATGCCGGTGATCTGGAGCTGGATGTACGGGAGCAGGAACACGGTCGCGAGAACGGCGACCAGCGCGCCGAGCCAGGGCCGCCCGAAGCGGTGGGCCACCATGTCGGTGATCCCGACGAGTCCGTGCCTGCGCGCGTACGCCCAGAGCATCGGCCCGACGACGTAGCCGAGGGCGTAACCGCACGACATGTACGCCACCACGTAGAGCACGGGTGCGCCGTAGTTGTACCCCCATCCCGCGGCGCCCAGGTAGCTGAAGCTGGTGTAGCCCTCGCCGGCCATCAGCACCCAGATGAACACGGTCCCCAGGCTGCGCCCGCCCACGGACCACTCCGCGAGCCCGCCGCCGTCCGTTCCGCGTCCCTTCCGCGGCCCGCGCGCCGCGAGCAGCCCCAGGGCGACGGTGAGCACCATGAAGACCCCGAGGACGGAGGTCGCGACCGCGGCGTTCACCGGCGGTCCCCCCGCCTGGTCAGCCATACGGCGACGGGTGTCAGCAGGGTCGCCCCGAGCAGCCAGACGAAGAGGAACGGCAGCCCGAGAACCACCGGCGTCACCCGGTTCACGAGCGGCAGCACCCCGAGGTACAGCACGTAGGGCACCAGCAACCACAACAACTGCGGACGTCGTCTCAGCACGTCGGGCAACCCTAGTGCCGCGGCAGGCAACGTTTGCCCGTCAAGGAGCGCGTCCGGTACGTGCTCTCGGTGTGCCGGCCGGAAGCCCTCGTACTGGATGTACTTGGGATTTCGGCCGGTGCGGCGAGAGGGCGTGCCGGGCGTCGCGACGGGGCGAACGTTGCCTGATGCGGCACTAGTTGCACCGCCCCCACAGGCCCACAGGTCCACGGCCCCCGTTCCCGCCCCCGGCTCCCCTCCGCTCCGTGCACCGAACCGGGCGCCTGCTACCGGACCCGGACGTCGGCGAGCCTCCCCCACACCACGAGCCGATACCGGGAGGTGAATTCGGGCGTGCAGGTGGTGAGCGTCACATAGGAGCCGGCCGCGGTGTATCCGGCGCCCGGCTTCACCCCGCTGCGCGGAACGGGCGCGATGACACCGCTGTCGCGAGGACTGGTCCGCGCGAGCGTCCGGTCGACGGTGTACGTGTACACGGCGTCCCGGGTCTCGATGCCGATCACGTCGCCGCGGCGCAGGCGGTCGATGTGCCGGAAGGGCTCGCCGTGGGTGTTGCGGTGTCCGGCGAGTGCGAAGTTGCCCGCCTCACCGGGCTGCGCGGTCCGCGGGTAGTGCCCGACGTATCCCTTGTCGAGGACGCCGCGTTTGCCGATGCCCTGGGCGACGGGGGCCACGAGCCCGATCCTGGGAATGCGGATGACGGCGTACGCCTGGTCCCACCGGGGCTCGGCGGGCGCGGTGCGCCCCTGGGACGTACGGCCTCCGGAGCCCGCGCCACCGTCCGGCCCGTCACGGCTCCCCCTGTCCCGGTCTCCCGCTCCCTTCTTTGGTTCCTGCCATGTCTTCCGCAGGGCCCGCACCTCGTGCTCGGCGTCGGCGAGGGCCTGCCGGTTGGTCCACCACAGCTGATGAACAACGAGCAACAACAGGACGACGCCGAGCGTCACCACCGCCTCGGCCGCCGTCCAGAGAACGCGCGCCACGGCCCTGCGTCCCCGTGCGCCGTGCTGCACCACCACCGGTATCCGCTCCCGCACGGCCCGCACGATAGGGCCCGGCCCCGTAACTCTCCAGAGCCGGAACAACTCTCCGTCCATGCGGCGCGCCGCAGTACCGTGTGGTTCATGCGTCCCGACACGCCTGCCGACCACACCACCGAAGCCGAACGCCTGCTGCGCACCGCGGAGCGCTATCCCGGGGACCGTGAGCCGCTTCTCCTCCAGGCCGCTGCCCATCTGGAACTCGCCGGCGACCGCACCCGTGCCACCACCCTCTACGAGGACCTGCTCGGCTCCCCCGGCCTCGACCATCCGCACCTGGTCAAGGCGCTGAACGCAGCCAACCTGTGGGAGTACGGCCACGAGGCGGAGGCCCGCGCGATCCTGGAGGGTGTCCGTACCGCGAGACCGCTCGACCCGGCACCGTGGGAGATCGCGGCGGAGACCTTCGAATCCCATGACGAACTGGACGCGGCCCACGACTGCTTCACGACCGCGCTGACCCTCCTGCTGACACCGGGCGAGGAGGTGCCGTACGCCACACAGTCGCTGCTGATCGGCCGCCACCGCGTCCGCCGGCTGATGGGTGCCGGCCACGACGTCTGGGACGACCTGGCGGACGCCGTCCACACGGCCTCCGTACCGCTGGACGAGCTCCACGACCCGAAGCGGCTGTGGGCGCTGGGCTCCTCCGACCCCGGCGAGCTCCGCGCCGAGATCACCCGCCTCCGCGCCGAACTGGGCACCTACCGCACCGCGCTGTCCCGCCCGTTCCCGGTGGCGATGCTGCACTGGCCGGCCCACGAACTCGACGAACTCCTCGCCGCGTATCCGAACCTGCGCTCCGAGTACCCCTCCCACGCCGACCACCTCGCCCGCCTGGAGGCCGCCCTCCGCGACCTCCACCAGGCCGGCACGCCGAACCTGGGCATCGTGACCGGCACGGTCCCCTCGTACGAGGCGTTCGCCGCGTCGGAGGCCGCTTCCCCGGCCGACCCGGACCTCCTCCCCCAGTACGCCACCACCCTCGCCGCCCGCGGCCGCGCCGTCCCCTGGCCCCCGGCCCGCACCGCCCCCTGCTGGTGCGGCTCGGACCGCCCCTACCGCGAGTGCCACGGGGCCGAATGACCGGAAGGTCCGGGCCCCGTCGCCCCCGCGACGGGGCCCGCAAACCGCGGGCTTCCCGGACGCGGGGCCACGTACCCTCCCCCCATGCCCGAACTCCGACGCCTCCGCCCCGACCACGCCCCGGCCCTCCTCGCCTTCGAGCGGGAGAACCGCGCCTACTTCGCCGCCTCGGTGCCGGATCGCGGCGACGACTACTTCACCCACTTCGACACCCGCCACGCCGCCCTGCTCGCCGAACAGGCCGCGGGAACCTGCCACTTCCACGTCCTGGTGTCCACCGACCCCCTCACCCGCGGGGAGATCCTGGGCCGCTTCAACCTGGTCGACGTGGCCGACGGCTCCGCCGAACTCGGCTACCGCGTAGCCGAGAAGGCCACCGGCCGCGGCCTCGCCACGACCACCCTCCGCCACCTGTGCACCCTGGCCGCCGAGGAGTACGGCCTCACCACCCTCCGCGCCGCCACCACCCTCGACAACCTGGCCTCCCGAGCCGTCCTCACCCGCACCGGCTTCACCCCGACCGGCGAGGAACTCACGCTGGGCGGTCGGGCGGGGCTGGGGTACGTGCGGGACTTGAATCGGGGTTCGGAAGTCAGGACTCAGTAGTGAAGGCCTCAGCACAGGCACGTGAACATCCACAGCCTGTCAGTCCCACTTGATACAACTGCAGGCGTAAGCGGCGAGATGAGGGGACTCGGTCATGCCCAACGACTTTGCACGCAACACGGCCCCGGTTGCTGGGCTCTACGAGACACTGATCACCCATCGCCTCGAAGAACGCATGAAGCAGCTCGACTCAACCGTCTGGCAGTCCATCGATGGGGTGGTCGGCGCTGAATCTGTGCCCTATGTGTTGTCACGGCACATCGGAAACGTCGTGCGACAGGCCCTCCAGGGGCTCTCACCTGCGGAGCAAGTGGCCGCCGCCAACCACATCCTGGATTCGCTCAACACTATCGACGGCGCGACCGAGTGGGCTGACCTCGTCACAGAGGGCCCCCGACAACTGCTTGCCGTGGCAGAACAAGAGGCTCCTGGCGTCTACGCGATCCGGCCAGCAACACCTCTCTCCGAGACGGCACTGATCACCAACTCGCCCGACGACCCAAGCCTGGGATTTGAATTGCGTGCCGAGTTGGCCACGGCAGACAGCGTTGACCTCCTCTGCGCCTTTGTGAAGTGGCACGGACTACGAGTCCTAGAAAAATCGCTCTCCTCTGCACGCGACCGGGGCGTACCCATCCGTGTGCTGACAACGACCTACATAGGAGCCACGGAGCGTCGGGCGCTGGATCGTCTGATTCGCGAGTTCGGAGCCAAGGTGAAGGTCAACTACGAGCTTCGCTCGACACGACTGCATGCCAAAGCCTGGCTCTTCCGTCGCGACAGCGGATTCGACACGGCGTATGTAGGTAGCTCCAACCTGTCCAAGGCGGCGCTTCTCGACGGGCTCGAATGGAACGTTCGGCTGTCGTCGGTTGCCACACCATCCGTTCTACGCAAGTTCGAGGCGACATTCGACGCGTACTGGAGTGAGCGCTCCTTCGAGCCGTACGACCCCGACAACGACGCGCAGAGACTCGACGATGCACTGTCTCAGGCAGGCGGATCCAGCCGGAACGATCGCACCACCATCACACTCTCTGGTCTCGAAGTTCGCCCCTATCCGCATCAACGCGACATGTTGGAACGCCTCGAAGTCGAGCGCACCGTCCACGGCCGGAACCATAACCTCCTCGTTGCGGCGACTGGCACTGGCAAGACGGTGATGGCAGCGCTGGACTTCAAGCGCCTGCGCCCGACGTTTGACCGCGACCCCCGACTGCTCTTCGTCGCCCATCGCAAAGAGATCCTTGAGCAGTCTCGGCGCGTCTACCAGAACGTACTGATTGACGCGAACTTCGGCGAGCTCTTCGTTGACGGCGAGATTCCCGACAATTGGGCGCATGTGTTCGCCAGTGTCCAGTCGCTCAACTCACATGCACTGGATCGCTTTACCCCGAACCATTTCGACGTCATTGTGATCGACGAATTTCATCACGGTACATCCCCCACGTACCGCAGGATTCTTGATCACTTCGAGCCCAAGGAATTGCTAGGACTCACCGCTACCCCGGAACGCATGGATGGACTCAACATCCAGGATGAGTTCTTTGACGGCCGGATCGCAGCAGAGATGCGTCTCTGGGAGGCTCTAGAAAACGATCTACTCACTCCCTTCCATTACTTCGGTGTCACCGACAACACCGACATGAGTGCCATCACTTGGAAACGAGGGGCGTACGACACCGCAGCCTTGAGTAACCTCTTCACCGGCAATGATGCACGAGCCAGGCTCGTCGTGCAGGCTGTAAGGGATAAGGTTGCTGACCCTGCCTCAATGCGCGCATTGGGCTTCTGCGTGTCAGTTGCACATGCAGCCTTCATGGCCGAATTCTTCCGGCGAGCGGGCCTCAATGCCGTTGCTCTGTCCGGCGAAACCTCACGCCATGAGCGCAAGGAAGCCCTGGATCAGCTCAAGGCAGGCACGCTCCAGATCGTCTTCTCTGTGGACCAGTTCAATGAGGGGCTCGACATCCCGGACGTCGACACCTTGCTCCTCCTGCGCCCCACGTCCAGCGCCACCGTGTTCCTCCAGCAGCTGGGACGAGGCCTGCGCCGAACCGAGGGCAAGGCCGTTCTCACTGTCCTGGACTTCATCGGCCAGCACCGCAAGGAGTTCCGCTTCGAGGAGCAGTTCCGCGCACTGACCAACCTCACGCGTAATCGCCTGCTAGCCAACATCGAGCAGGATTTCCCCCAGCTGCCGTCAGGCTGCCAGATCATCCTTGAGTCGAAGGCAAAGGAACTGATCATTGACAATATTCGGAGCCAGATCAGTGTCAATGTCACCCAGCTCGCTCGCGAGGTCGCCGCGTACGCCGAACCTCGCCTTGCTGACTACCTGAAGGAGAGCGGTCGAGAACTCAAGGAGCTCTATCGGGGCAACGGAAACTCCTGGACAGGCCTACTTCGCCGAGCCAAGCTTCTTTCTCAGTCAGGCCCCGAAGGGGAAGCACCGCTACTGAAGCGCGTATCGGCGTTTCTCCACGTCGATGACCCAACCCGAGTCACGGCGTACAGCAGGATCCTTTCCGACGATGCCCCCACATATGAAGAGCTCAGCGAGCAAGAGCAGGCCTATGCCCGCATGTTCTTCTTCTCACTGTGGCCGTTGGGCGGCGGCTTCAGTAGCTACCAGGAGGGCTTCGACACCCTTCGCTCTCAGCACGCCTTCCGCGATGAGCTGTGCCAGGTCCTCGCCCACGTCTTGAAGCAGGCCGACCATGTGCCCGTGCCGCTGCTGGGCAAGCAGGCAGACCTCCCTCTGACAATTCACGCCTCGTACAGCCGGGAAGAGATCCTTCCGGCCCTGGGACAGTCCTCCATCGGCGGCTTCATGCCAGGGCACTTCCGCGAAGGTGTGAAGTGGTGCGAGAACATACAGACCGACGCACTACTCATCACCCTCGAAAAGGATGAGAAGGACTTTTCTCCAGAGACTCGCTACAAGGACTACGCGCGGAACGAGTCCTTGTTCCACTGGGAATCTCAGAACCAGACGTCAGAAACATCCCCCACTGGCATCCGCTACCGGACTCACAAGGAGAAAGGAAGCCACATCCTCCTCTTCGTCCGCCGCTACAAGAAGACGGACATCGGCGGACCCCAGCCTTGGATGTTCCTGGGGCCCGCCGAATACGTTGAACACAAGGGAAGCAAGCCCATGGGGATCCTCTGGAATCTGCTCCACGAGATGCCAGCTGACGTCTGGACGTACTCAGCGATCGCTGCGGGTTAGCATCCTCAATCACTTATACGCCAGAACCGACGATGGGCCCGGAGGAAACGTTCTCCAATGCGATGCTGCTCTACGGTCCTCAGCGGAACTGGCCGCGAGGCCGGACCACTGGCATAGCGATCTACCACATGGAGATTATCGGTCAGGTAAAGGGCGCCACGGTCGAGCCTCACATGACAATTAGGGCATAGACACAGAACATTCGCTTCGATGTCGGGGCCCCCGTCTGAACCCCCAAGTGCTTGTATGTGCGCCCCCTCGGCGTAGCTTTTACCATCTGCCCCGACCGTGAGCGCCAGACCGCAGACCTGACACGCATACCTGTGCCACTCCTTGACCCGACGCACAACAGCCGTGTCCCGGACAATACGCTCGACCGTGATCGCTTTGCGGCGCGTAGCCCGCTCGGGCTCATCAGCATCATTCTCGACAACGTCACTATGCCCTTGCCCAGCGATAAGGTCTCGAACCTGCTGCTCTAGAGACGTGATTTCCTGCCTCCCAACAGGGAGGCGACACAACCTAAATCGACAGATCCGAAAACCTGCCCTACCGGCTTCCGTCCAGTCACCAACGACCTGATAAAGGCCGTCGTACCGGTACCCGCTGACAGGCGAGTAGTCCCGTTCGCCTTCACTACCACGGATAACCCGTATGGGGTTACCCGATATTCGACTCCTCCGAAGGGCGGCGTTCCCCCGGTTCCCCCATGTCTGGTCCTCTACCTGGCGACCAGTGTTACGATCCCGACCCCCAGCACCCGTATAGATAACTTCATCCCATTTGTCGACATCATCGTCATAGCCCTGATTAAGCACGATTGCATCAGCAGCTCGTTCCCCCTCCGCGTCAAGCCCCCAGGAGATTCCCGCCTCACGTTCCTTGTGGAGCTTGGCCTCCTTAACAGCTTGCCTGGATTCAAAATGGGCGCCCGGAAGACACCCATCCACATGCCCGAAGAAAGCTCTGTACGCAACCATGTGAGCATGCTTGCGAAAATTCGATCACGTGTACCCAATCACGCCAGCACACAGTACCAAGTGACCTGATCCATCCCATTCTTGGCCTAAAATCGACCACCGGCTACCGGATGAACCAGCGGGCCTGCGCGCGACCAGGAGCGGGGCCACCTCGGGCGCTTCGACGTTCAGGAGCTGCCTCTCAGCCGGGCAGCACGCTCACCATTTCCCGTGAAGCGCTCCCCAGTTTCCAGCAAAGTGCCGCTACCTCGACCCAAGGCGAGGGATGACGCGCGTTCCGGCCCAGCAGTCGCCGAGCCAGAACGCAACGCCAGTTCCATCGTCAACTCGCCTCGAAATGCGCCTGAGCACGATCCAAAGCGTCGTCCGGGTCGTATCCATGCGCGCGAAGCCAGTGAAGAAGGTCGCCGATGAGGTCGATCGCCACCTCCTTCCGGAACACGACACCTACTCGCCCCATCCCGATGTTCCCCGCCGCCGCGCCGCCCGCATAGAGCGTCAGGCATGCTTCGCTCTTGACGACCCTCGGATCATCGATGTGACCGCCAGGCGACACCAGGGGCGTGGCCAGGTCGCACCAGACCAGCTTGGACTCCGCTCCTAGAATCACGCCCCACCGTTCCGACACGGCTTCCAGCATCGCCAGTCCACGCCCCGACTCGTCGTTCGGGCCAGCGGACAGCAATGAGGGCAGGGCCTGCGTGTCCGGGTCGCGAAGCGCGACCCGGAGGCATGTGCCGTTCATCTCGACCACGAGCGTGCTCGGCGTACCCGCACCGACATGCCTGATCACATTCGTCACGAGCTCGCTCACGCAGACCTCGGCGGCGTCTGCCACGTCGGACAGACCCCACAACCGCAGGTGCAGTCGCAGGAGGCGCCTCAGTCCGGCAACCTCTTCAGGCTCTGCCAGGAACGGCAGTTCCCAAGGCTTCCGTGTCATGCAACCGCCGCTTCCGTCCACCACGAGCACACGCCTTTCACACGACCGGATTGCCACACCTCACCGTGCGCGAGATGTCATGACTCACAGTTGTCACGACTGAGAGAATGCCAACCTCATATCCCGATATGCAATGTGCACGGAGAGATTCCCTCCATAGGGTGATTGGCGATCACGGACGCTTCCGATGGGATGTAACCCCCGCTATTGGAAGAGGTATTGACGTGGCCGGTTCACCCACAGCCCGCCGCCGACGTCTCGCGATCGAGCTGAAGAAGCTTCGCGAAGAAAGCGGTCTGACCTGCAACCAGGTCGGCAAGGAGCTCGATTGGAGCGGCTCCAAGGTCAATCGCCTGGAGACCGGCCAGGGGCGTGTGCAGCCTTCGGACGTGGACGCGCTCTGCCGCTTCTACGGCACCCCTGACGACATGCGCGACCTACTGCGCTCTCTTGCGAAGGATTCCAAGACCAAGGGCTGGTGGCACGCTCACGGCAACGCGATTCCTGCCTGGTTCTCGGTCTACGTAGGCCTGGAACAAGCGGCGTGCAGCATGCGTACCTACCAGGGCGAGTTCGTGCCCGGTCTACTTCAGACCGCCGAGTACGCCACCGAGATGAGCCGTGTCACGCCAGGTCTCCCCCACGACGAGATCCAACGGCTCGTCGACGTACGCATGCGCCGTCAACAGCTCCTACTGGAACCGAAGGGACCCGACTTCTGGGCCGTGATCCACCAGAGCGCGCTCATGCATGTGATGGGCAATCGGAAGGTCATGGTCACTCAGCTCGAACGTATGCTGGAAATGGCGAAGTTGAGGAATGTGACGGTTCAGGTACTGCCGTACGATGCTGGCGCATACCCCACCACCGGGCCCTTCACCGTGCTCGGATTCCCCGAGCAGGAAGACCCCGACCTGGTGTACCGAGAGGGCCTCACGGACTCGATCTACTTGGAGCTCCCGGCAGACGTCAGCGTCTACACGCGGGCGTTCGACCACCTCAGGGCACTTTCCTTGAGCCCGCAGAGATCAGTGGCGCTGATCCGTTCCGTCATGAAGGAGCACGCACAATGAACCAGCCTCCCATAGCGGTCCAGTGGCGGAGGAGCAGTTACAGCAACGGCGCCGGCGGCGAATGTGTCGAGGTCGCGGACTTGCACTCGATGGTCGGCATACGGGACTCCAAGTGGCCCAGCGGGTCTCATATTGCGGTACGTCACGGCTCGTGGGCACGGTTCATCACCTCTCTGCGCGCCCAATAGGCCGGCATTCGAGTACCTGCACACGCAGCCGTGGGGCATCAACTTGCCTGCCGCGCTCCTGAGTCAAGCCTGCGGGGAGCTGTGATGGATCACGAACGGGCACACTGGTTCAAGTCGTCGTACAGCGGCGGAAGCGGAACCGAGTGCGTCGAGGTGGCCGACCTCGCAGGCGTCATTGGTGTACGCGATTCGAAGCGCCCAGAAGAACCACGAGTCACCGTCCGGAGAAGCACCTGGGCCGAGTTTCTCCGGGTCCTGCAACAACCTGAGTGAAGGAACCCGCCCGGGCGGTTGAAGATGCTCACCGCCCCCGGCACAAGCACGAGGCGCCGCGCACCCGGAAAACCCAAAGCCCGTGGTCAGACATGGAGCTGACCACGGGCAGAGGGTGTGAGACAGGCTCAGCGACCACGTGGCGCGGGGCCACGCGGGTGCGTCAGTGCTGCTGGGCCTTGCGGCGGCGGATCACCAGGAAACCGCCGGCTGCGACGAGCGCGGCAGCCGCTGCGGAGAGCAGGCCGACCGGCGCGCCGGTGCCGGTCTCGGCGAGGTCGCCTTCGGCCCCGGCGGACGGGGAGGACGAGGGCTTCTCGGCCGACCCCTCAGGGGCGGACGTGGCGGGCGACGCGGTCGGCTGCGTCGAGCCGGACGGGGCGGGCGGGGTGGACGGGGCGACGGAGCCGGGCTCACCGGTGGACGGGGACGCCGACGGGCCCTCGGGGCTCGGCTCGCCGGGGGTCGCCGACGGGGAGGGCGGGGTGACGGACCCGCCGTCCCCGGGGTTCCCCTTGTCCTCGCAGTCGACCCAGAAGACCTTGTGCTTGGCCTTGCCGTGCTCGCCGTCGAAGTTCCAGAACAGCTTGTAGTGGCCGTCGGGCAGGGACTGGTCCGGCGAACGGCCGTGGCCCTTGGCGTCGAGCGCCAGAGACCCGGTCTTCACGATCTCGCCCTTGACCTTGGCGGTGGGCGGCCAGGCTTCGATGCGCCAGTCGACGTCCTGGTCGGCGTCGAAGCCGAAGGCGTCGAGGTAGAAGGTGCACACGTGAGGCTCGTTCTTGCGGAGCTCCTCACCGGTCGCGGCATCGTGGATCTTCACGGTGCCGTTGTCGCCGGGGGCGGTGGCGTATGCCGTAGGGGCAAGCAGCAGGGCTGCCGTGGTGGCAGCCGTAAGCGTGCATGCGGAAGCAACTGTGCGCATGAGAAATCCAACGGTTGAAAGGGATGGCTACCGTGGGGGGACTGCGTCACCTTCCTTCGGCAACACACACCCGTCAAAGACCTTCTGACCACATCTGTCACACAGAGTGAAACTCACCCCATAAGTTCCCCATAACGATTCAGGCCAACCCCTGGCCGATTCCGACGGTTTGACTCACCCCCCACATATCGGGAAAGTTAGATGCGTACCGTCTGGCGGATGGAGAGGCGAACGCGATGGACCCCCTGGCCGTGCACAAGGCGCTCGCCAACCCCGCGCGACTGCAGTTCATGCAGTGGCTGAAGGAGCCGGAGAAGTACTTCGACGAGGGCTCCTACCGGCAGCAGGGGCTCGGCTTCCACATCGGGGTGTGCGTGGGCGACATCCAGAAGCGCTCCGGGCTGGCACAGTCCGTCGTGTCCGGCTACCTGCAGACGCTCAAGGACGCGGGGCTGCTCGCCTCGGAGCGCATCGGCAAGTGGACGTACTACCGGCGCAACGAGGCCGTGATCACGGAGTTCGCCGCACACGTCCGGGACGCCCTGTAGGACCCTGCACCCCCTCGCTCCCGGCCTGACCGGGGGCGGTGCGCACCGCCGACTGCCGCACGGTCGGACATATCCACTTTTCTAGATTTGATGAAGGGTCGCGATGAAGAGGACCTCCCTCACCGTCCTGGTGCTCGCCCTGGGCGTGTTCGGGATCATCACCACCGAGATGGGCATGGTCGGCGTGCTCCCCCAGGTCTCGGCCGAGCTCGGCGTCGCGCCGTCCGCGGCGGGATGGCTGGTGGGGGTGTTCGCCCTGGTCATCGCGGTGTCCGGGCCGTTCACGACGCTGCTGGCCTCCGGTGTCGACCGCAAGAAGGTGCTGGCCGCGGCGATCGCGGTGTTCGCCGTGTCGAACGCTGTCTACGCGATCACCTCGCAGTACGAGGTGATGCTGGCCTTCCGTATCGTCCCCGCCCTCTTCCACCCGGTGTTCTTCGCCGTCGCGCTGGCCACCGCCGCGCGGATGGTGCCCGCCGAGGACGCGACCCGGGCCACGACGACCGTGTTCGGCGGGGTGACCGTCGGATTCGCCTTCGGTGTGCCGCTCAGTTCGTATCTCGCCGAGCATGTGTCCCTGGCCTCGGCGTTCTGGTTCGCTGCGCTCGTCAATCTGGCCGCCTTCCTCGGCATCCTGCGGTTCGTCCCGGCCATGCCCGTCGGCCGACGGATGTCGTACGGGGCCCAGTTGGGCATCCTCGGGCGATCACGTACGTGGCTGACGATCGTGTCCGTCGTACTCGTCTTCGCGGCGATGTTCTCGGTCTACGGCTACTTCGCCGAGTACCTGGGACAGGTCACGCACATGGACGGCACGTGGGTCAGTGCCATGCTGATGGCGTTCGGCATCGTGATGATCGCCGGGAACTTCGCCTTCGGCGCCTTGCTGCGGCGCAGCCTCATAGGCACCGCGGTCGCCTATCCGGTGTTGTGTCTGGCCGTGTACGTGCTGCTGTACGTGGTCGGTCCGTCGTTCGCGCCGATGGTGGTGGCCGTGCTCGTCTGGGGCGCGGTGCATTCGGGCGGGCTCGTGGTGAGTCAGAGCTGGCTGGGGCGCGACGCCACCGACGCCCCGGAGTTCGGCAACAGCCTCTTCATCTCGTTCTCGAACCTGGGCATCACCGTCGGAACCGCCGTCGGCGGATGGGTCATGAGCGACTACGGAACCCGCCGGCTCACCTGGGCCGGGGCCGTGTTCGCGGTCGCCGCCGTGCTGGTGATGGGGCTGCGGCTGGGCATGGACCGGATCGGTGCGCGGCGTGTCCCCGCGCCGCCCGACCCTGCCGGGCCGGTGCTCGGAGAGGTCCGCGCGGCCTCCCGCGAGAGCTCCTAAGGGCTGTCCCGTAATCCCTGGTGGATCAGCGCGCGGCGTCGGATGCGGTGCATCGTAAGGCGGAGGGACGTCCGCATACTCGATGTATGTGGACGTTCCGACAACGCGGCGAGGTGCCGTAGCCGTCGTCGTGCGCCCGCCACGGATTACGGGACAGCCCTTACGGCCTCGTCCACGATTGTCAGCGGCGTCGCGGTGTCTGGGACCTCCGCCTCCGGCGTTGTCGTCAGTCCCCGACGCTCCTTCCCCAAGCTCTCAGCTGCGTTCGAGCAGGGGAGACCCCATCCGACTCCCTCCTCCGCCTTGGATTCGAAGGCCTCAGACGCCGCTCCTTCCTCCACTGCCCATCGTGGACGAGGTCGTTAGGGTGGGCGGCCAGGAGCCGACCGAAAGGCGATGTCTCATGGGAACGGCAACGGGTGGCGCGGACGTACGCGACGGGGAGCGGGAGGACCTGCTGGCCATCGTGGCGGATCAACGCGGCAACTTCCTCTACACGCTCACGGGCATCACGGAGCCACAGGCCGCTCTCGCCACCACGGTCAGCGAGTTGACGCTCGGCGGTCTGGTCAAGCACCTCGTCGAGATGCAGCGCACCTGGCTCGCGGTGATCGACGGCACGGCGCCCGCGGAGGTCGGCCAGGACGAGCTGGACCCCGACCGCAACCGCATGACCGGGAACGAGACCCTGGCCGGGCTGCTCGACGCCTTCCACGCGACGGCAGCGGAGTTCGATCGCACCGTGCGGCAGGAGCCCGATCTCGACCGGGTCCTGACGCTCCCGTCATATCCGTGGGCGCCGGAGCCGATCACCTGGACCGTTCGGCATGTGCTGCTGCACGTCTTCCGGGAGATCGCGCACCACTGCGGGCACGCCGACATCATCCGCGAGGCGTTGGACGGTGCCAGCACCACGACGCACATGGTCGAGGCCGCCGCGCGCGGCAACCGTGCGGATGGAGACGGAGACGGTGTCGACGGCAGGGGTACGGACGACGGCGGTGCCAACGACGGCGGAACGGGAGGCGACTGACCGCGGGCGTACCTGACAGCGGTACGCGCGAGCGGTACACGCACGCGGTACGGGTCGGCAGCAGACGCCGGGGCGGGGAGCGCCCGCCCGGTACGGGCCCGGAGCGAGGCACGAAGCCTCGCTCCGGGCCCGTATCTCTTCGCGTAACGACATGTGCGCAAGGGTCCCCGTATGGCGCCGCCTCGGGGGTCGCCATGCGGCCGAACGAGTGGCTCGTGGCCGGCTCCTGGGCGCACGGCGGTGGAATTCAGGAGACTGGCCGTCAACGCGGAGGTGGGCGCCCGACAGTTTGTACCGAACGTCGATTTCCGGCCACAACACAACGCCCCTTACGCTGCACCACATCAGTCACCAACAGTCGGCCGGGAGAAGAAGGGCGACAATATGACCCCCGAGACCAGTACACATGACACCATCGATGCCACAACTTCCCTGTTGCAGGCGGAACTTCCCCGTCTGGAGCAGCACCAGCAGAACCTGCAGAACGAACTCGCCGCCGTCACCGGGCGGCTGGAGTCGGTGCGCACCGCACTGACGGCGCTGCGCGCGCTGTCCTCCACCGCCCTCCCGTCTTCGGGCGCGGCGCCGCGGGCGATCGAATCCACGGCCGCCTCGGAGCAGGAGAACGCCGAAGCCGCGGACGTCGCCGAGGTCGGTGCGACCGACGGGGCGGACGAGGCACCGGCGAGTGCTGCCGCTCCTCTGATTCCGCAGCAGGCGCAGGAGTCCATCGACGCCGTCGCCCCCGCACAGGCCCCGCAGGATCCCCAGGACTCGCAGGAGTCGCAGGAGTCGCAGGCGCAGGCGGAGGTTCCGGAGGAGGAGCCCACGGAAACCGCGCCGGAGCAGGAGGCGGCTCCGGCCGCCGCACCCGCACGACGCACCGCCCGTAAGGCGGCCGCGACCAAGGGGCGCAAGCAGGCGGCGGCCAAGCCGAAGAACGAGCGCGCGCAGACGGCCAAGAAGGCCACCGGTTCCAGGGCCGCGGGTTCCAAGACCGCCAAGTCGGCTTCCGCGGCCAAGACGGTCGGAGCGAGCAAGACGACGGCTTCCGCCAAGGTTTCCGCCCCTGCCAAGGGTTCTGCTTCCGCCAAGGGCTCCGTTGCCGCCAAGGCGGCAAAGGACACCAAGGAAATCAAGGACGCCAAGCCGACCAGGGCCAAGGCGTCGAAGAAGACCGCGGCTCCCGCGCCGGCCGCCGACGACAACGGCGGCCTCACCGAGATGGCCATCAAGGTGCTGGCCACGTTCGGCGACACCCCCGTCCGCGCTCGCGAGGTCACGAAGGCCCTGGGGCGTGAACTCACCCCCGGCAGCATCAACACCGTGCGCAGCACCCTCGACCGGCTCGTCGCCACCTCCCGCGCCCGCCGCGCCGGCCGGGGTCTCTACCAGGCTCCCGCCAACTGAGCAGTCGGCTGGTTCACCAACCGGTCCTTCTCCCGCGCGCCTTCGGAAATCCGGGAACCTCAAAAGCCGGAAGCCCGCAAGTCCCGGGAGAACCCTGCACCGCGCTCGCCCTCGTCACGCCCGTTCTCCGGGTCCGTGACGAGGGCGAGCGCGGTGTGTGACGTGTGGGCAGCACGTGGCACGGTGGAAAGCCCTGGACTCCCCGCAGAAGTCGTGAGTCCATGGTCCGTGGTCATCGTGGCCGTGGGTCACGGAAGGCCGTACGGATCGGTCCGGGTCCGGACCACGTACCCGGACCGGACAGGACAGGGCCCGACCGGACCCGACCGGGTCGGGTCGGGTCGGGTCGGGTCGGATCGGCGAATGCGGGGAGGGTATCGATGCGACAGCTCCGGGTGAGGGTTCCCAGCGGTCGGATGTGCGCGGGAATCACGCTCGGGATCGCCGCCGGACTGGTCACCCTGTGGTTGTTCACGCTGCTCGGCCGCTTCCTCCACACCACGGACAGCCTGGTCAAGATGCTGCTGCTGCCGGTGTGCGGCATCGCCGTGGGCTGCGCCGTGGGCCTCGCACGCGCGGGTACCGGAGTCGGCGCCTCGTGGGGACTGCTGGCCGCGATAGCGAGCATGTTCTTCTGCGCCCAGCACATGCAGTACCTCTCATCCAACGCCCTGCACGACCGGGGTCAGGAGGTCTACGGCGTCATACGGGACGTGTCCTCCCTGACCGACGGGGACGGCGTGACCACGCACACGTACGACGTTTCCTATCCGGGGAATCCGCGTCAACGCAAACTGTCCACCGTGGGACAGGAGTTGGAAGTCGGTCAGCGGTATCTGATCACCATCGACCCGCAGCACAAGGTTCGTCCCGCCCTCGGCCCCAGGCCCGGCCCGGACGTCTTCCACCTCGTCTGGCAGATCGTCTGCGCGGTCTTCGTCATGTTCTTCTCGACCATCTCCGTCGTGCTCGCTTTCCGGCCGCCCGAAGTCGACGGCTGGTGAAGCGCCCGAGGGGCGTCGGGGCCGCTTCCGGGTTTCGGGTTCCGGTTCGAGGTTCGGGCCGGGCAAGGGCCGAGTCCGGGCCAGGTCCGGGCCGGGTGCCGCCGACGGATGCCGGGGGTCTCAGCGGTAGTCCTCCGGGTGGCCCTGCATCCAGGTGTTGATGCGGTCGCGGGTGCCGAGCAGTTCGGAGCGGCGCTTCTCCAGGTTCTCCGTGGAGGCGTCGCCCTTCAGTGTGCCGCGCAGGGCGTCGATCCACGCCAGTGGTTCCTTGAAGTGGCCGGGGCCCTTCGAGTCCGCCTTCATCGCCTTGTCCAAGCGCGCGAGTTCGTCGTTGACGCGGCCCAGGAAGTAGGCACAGCCCGACGATCCGGGCACGCAGGTGTCGTTCAGCGTGGCCTGGAGGCCCGCGAAGGCGTCGCGTACCGCCTCCGGCCTGTTCCCTGCGGCCCCGGCCGCGTCGGCGGACCCCGTGCCGCCCACGGCGTCGTTCGACGGTTCGGCGTCGTCGGCCGTACCTCCCGCCACCGCGGCGCTCGCGGACGGCGACTCGGCGGCGATGCCGTCCCTCGGCTCCTGCGAAGTCCGCGTCCCGGCGCAGCCGGTCAGGAATGCCCCGAGCAGCACGGCGGTGACGGCCACGGCCACCGTGGCGGCTCGGGCACGGGCACGCGTACGGATGAACACGAGGCCCCTCATCCGGTTGTCCCCGGACCCTACCTTCCCGGGCCCGTGCCGTCGGCCGCTCGTCCCGTGATGAGCGCCTGGAGCGCGGGCGCGTACAGGTCCGCGATGTGCTCGGGCGTGGCACGGGCGCCCGCTCCCTCGCGGTGGAGGCTGAGGGTGGCGCCGAGGCCGAGGAGGTGGCCGGCGATCAGTTCGGCGCGCAGCGCGGCCTCGGGGCCGTGGAGACGGGCGGTGAGTGCGTCGGTGACCTGTTCGTGGAAACGGTCGCGGAGCAAGGAGCGTTCGTCGCGATTGCCGAGCGAGAAGACGACGCGCAGCAGGGGGTCGGACTGCTTCTCCCGGCGACAGCTCACCAGCGTCAGCACCATGTGGTGGCCCAGCGTGCCGAGCGGCGCGGCGAGGAGTTCCGCCGCCGCGGGGCCGAAGTCGGCGACGGTGTTGAAGAGTTCTTCCTTGCGGCCGAAGTGCTTCACGACCAGGGACGGGCTCACCCTGGCGTCGGCGGCGATGCCCCTGATGGTGACATCGGCGTACGGGCGCTGGGTGAACGCCCGGCGGGCGGCGCGCAGGATCGCGTCCCGTCCGGTGCCCGGGTCGGCGGAGGATGTACGGGAGGTCTTGAGAGCCGTGCCCGGATCGGCGAAGGACGTACCACGGCCCGTGGGAGCCGCACCCGGATCGGCGGGCGTCGTGCCCGGATCGGCCGCGCCCACGACCGGCTCCGATGCAAGAGATCTGTTCACCCCCAGGGTAAACGCCTGTGCACCCCCTCGGCGACCGGATCTCCTCGGACCGCGTTAGCCTCGAAGTCCCGGGCCGACGGCCCGGACGACACGGATGAGAAGGCGAAGGTGGCTGCGATGGCGAAGGTTCCGGCAGCGGCGGTGGCGGCGAGCGGGCTGATCGGCGGGTATGCGGTCGCACGGTGGACCGGGAAGCGTCCGCTGGGCGGGGTCGCGCTCGCCGCCGCGGGCAGCGTCGCCGCGTACGAGTGGAACCGGCAGGCCGGGTCGCGCGCGGCCACCGGACTGACCGCCGCCTATGTCGCCGCGTTCGCCGGTTCGCACCCGCTGGCCAAGAAGATCGGCGCCTGGCCGTCCGTCTTCGCGGTGGCGGGCGGCATGGCCGCGGCGTCGTGGGCGGTCACTCGCTGCCGCTGCTCCGGCTGAAGCCGTCCGGAAGCGACGCGCCCCGGTCGGTCCGCGGGCGGCACGGGTCGGCCGGAATCAAACGGTACGGCCCGGCCGCCCAACCGGTACGCCGAAGCGGTATACACCCCGGGGGCCGGGCATCGCCGGGCCCCTTCAGCCGCCCCGCCCCGGCCCGCCTGGGCCGACCGGCGCACCCGGCCCGCCCGTCGTGCACCCCCGGGATCGCGTTCCGCGCCCCGCCGTGGTCCGCCGCCGACCAACCGACCGCCGCCCAGGACGCCGCCGGGCTATGCCCCCAGCACCCGCGTCACCGTATGGATCAGCAGCCCCGCCAGCGCACCCACCACCGTGCCGTTGATGCGGATGAACTGCAGGTCACGGCCGATGTGCGCCTCGATCTTCTTCGACGTCTGCTCCGCGTCCCAGCTCGCGACCGTGTCACTGATCAGCGAGGTGATCTCCGCGCGGTACGTCGTCACCACGTAGACCGCCGCGTCCTCCAGCCAGCCCTCCAGCTTGGCCTGCATCCGCTCGTCCGTCGCCAGCCGCGCGCCGAACGTCAGCAGCGAGGCCCGCGCCCGCAGCCGCAGTTCGCTCTGCTCGTCGTCCGCCGCAGTGATGATCATCGCGCGGACCGACGCCCAGGCCGACGCGATGACCTCCTGCACCTCGCCGCGCCCCAGGATCTCCGACTTCAGCCGCTCCACCCGCGCCCGGGTTTCCGAGTCCGTCCGGAGGTCGGCCGCGAAGTCGGTGAGGAAGGTGTCGATCGAGGCGCGCGCCGGATGCCCCGGCATGTCCCGCATCTCCGTGACGAAACGCAGCAGCTCCTTGTAGACGCGCTCCCCCACCCGCTTGTCGACGAAGCGCGGGGTCCAGCCCGGCGCCCCTCCCTGCACCGCCTCCATCACCGAGTCGCCGTGCAGCACCAGCCAGTCGTGGGCCCGTACGCAGATCAGGTCCACCACTCGGCGATGACCGCCGTCGGCGACGACCTTCTCCAGCATCTTGCCGAGCCCGGGGGCGATCTCCGCCGCGTTCGCCCGCCGGGTGATCGCCTCGCCCACCACGGCCTGCACATCGGAGTCGCGCAGCACCGTCAGCGCACCGCGCAGCGCGGTCGCCAGCTCGGCGGTGACCCGGTCGGCGTGGGCGGGCTCGGCCAGCCAGAAGCCGAGCCGGCTGCCGATACCGAGGGCGTGTATACGGCTGCGCACCACGTCGCCGGAGAGGAAGTTCTCGCCGACGAAGGACCCCAGCGACTGCCCGAGCTGGTCCTTCTTGGTGGGAATGATCGCGGTGTGCGGGATCGGCAGGCCCATCGGACGCTTGAACAACGCCGTCACGGCGAACCAGTCGGCCAGGGCGCCCACCATCCCCGCCTCGGCCGCCGCGGCGACATAGCCCGGCCAGCCGCTCACCCCCACGTGCCCCGCCCAGGTGGCGAGCACGTACACCAGCGCGACCAGCAGCAGGAGGCCTGTGGCCGTGGCCTTCATCCGGCGCACACCGCGCCGCTTCTCCTCGTCGGCCGCGGTGTACGCGAACGAGGCGAGCGGGGCCGGACGGCCGCCCGGTCCGCGACGGGCCGCACCCATCACCCGCTCCGGGGCACGCCCCGGACGCCCCGCGCCCCGATCCCCGGGGCCGCCGGTCCCTCCCGTCCCGTCCGCCCCGCCGGTTCCGTCGTCGGTCCGTTCCATCGCTCCACCCGTCCGCATACGCATCACCCCCCGGTGTCCGTACGCATTGTGCCTGTCTGTCCTACTCCCGCGCCGCACGTGGAGTTCCCGGCGCCTGCTTCATCATGGGACCAGCCCGACACGTACGAGGAGAAACACCGTCCATGCCCAGGCTCCGGGGATGTGCCCCGCTCATCGCCCTCGTCGCCGCCACCGCCGCACTCGCCGCCGGGGCGGCGTTGGCCGGCCCCCTGCTGTTCCCCGGTTCCCCGTCGCTCGCGGGTCGCCTGTCGTCCTCCGGATCCCCGTCGTCCGTCGGCTCCGTTCCGCGCTCCGGCCCGGCCACCGGTGGTACGCATCCGTACCCGCGGCCGATCGCCGGGCCCGTGGTCCCCGCCCCCGCCGCATCCGTTCCCCCGGCCGCACCGGTTTTGCCGGCCGCACCCTCCGCGCCCGTCTCCTCGGCCGTACCGGCCGCGCCCGCCCGTTCCACCGGCCGCTGGCTCGCCACCTGGTCGGCGGCCCCCACGGCCGGGGTGGACGACACGTACCCCGGCGGCGCCCCGGCCCGGCGCACCATCCACAACATCGTGCACACCAGCATCGGCGGAGACGCGGCGCGCATCACCGTGTCCAACCTCTTCGGTACGCGTCCGCTGGTCGTGGACCACGCCGCGGTCGACACCCGCCCCGTGACGTTCCGCGGCGCCACCGCCGTGACGGTCGCCGCGGGCGGACAGGTCGTCAGCGATCCGGTCGTCGTCCCGGTCGCCGCCGACTCCGACCTCGTCGTCACCCTGCGCACCCCCGCCGCCGAGGGCCCGGTGACCGCGCACCCCCGCAGTCACCAGACGTCGTACGTGGAGGACGCCACGGGTGTCCGGCCCACGACCGACTGGCGCTACCTCACCACCGTCGACGTACGCGCCACGACCGCCACCGGAACCATCGCGGTCATCGGCGACTCCCTCACCGCCGGCACCGGCTCCGCACTCGATACGAACAGCCGCTGGCCCGACGTGCTCGCCGACCGGCTGCGCGGCCGGTACGGGGTGGTCAACGCGGGCATCGCGGGCAACCGCGTGCTGCGCGACGGCACCGGCATACGGGCGAGCGCCCGCTTCGACCGCGACGCACTGGACATCGCCGGGATACGGGCGGTGGTCATCGCCCTCGGCATCAACGACGTGCAGAAGCACCCGCAGGAGACCGACCCGCGACGGATCGCGGACGCCCTGCGTTCCCTGACCCTGCGCGCCCACGCACGCGGACTACGGGTCGTCGGAGCCACGCTGATGCCGTACGAGGGGTACCGCACGTGGACGCCCGCGCGGAACGCCGTACGGGAACGGGTCAACGAGCTGATCCGGGCGGGCGGGGTCTTCGACGCGGTCCTCGACTTCGACGCGATGGCCCGCGACCCGCACCGTCCGACCCGGCTGCTGCCCGCCTACGACTCCGGCGACCACCTCCACCTGAACGACGCGGGCTACCGGCGCCTGGGCTCGTCGGTGGATCCAGTGAGCCTCATGGGCCCGACGGACCCGGCGGGCTCGGCGGGCTCGACCGGCCCGGCGGGGCGCCCGCACCGGCAGCAGCCCGTCGGCGGCCGGTTCTGACGCCGGGGCGGTCCGTCCCGCCTCTGCGGCTATGACTCGGCCACAACGCGCTCGACGCGACCCGAGGAGGGCCTGACAGGATCGAACAGGATCGAAGGGACTTGAAGGAGCCCGAAGGAACCCGGGAAGGTCTAAAGGCCGTCCCGCCCCTCGCCCTTCTCCAGCCGTCCGCGCCCGCGCCCCAGCTCCCGCTCCCGCTCCGCCTCCTTGAGCCGCTGTCTCTCCGCCTTGCTTCTCTTGCGTTCCACGCCGACACCGCCCATCAGCGCGAACCCGGTGATCCGCACGCGAGGCGCGTCCGGCGACGGGACGCCCTCGTCCTTCGAGCTCTCCCCGAAGCCACCCATGATGCCGATGCCTCTGACCTCGACGTTCAGCTCCGGCGGAACCGTCACATGGATGCCGCCCATGATCGTGAAACAGCGGATGACCACCTCGCGGTCCTCGAAGTTCGCCTCACGCAGATCGATGTCACCGCCGCCCCACATCGCGAAGCCGGTGAATTTCCGGCCCACCGTCCAGTTGCCCCGGCGGCCGAACCCGCCCCAGAAGGCGAACCCGCCGCTCGACGTGGCCGACTTGCCGATCCGGTCCGCCCAGCGCAGCTCCGAACCGGTCGCCGCAGGGGCCTGACCCACTGGGCGCACATGGGTGCCGGGTGCCGGGAGATCCCGGACGAGCGGTGCCAACTCCCCATGCGTACGCGCCTTGTAGGTCGCGTCGAGCCGCTGCTCGAACTCCTCCATCTCCAGCCGCCCCTCGGCCACCGCCTCGCGCAGGGTCTCGGCGATGCGCTCACGCTCGGCGTCGGAGGCACGCATTTCAGGAAGCTCACTCGTCATACCGCGCAGCCTATTGAACCCCGCGTGGTTCCGTCACCGATCCACATGCGCCCGGACGCCGTCGGCCGACGCGTACATCTTCGCGATCACCGCCTCGATGTCGGGCTCCCGCACCGAGAGATCGACCAGCGGATGGTCCGCGGCGATGCGGGCGACCAGTGGCGCGGCCGACTCCGAGGCCGGGAAGGACAGCCACTGACGCGGCCCCTCCACCTTCACCGTACGCACGAAGGGCGCCGACTCCAGCCGGATGGGCGGGAGTTCACGCTCCAGATCGACCACCAGCATCCGCTCGCTCCGCCCCACCTCGTGCAGCCCGGCCAGCGCGCCGTCATACATCAGCCGACCATGGTCGATCACCATCACGCGCTTGCAGAGCTGCTCGATGTCGGTCAGATCGTGCGTGGTCAGCAGCACCGTCGTACCGCGTTCCGCGTTCAGGTCCCGCAGAAAGCCACGCACCTTGGACTTGGAGACGACGTCGAGACCGATCGTCGGTTCGTCCAGGTACAGCACCTCGGGATCGTGCAGCAGGGCCGCCGCGATGTCGCCACGCATCCGCTGCCCCAATGACAGCTGCCGTACAGGAACGTCCAACAGCTCGCCCAGATCGAGGAGTTCGACGCACCGGTCCAGGTTCTCGCGGTAGCGGGCGTCCGAGATCCGGTACATCCGGTGCATCAGCCGGTACGAGTCGCGCAGCGGCAGGTCCCACCACAGCGTGGTGCGCTGGCCGAACACCACACCGATCCGGTGCGCCAGCCTCGTGCGCTCCCTGGACGGGTCGATGCCCGCCACCCGCAGCCGGCCGCCGCTCGGGGTGAGGATGCCGGTCAGCATCTTGATCGTGGTCGACTTGCCGGCGCCGTTCGGGCCGATGTACCCGACCATCTCGCCGCGCGGGACACGGAAGCTGATCGAATCGACCGCCCGCACCTGTCGACGCTCACGCCGCAGGAAACCGGTCCTGCGGCGCACGTCGAAGACCTTCTCGACGTTGTCGAGCACGATGAAGTCGGCCTCTCCACCGCTCTCGGCGCCGGACTTTCCAGCGACCTCGGCGGTGGCATTTCCGGGGGCCTTCACAGCGGCCTTCACACCCACTCCTCCACCGGCCTGCCCGCCGACGCCTCCACCGGCCTGCCCGCCAGCTCCTTCACCGGCCTGCCCGCCGACGCCTCCACCGACCTGCCCGCCAGCTCCTTCACCGGCCTTCGCACCGGCTCCTCCACCGGCCCCGGCGCCGACAGTGCCACCGGAACGGCCCCTTTCCCTCGCACGGGTGCCCTCCCCCGCAGCCATCCCCACTCGGGCCTCCGCCTCCGCCTCTGCGTCCATCTCCGATGCCCCTGTTCCTGTCCGTGTCCCGGTCCCGGCCCTTGCGGCTGCGCCCGCGTCCGCCCCGTACCGCTCCTGTCTCACACCTCTCGGCCTACGTCCTCCCGCTCCCTTCGTCCCTCGTCCCCTCGCACCTCGTGCCGTCCCCGCCACGCAGCCCGGTCAGCTGCCCGTGCTGCGGTACGCGCGCAGGCCCTTGCGCCAGGCCAGGCCCGCGCCCGCCCAGCACAGGGCGGCCACCGCCGGAGGCAGGAACGCCACCCACTCCGGCAGCCCCAGCGGATACTCCCGGCCCAGTACGTACAACGCGGGCAGCCAGTTCACGAACGCCAGCGGCACCACGAACGTCACCCCGCGCACCAGATCCTTCGCGAAGATCGACGGCGGGTACTGAAGCAGTGTGTTCCCGCCGTACGTGAAGGAGTTCTGCACCTCGGAGGCGTCCTGCGCGACGAACTGGAACGCCGCCCCGGCCACGAACACCGCCGCGAAGATCGCCGCACCGCTCAGCAGCATCAGCGGGACCACCGCCACCTTCAGCGGTGTCCACTCGATGTCCAGCACCACCAGCGCGTACCCGAGGACCAGCACGCCCTGCGTGATGCGCCCCAGCCTGCGCAGCGCGAACCGGTCCGCCGCGACCTGGGCCAGCACCGGCACCGGCCGCACCAGCAGCGTGTCCAGCGTGCCGTCGCGCACCCGCCGCCCCAGCCGGTCCATCGAGCCCATGACCAGGTCGGCGAGACCGAACGCGGTGCCCGAGGCCCCGTACAGCAGGGCGATCTCCGGCAGCGAGTATCCGCCCAGCGCGTCGACGTGCGAGAACATCAGCATGATCGCGACGAAGTCGAAGGCCGTCACGGCGAAGTTCCCGAACGCCGTCATCGCGAACGAGGCCCGGTACGCCATGGTCGAGCGCAGCCACATCGTCGCGATCAGCCCGTACGCCCGGACCCCCTCGACGAACCGCGACCGCTCGACGAACACCACCGGGGGCCGGTCCGCCCCGGCCCTCCCTGTCGTCTCAGCCACCCTGGACCACCACCCTCCGCGTCGCCACCGACTGCAGCAGCCGTCCCGCCAGCAGCAGCGCCAGCGCCCAGCCGCCCTGGAACGCGTACGCCTCCACCAGCCCCCACCCCGTGTGTTTACCGAGGAGCACATCGGCCGGCACCTGGAGCAGTGACGACCACGGCAACACCCGAGCCACCTCGCCCAGCACCCCGGGAAACAGCGTCAGCGGCAGCAGCATCCCGGAGAAGAACAGCCCGGCCAGGGACGTCATCTGCGACACCCCCGCCCCGTCCAGCAGCCAGAACGCGGAGAGCGCCACCAGATAGCGGATCGCGAAACTGACGACGACACCGAGCGCCACCGAGACCAGAAAGGCCGACCAGACCGCCGGCGAGGTCGGCAGAGCGAGTTCGAAGGCGAGCGAACCCAACAGCATCGGCGCCACCCCACGGCCCAGCAGATGGAAGGCCGCGCGCCCCAAGTCGCCCGCCAGCCACCACAGTTGGAGGTCCGCAGGACGGTAGAGATCGACCGCCACATCACCCGTCCGGATGCGCTCGATCAGTTCGTCCTCGAAGCCGCCGCCCATCATGGCGCAGGTCATCAGCAGTGCCTGCCCCAGCCATACGTAGGTGAGCGCCTGGGGCATGTCGTAACCGCCGAGCCGCGGACGCTCGTCCCACAGGGCCACGTAGGTGTACGTCATGATGAAACCGAAGACGGTGTTGGTGAACACTCCCGCCGCCGTGGCGGTCCGATATGTGGCGTAGCGCCGGAAGCCGCCCGCCGCCACCACCGCGTACAACCGCACCTCATCGCTCCCGTCACCCGGGTGCCGAGCCGCCGTCAGGCACCAAAGCGCATGACATTAGCCCCGAGTGGGCGGTCACCGCGAGCGCTTTTCGGTGGTCGATCCGGTGCGTATGAGCCAGAAAAGTGCACTATGGGGGAAGTGACCGCGGCCGAGGAGTCTGCACCGACATGAGCGACGAGCCACAGCAGCCGAGCGGGAGACACGAACCCGGCAACCAGCCCTCCGGGGCCCCGTCCGCCCGCGCCGACAGCAGCACCGGCACCGCCGGAATCACCGACACCACTGACGCCACTGACACCGCTCGCATCACCGATGCCGTCGGCACCGCAGGCACCAAAGGTGCCGCTGATGGCCCAGGCACTGTCGGCAGGAACAACAACACCGACACCACCGGCAACGCCAACCCCGCACGGCACGACGACGGCAGTGGCACCGACGAGCCGCAGGAGGACGAACGCCCCGAGCGGACCGGCCGACGCCGGTTCGCCGGCGCCCTGCGCACCGCCGTCGGCGCCCTGCTCCTGGTGGCCCTGCTCCTGCTCGGCGGACTCATCGCCGGATACCAACTCGTCGACATCCCGGCCGCCAACGCCAACGCCACCGCGCAGTCCAACGTCTACCTCTACCGGGACGGCAGCGTCATCGCCCGCTCCGGCAAGGTCAACCGGGAGAACGTCAGACTCTCCCAGGTCCCGCTCACCGTCCAGCGCGCCGTCCTCGCCGCGGAGGACCGCGACTTCTACTCCGAACGGGCCATCGACCTCAAGGCCATGACCCGCGCTGCCTGGAACACCCTCACCGGCAAGGGCACCCAGGGCGGATCGACCATCACCCAGCAGTACGTCAAGAACTACTACCTGGGCCAGGAACGGACCGTCCCGCGCAAGGTCAAGGAACTCTTCATCGCGGTCAAGCTCAACCGCGAACAGTCCAAGAGCCAGATCCTCGAGGGCTACCTCAACACCAGCTACTTCGGCCGCAACGCCTACGGCATCCAGGCCGCAGCCCTGGCCTACTACGGCAAGGACATCGACCGGATCACCACCGCCGAGGGCGCCTACCTCGCCTCCCTCCTCAACGCCCCCAGCGCGTACGACGTCGTCGTCCACCCCGAGAACAGGACCGCGGTCCTCGCCCGCTGGCGCTACGTCCTCGACGGCATGGTCAAGGAGAAGTGGATCAGCCCCGCCGAACGGGCCGCCATGAAATTCCCCGTACCCGGCAAGGTCAGGCCGCCCACCGGGCTCTCCGGACAGCGCGGCTACATCGTCCAGGCCATCGACGACTACCTCGCCGCCCACGGCGTCATCGACGAGAACACCCTGGCCACCGGCGGCTACCGGATCACCACCACCCTGGAGAAGAAGAAGCAGAACGCCCTCGTCAAGGCCGTCGATGACAACGTCACCTCCCAGACCAGCACCCAACGCGACATCGACCGCCACGTCCGCGTCGGCGGCGCCTCCATCGACCCCGCCACCGGCCGGGTCGTCGCCATGTACGGCGGCTTCGACTACACCAAGCAGTACGTGAACAACGCGACCCGCCGCGACTACCAGGTCGGCTCCACCTTCAAGCCGTTCGTCTTCGCCTCCGCCGTCGCCAACGACTCCACCACCCAGGGCGGCCGCCGCATCACCCCCGCCACCATCTACGACGGCACCACCAAACGCATGGTCCAGGGACGCAACGGCCCCACCGGCTACGCCCCCGCCAACGAGGACGACCGGAGCTACGGCCGCATCACCGTGAGCAGCGCCACCGACCGGTCCGTCAACGCCGTCTACGCCCAGATGGCCCAGGACGTCGGCCCCGCCGAGGTCGGCCGGACCGCAGTCGCCCTCGGCATCCCCAAGAACACCCCCGACCTCACCGCTTCACCGTCCATCGCCCTCGGTGTCGCCACCGCCAGCGTCCTCGACATGACCGAGGCGTACGCCACCCTCGCCAACCACGGCGTGCACCACGCGCACATCCTCGTCGACAAGGTCAGCAAGGACGGCGAAGACCTGGCACTGCCCGGCCGGAACACCGGACAGGCCGTGCCCCGCGAAGCCGCCGACACCACCACCTGGATGCTCCGGAGCGTCGTCGAGGACGGCACCGGAACCGCCGCCCAGTCCGCCGGTCGCCCCGCCGCGGGCAAGACCGGCACCGCCGAGGAGGACCGGGCCGCCTGGTTCGCCGGCTACACCCCCGACCTCGCCACCGTCATCGCCGTCATGGGCCAGGACCCCAAGACCGGCGCACAGAAATCGCTCTACGGAGCACTCGGGCTCTCCCGCATGAGCGGCGGCGGACCACCCGCCCGGATCTGGGGCCAGTACACCGGTGCGGCACTGCTCGACAGCGCGGCCAAGAGCTTCGACCTCCACCTCGAAAACGGCTTCGACGAAGAAGACCTCGACTACGCCGAGTGGGAGATCGAGGACCCCTACGGCGACGGAAGGCACGACAACGGAAGGTACGGCGACGGGAGGTACGGCGACGGGAGGTACGGCACCAGAAGACCGTACGAGAACCTCTACGGCCCACCGGCCCACCGCGGATCCGCCCCGCCCGCCAAACCGCCCAAGCCCGGAAGCGGCGCACCCACCGGCGGCGGGACGCAGGTCCCCGGGGTCGGGCACGCGGCCGGGAACGGCAACGCGGGCGGACCCGGCGCCGGAACCGGAGGCGCCACAGAACACGCACCCCGCCCGGGCACCGGGGTCACTCCCGCGCCCCCGGACACGCATACCCCCCGGGCCACACCCCCGCCGCACACCAGCACGGCACCGCGTCAGTGACCGGACGTCGCCTTCAGCCCCACGACGGCCACCAGCAGCAGACAGACGAAAAATATCCGGGCGGCGGTCGCCGGCTCACCCAGGACCACCATGCCGAGCACCGCCGCACCGGCCGCACCGATGCCGACCCACACCCCGTACGCCGTACCGATCGGCAGCGTCCGCGCCGCATGGGACAGCAGCACCATGCTCGCCACGATCCCGAACCCGGTGAACACACTCGGCCACAGCCGCGTGAACCCGTCCGTGTACTTCATACCGATCGACCAGGCCACTTCCAGGAGACCGGCGAGCACCAGCAGAACCCACGCCATGACGACACCTCCGACGAGACAGAACAGGCGAACTACCAGGTGCGTCGTCTTTGCGAATCCCGGTACGGCGCGTCTCGTCGGGTGGGTCCACCGTAGCAAAGCACACGCAAAAGGCCCGGTGACCTCGGTCACTGGGCCCCTGCACCGCACACGGCACTCGCACCCCGCGCGCCAGGACAGCGCGGAGTGAACGACGCGGGCCGCCGGATCGGGCTACAGATACAGCCCGGTCGAATCCTCCGACCCCTCGAACCGGTCCGCCGCCACCGCGTGCAGATCCCGCTCACGCATCAGCACATACGCCACACCACGCACCTCGACCTCCGCACGGTCCTCGGGGTCGAACAGCACCCGGTCCCCCGGCTCCACCGTCCGCACGTTCTGGCCCACGGCGACCACCACGGCCCAGGCCAGCCGACGGCCGACCGCGGCCGTCGCCGGAATCAGGATCCCGCCGCCCGAACGCCGCTCGCCCTCCGGCGCATCGGACCGGACCAGCACACGGTCGTGCAACATGCGGATGGGCAGCTTGTCGTCGGTGTTGTTCTCACTCACGACCCGCAACCTACCTGCCCGACACCGCTCCGCACGCCTCCGGGGTGCACAGATCGCCGCATCAGCTCTTCCCGCGCTTCCTCGACGTCACGATCAGCCCCACGACACCGACCGCGAGCAGCGCCACCGGCACGACACGCTCCAGACGCGGCGCCCCGTCCTCGGCCACGAACTGCGCCTTCACGTCCGACACCGCCCGGTTCACCGCGACGAAGGCCCGACCGGCCGTCCGGTCCACCGCCTCGGCGGCCTTGGCCTTCGCATCATCCATGATCGTCTTCGGGTGCACCCGCACCCCGATCTCATCGAGCACCACCGCGAGCTGTTCACGCCTGCTGATGATGTCCGCCTCGATCTGCGCAGGGGTCCTGGCATCCGACACCGCGCCGCCTCCGTGGTACTCGTCCGTCAATCTTCATCGACAGTCTGTCAGCTCGACCGCCCACGCACCCGACGGCACCCCTATTACGCTCGGTCCCGTACACCGCACGCGCCACTTGAGGAGAACCATGAGCGAGCGACTCCAGCCCGGCGACACCGCCCCCGCCTTCACCCTCCCCGACGCCGACGGCAACGAGATCTCGCTCGCCGACCACAAGGGCCGCAAGGTCATCGTCTACTTCTACCCGGCCGCCCTGACCCCCGGCTGCACCAAGCAGGCCTGCGACTTCACCGACAACCTGGCGCTGCTCGCCGAAGCCGGATACGACGTCATCGGCGTCTCCCCCGACAAGCCCGAGAAGCTCGCCAAGTTCCGCGAGAAGGAGAACCTCCAGGTCACCCTGGTCGGCGACCCCTCCAAGGAGGTCCTCACGGCGTACGGCGCCTTCGGGGAGAAGAAGCTCTACGGCAAAACAGTGACGGGAGTCATCCGTTCCACGATCGTCGTGGACGAGGACGGCAAGGTCGAACGGGCCCTCTACAACGTCAAGGCCACCGGCCACGTAGCCAAGATCATCAAGGACCTCGGCATCTGACCCCGCCACCCGATCCCCGGCGGCCCGGCCCCGGCCCCGGCCCCGGCCCCGGCATCGGACCCGGCGCCCCGGCTCCCGCCCAGGACCACCCCGAACGGCCCAACGCGGCTGAGGAACACCCGCATGCCACGGTAACCATCCGCATGTGAGGGACGTCGCATTCCGCCGCCGCACCGGTTTGAGGCCGCCATGACCGCGCAGAAGCCCTTCCTGGAACACCCATCCGAGGAAAGGACCCGGTCATGGCGGCCCCCGACCCCCATCAGGCGGCCGATCCGGAAGCGGTGAAACGCCACCCCACCCTCTTCCGCGCGATCCGGCAGCGGAAGAACCCCAAACTGCGCCGGACGGACATCACCGTCACCGACGAACGGGCCGTCCGCCGCGCCGTGAAGGCCGCGTCGCTCGGCAACGCCATGGAGTGGTTCGACTTCGGGATCTACTCCTACCTGGCCGTCACGCTGGGCCATGTCTTCTTCCCGTCCGGGAACGACACCACCCAACTCCTCTCCTCCTTCGCCACCTTCGCCGTCGCCTTCCTCGTACGGCCCCTCGGCGGCATCTTCTTCGGCCCCATGGGCGACAGGATCGGCCGCAAGAAGGTCCTCGCCCTCACCATGATCATGATGGCGCTCGGCACCTTCGCGATCGGAGTCATCCCCTCCCACGCCTCGATCGGCCTCTGGGCCCCCGCCCTACTGATCCTCTTCCGCCTCGTCCAGGGGTTCTCCACCGGCGGCGAGTACGGCGGCGCCTCCACCTTCATCGCCGAGTACGCCCCCGACAAACGCCGCGGCTACTTCGGCAGCTTCCTCGAATTCGGCACCCTGGGCGGCTACGTCGGCGCCGCCGGACTCGTCACCGCCCTCACCGCGCTGCTCGACCCCGCCCAGATGGAGAGCTGGGGCTGGCGCATCCCGTTCCTCGTCGCGGGCCCCCTCGGCCTGGTCGGCCTCTATCTGCGGCTGCGCCTGGACGAAACGCCCGCCTTCCAGAAACTGGAGGGCGGCACCGTCCACGCGACGGACGCCGCCGACGGGATCGAGACCACGACCAAGGGCGACCTCGCCATCATCTTCCGGCAGTACTGGCCGACGCTGATCCTCTGCGTCTGCCTCGTCGGCGCGTACAACATCACCGACTACATGGTGCTGTCGTACATGCCGACCTATCTCTCCGACGAACTCGGCTACAGCGAGACCCACGGCCTGCTCGTGCTGCTCGCGGTCATGGTCCTCCTGATGCTGGTCATCAGCCGGGTCGGCCGGCTGTCGGACCGCTTCGGGCGCAAGCCGCTCCTGATGACCGGCATGCTCGGCTTCTTCCTCCTCTCCCTCCCCGCGTTCCTCCTCATCCGCCAGGGCGGCATGTTCGCCATCACGGCCGGCATGCTGATGCTGGGCCTCTCCCTGGTCTGCATGCTCGGCACCATGTCCGCCGCCCTCCCGGCCCTCTTCCCCACCCATGTCCGCTACGGCTCCCTCTCGGTGGGCTACAACCTCTCGGCGTCCCTGTTCGGCGGTACGACCCCACTGGTGATCACGGCCCTGATCAGCTGGAGCGGCAGCGAGCTGATGCCCGCCTACTACGCGATGGCCGCCGCCCTGGTCGGCGCGATCTCCGTGGCGTGCATGAAGGAGACCGCCTGCAAGCCCCTGGCCGGCTCCCCGCCGTCGGTGGAGACCCCCGAGGAGGCGGCGGAACTGGCCGCGTCCCAGACCCCCGACCCGAAGTTCTGACCCGGAAGGGCCGTATGGCAGGCCCGAACGGAACGGTTCGTGCCACTTCAGCTTCACCTGAAGCGGCACGAACCATTCCATATCTTGTCGGATATAGGACGTGACTCTCCGACAAACGGACCGTTACTCCGTACGAGACCACGAACGCGCGGTCGGATACGGAGGGGATCGATGACCCGTCGATACACGCGAGACCTGCTCGAAGAGGCAGCGCGCGAGACGAACACCTACGACGACGCGGTCCGCTGGTGCGGGGGCACGCCCACAGCGGGCAGCAGGCGTTATCTGCGGCAGAAGATGGCAGCGGCGGGGGTGGACACCTCACATTTCACGAAGAAGTGGGTTCGCCACTCGGACGAGGCTCTTCGGGAATCCGTAGCGGCGTCCACCTCGGTCAAAGAAGTTTTGCAACGACTGGGAGTCAGCCCCGTGGGCGGCAGCCACACCCACTTCAGTCGACGGATCGCCGCGCTGGGCATCGACACAACCCATTTCGCGAAGCGCCGAGGTCGCATCGAGGTCCCACATGGCGGGCTGCTCGTGCTCGGCTCTCCGCAGGACGGGCGAATCCACCACGCTCGGCTCCGGCGAGAACTTCTCCGGCTGGGTGTGCCGGAGCGCTGCGCAAGATGCGGAACAGGCACGATGTGGAACGGCAGGCCACTGAGGCTTGAGGTGGATCACAAGAACGCCGACTGGTGGGACAACCGGCCGGAAAACTTACGGTTCCTCTGCCCCAACTGTCACTCCGTGACCGACACCTACCGCGGGCGGAAACGGACAACCGGATGAGCGCCCCGAAGTACACACGCGACTTGCTGGTGCGGACCGTGGCCGAATCGGTCAGCATGGTGGACCTGATGCGCAGACTCGGCATCGCACTCGGCAGTGGTCCGCACGCCTATCTGAAGAGGCGCCTACGGCACTACGGCATCGACACTTCACACTTTCACGAAGAATCCCTGCCGGAACGGAAACGCCGTTCCTACCCAAGAGAGTTGCTTGCCGAAGCGGCGGCGCATTCCCACAGCATCCGGGAAGTGCTGGAGTACATGGATCTTCCGCCACATGACAGCCCATACGGCCACATCCGCAAGAAGCTCGATCAATACGGCATCGACACCTCGCACTTCACGCGTGGCCGTCGCTACGAAGCAGGCATCCTGGATCGAAACGAGTTGGTGGCGGCGGTCGGGGCACCGTTCAGTGTCTCCGCCACGCTCAAGCTTCTCGGCCGTGCCGACAACGGCGCATCCCGCGCTCTCGTGAAACGGAGCATTGAAGCGCACGGCATCTCGGTCGAGCACTTCACCGGACAGGGCCACTTCCTGGGAACGGCGTCTCCCCGCCGCAAACCTGCGGCGGAGATCCTGACACGGCTCGCCCCGTCCTCGCCCAGAACGAGAACCGTACAACTGCGACGCGCCCTTGACGACCTGGGCCTACCGCACCAGTGCGCCGCATGTGGTCTCGGGGATGTCTGGCAGGGCAAACGGCTGGTTCTGGAGATCGACCACATCAATGGAGACAGACTGGACAACCGTCGTGAGAACTTGCGGTACCTGTGCCCGTCCTGCCACAGCCAAACAGGTACTTTCGCCAATCGCCCCCGCCCACCCCTCACAACGCAGTAACATGGCCTTGGCCTGCGCCCGTACGCCAACTGGGGAGCGACGGCTTTTAGGTAGCCGTGTTGTGTCGGTTCGAATCCGACCGGGCGCACCGAGCACAGAAGGTGCCTGACCTCCCTCGAAGGGGGCCAGGCATCTTCTGTCAATCACCTCACCAACTCCCGCACCACCGGCACCAGGGCCCGGAACGCCTTGCCGCGGTGGCTGATCGCGTTCTTCTCGGCCGGGGTCAGTTCCGCGCAGGTGCGGGTCTCGCCGTCCGGCTGGAGGATCGGGTCGTAGCCGAAGCCGTTGGTGCCGGACGGGGTGTGGCGCAGGGTGCCGGTGAGGCGGCCCTCGACCACGCGTTCCGTGCCGTCGGGGAGGGCCAGGGCCGCCGCGCAGGCGAAGTGGGCGCCGCGGTGGGGGGTGTCGATGTCGGAGAGCTGGGCCAGGAGCAGGTCCAGGTTGGCCCGGTCGTCTCCGTGGGTGCCTGCCCAGCGGGCGGAGAAGATGCCGGGGGCGCCGCCCAGGACGTCGACGCAGAGGCCGGAGTCGTCGGCGATGGCCGGGTGGCCGGTGGCCTTCGCGAGGGCGTGGGCCTTCAGGAGGGCGTTCTCCGCGAACGTGACGCCGGTCTCCTTGACGTCCGGGACATGGGGGTACGCGTCCGCGCCGACGAGTTCGTGGTCGAGGCCGGCGTCGGCGAGGATCGCGTGGAGTTCGGTGATCTTCCCGGTGTTGCGGGTGGCGAGGATGAGGCGGGTCATGCCCCCCAGTATCGGGGGTGGCGCGTGGAGCCCGTTCGGCGCGTCGGGTCCGGTCAGGGCGTGCAGATCTTGCCGATCTCCGAGGCGGCATCGACGACCGGGGTGATGTCGGGGGCCGTTTCGCCCTTCTCGATGGCGTCGCGGATGTTGCCGACGGCGGTTTCGAGGTGGTCGACGGCCTTGCCGAGGTCGGCGTCACCGGCGGTGTCGCCGAGTTCGCCCAGTTCCTTCTCGATCTCGTCGAGAGCTTCGGACGCCTGGGTGGGGTCGTTCGAGGCGTTGGAGGCGGCCTGCTGGAGGTTGTCGACACTGGTGGCGATCGCATCGGCGGTGCGTACGCAGTCGAGTGCCTTGTCGACGGCGCCGCAGCCGGCCGCCGCGGTGAGGGTGAGGGCGACTGCGGTCAGGGTCAGCGCGGCGGTGGTGCGGCGGTGACGGGTTGCCTCGGCCATGGTGCGGTTCCTCCCCGGGTGCGGATACGCGGACGGGCGCACGGTTCGATCCGTGCGCCCGTGCTCGTAACGACGCCTCGCGGTGCGTATGTGGTTGCTTCCTCACTCGCCGGTCGTGCGGGCGAGGGCCTCGGTCTGGAGGGCGGTGAGCTCGGTGCAGCCCGCGGTGGCGAGGTCGAGGAGGGTGCCCAGTTCCTTGCGGTCGAAGGGGGTGGTCTCGGCGGTGCCCTGGACCTCGACGAAGCGGCCGTCGCCGGTGCAGACGACGTTCATGTCGGTCTCGGCGCGGACGTCCTCCTCGTAACAGAGGTCGAGGAGGGGGGTGCCGTCGACGATGCCGACGCTGACGCCGGAGACGGTGCCGGTCAGGGGCTTGCGGCCGTGCTTGACGAGCTTCTTGCCCTGGGCCCAGGTGACGGCGTCGGCGAGGGCGACGTAGGCGCCGGTGATGGCGGCGGTGCGGGTGCCGCCGTCGGCCTGGAGGACGTCGCAGTCGAGGACGATGGTGTTCTCGCCGAGGGCCTTGAAGTCGACGACGGCGCGCAGGGAGCGGCCGATGAGCCGGCTGATCTCGTGGGTGCGGCCGCCGATCTTGCCGCGTACGGACTCGCGGTCGCCGCGGGTGTTGGTGGAGCGGGGCAGCATCGAGTACTCGGCGGTGACCCAGCCTTCGCCGCTGCCCTTGCGCCAGCGGGGGACGCCCTCGGTGACGGAGGCGGTGCAGAAGACCTTGGTGTCGCCGAAGGAGATGAGGACGGAGCCTTCGGCGTGCTTGCTCCATCCGCGTTCAATGGTGACGGGGCGGAGCTGTTCGGGGGTGCGGCCGTCGATACGAGACATGGTGTCGACCCTATCGGGTGCGGGGATGGCGCCCGTTCGGGTGCGGTGCGGGTCCGGTCGGGTGTGGTACGGCCTCCGGGGGCGGAGCGGCCCGGTCCCGTCCTCGCGCGCGGTCCGCACGGAGGTCCGAAGCCGTGGTCCGGGGAGGCGGTCGACCGGGTGCGGCACAGGCCCCGTCCGGCGGGGCGGGGCCTGTGGTGACGCCTGGCGGTCCGGCTCAGCCGAGGGGCCGAGGGCGGCGGGCTCGGCGGGTGGTCCCGTGTGCGGTCGCGGTCGTACGGGAAGTGCCGCGTACGGTCGGGCGAGCGGTCGCGCGGGAGGTCCTGCGTAGGGTCCGGCCGGTCACATCATGTCTTCGATGTCGGCGGCGATGGGGTCGGCGTCGGTGCCGATGACGACCTGGATCGCGGTGCCCATCTTGACGACGCCGTGGGCCCCCGCGGCCTTGAGCGCGGCCTCGTCGACCTTGCTGGGGTCGTGGACCTCGGTGCGGAGGCGCGTGATGCAGCCTTCGATCTCGTCGATGTTGTCGATGCCGCCGAGCCCGGCGACGATCTTCTCGGCCTTGCTGGCCATGGCGTTCTCCCTGCTTGTTCACATGCGTGCGACGGCCCACCCTGGGTCCGTTTCGTCACCGTAACGCACGTTTGGCCCAGCTTCGCGGGCGAGTGACCGGTCCATCCTCAATGATGACGATCACCGGCGCCTTGTCCGCCGGACGGGTTACGCACCGTACCTCAAGTGGTCTACACCAGTTTGCACCGACCGGTGGACGCGCCGGTTCCGGGGAGGACACCGATGAGCTCCAGCAGTACCGCAGTACCGCGGAAGACATGGTGGAACAGCTTCTTCCAGAGCCTTCAGAAGATGGGGCGCAGCCTCCAGCTCCCGATCGCCGTCCTGCCCGCGGCGGGCATCCTCAACCGGCTGGGCCAGCCGGACGTGTTCGGTGACGAGGGCCTGGGCTGGGACAGCGTGGCCAAGGTGTTCGCGGCGGCGGGCGGTGCGCTGCTCGATTCGGGGCTCGGTCTGCCGTTGTTGTTCTGCATCGGTGTGGCGATCGGCATGGCGAAGAAGGCGGACGGGTCGACGGCACTCGCCGCGGTGGCGGGCTTCCTCGTCTACTACGCGGTGCTGCACGCCTTCCCGGTGGACTGCGCACCGGGTTCGACGTTCACCTCGGGCGGCACCTGGTCGGGGACCTGTGTCACGAAGGACGCCAAGGTCACGGCGGCCGAGTACCAGAACCCCGGGGTGTTCGGCGGCATCGTGATGGGGCTGCTGTCCGCCTGGTTCTGGCAGCGCTACCACCGGGTCAAGCTGGTGGACTGGCTGGGCTTCTTCAACGGCCGCAGGCTCGTTCCGATCATCATGGCCTTCGTCGGCCTGCTCTTCGCGGCACTGTGCGCCTGGCTGTGGCAGCCGATCGGGGACGGTCTGACCAGCTTCTCCAAGTGGCTGGTGGACCTGGACTGGGCGGGTTCCGGCGTCTTCGGCATCGCCAACCGCGCGCTGCTGGTCATCGGTCTGCACCAGTTCCTGAACACCTTCACCTGGTTCCAGTTCGGCGACTTCACCAAGCCGGACGGGACGGTGGTGCACGGTGACATCAACCGGTTCCTGGCGGGCGACCCGACGGCCGGGCAGTTCACCTCGGGCTTCTTCCCGATCATGATGTTCGCCCTTCCGGCGGCGGCGCTGGCGATCCATCACTGCGCCAAGCCGCATCGCCGCAAGGCGGTCGGCGGCATGATGCTCTCGGTCGGGCTGACGTCGTTCGTGACGGGTATCACCGAGCCGATCGAGTACTCGTTCCTCTTCGTCGCGCCCCTGCTGTACGGGATCCACGCCGTGCTCACCGGCGTCTCGATGGCGGTGACCTGGGCGCTCGGGGTCAAGGACGGCTTCAGCTTCTCGGCGGGCCTGATCGACTACGTCATCAACTGGAGCCTGGCGACCAAACCGTGGCTGATCATTCCGATCGGCCTGGTGTTCGCCGCCGTCTACTACGTGATCTTCCGGTTCGCGATCACCAGGTTCAACCTCCAGACGCCGGGACGGGAGCCCGAGGAGGTGGCGGAGGAGATCGAGGGGAACCTCACGAAGTAGCACGTCGAACGGGCCTTTCGGCCCGTCCGGAGGAGGCCCTCGAACGCTGCTGTCCGGGGCTCTCCACACTGTCGCCCCATGCGCGGAATCACGATTGCGAAGAAATCCGGAATCATAGGTTCCTTATCTGGCCCACACCGTGTTACAACTGGTCTAAACCACTGAATGGTGCAGACCACGTGGCGCTCTGCCGCGTTCTCCGAGTCGCCGCCCTTCCCCCCTCGTCGATGGCTCCCTCATCGACGCCGCGGGCCGCGCCTCGCCCCCATGGAGGAAGTTGATGTCCACGGCAGACACCGCCGCCCCCGCGGCCACCGGGAAGCCCTCGGCCGGCAAGAAGAAGGGCGCCGGTGCCATGGCTGTCATGCAGCGCATCGGCCGCAGCCTCATGCTGCCGGTCGCGGTGCTGCCCGCGGCCGCGCTGCTGGTCCGCCTCGGCAATGACGACATGCTCGGCAGGGAGTCGTTCCCCGGCTTCATCACCAAGATCGCGAGCTTCATGGCCGCGGGTGGCAACGCCATCCTCGACAACATGGCGCTGCTGTTCGCCGTCGGCATCGCGATCGGCTTCGCCAAGAAGTCGGACGGCTCGACCGCGCTCGCGGCCGTCACCGGTTACCTGGTCTTCCAGAAGGTGCTCGCCACCTTCACCGACAGCAATCTTCCGCAGGTCGCGAAGGTGGTCGACGGCAAGATCGTGATGACGGACGCCCCCGTGGACGCGAAGGTCCTCGGCGGTGTGGTGATGGGCATCGTGGTCGCGCTGCTCTACCAGCGCTTCTACCGGACGAAGCTGCCGGCCTGGGCGGGCTTCTTCGGCGGTCGCCGCCTGGTCCCGATCCTCTCCGCGTTCGCGGGCCTGGTCATCGGCATCGCCTTCGGCTACATCTGGCCGGTACTCGGCACCGGACTGCACAACCTCGGTGAGTGGCTGGTCGGTTCCGGCGCGGTCGGCGCGGGCATCTTCGGCGTCGCCAACCGTGCGCTGATCCCGGTCGGCATGCACCACCTGCTGAACTCGTTCCCGTGGTTCCAGGCCGGTGAGTTCAACGGCAAGAGCGGCGACATCAACCGCTTCCTGGCCGGTGACCCGACGGCCGGGCAGTTCATGACCGGGTTCTTCCCGATCATGATGTTCGCCCTTCCGGCGGCCTGCCTCGCGATCGTCCACTGCGCCCGTCCGGAGCGTCGCAAGGTCGTCGGCGGCATGATGTTGTCCCTCGCGCTCACCGCGTTCGTGACCGGTGTGACCGAGCCGATCGAGTTCACGTTCATGTTCATCGCCCCGGTGCTGTACGCGGTGCACGCGGTGCTGACCGGTGTCTCGATGGCCCTCACCTGGGGCCTCGGGATGAAGGACGGTTTCGGCTTCTCGGCGGGTGCGGTCGACTTCCTGCTGAACCTGGGAATCGCGACCAAGCCGTGGCTGCTGGTGCTGGTCGGGCTCTGTTTCGCGGTGGTCTACTACGCGGTCTTCCGCTTCGCGATCACCAGGTTCGACCTGCCGACGCCGGGCCGCGAGTCCGACGAGGAACTCGCCGAGATCCTCAAGGCCGAGGCCAAGTAGCCGAGGCGGAGTAGCCGAGCGAAGCGGGCGCGGCGAAGTTGCCGAAGCCGCCGAAGCGGAAAATGCGGAGGCGAGGTGGCGGAGACGGGCAGCGGGCGCGGCACGGTGGCCGTCTGGGCGCGGCAGCTCTTCGGGGTGCGGTCCTCGGGGCGCGGTCAGACGTCGTAGACCGCGCCCGCCGCCGCCACCGACGCCGGGCCGTCGAAGACCGCGCGGGCGTCGGCCAGGTTGCGGCCGGCGTCGGTCCACGGCGGGATGTGGGTGAGGACGAGCCGTCCGACTCCGGCGCGGGCGGCGATCTCGCCCGCCTCGCGGCCGTTGAGGTGGAGGTCCGGAATGTTCTCCTTGCCATGGATGAACGATGCTTCGCAGAGGAAGAGGTCGGCTCCTTCGGCGAGCTCGTTCAGCGCCTCGCAGGTCCCGGTGTCGCCGGAGTAGGTGAGCGAACGGCCGCCGTGCTCGATCCGGATGGCGTAGGAGTCGACCGGGTGGCAGACCTTCTCGACGCGTACGGAGAAGGGGCCGATCACGAACGAGCCCGGCTTCAGTGTGTGGAAGTCGAAGACCTCGCTCATCGCCCGCTCGGACGGGGTGTCGCCGTGGGCCGTGGTCAGCCGTTGTTCGGTGCCGTCGGGACCGAAGACCGGGAGGGGTGCGGGGCGGCCGCCGAACCGGTAGTAGCGGACGACGAAGTACGCGCACATGTCGATGCAGTGATCGGCATGGAGATGGCTCAGGAAGATGGCGTCGAGGTCGTAGAGACCGATGTGGCGCTGCAGCTCTCCGAGGGCGCCGTTGCCCATGTCGAGGAGCAGCCTGAAGCCGTCGGCCTCGACGAGGTAGCTCGAACACGGTGAGACCGTGGACGGGAACGAGCCGGAGCAGCCGACGACGGTGAGCTTCATGGAGCGTGAACCTCCGGGACGTGGGAACGGGGAGGGTTCGTACGGTCTGTTGAGCGGTCCGACGAGCGTAAGGGGCGAAACCACCGGTCGCTCCTCCGTGGCCGTCCGTTGTGGGGGAACTCACCTGTGCTGTCACCGGTTCGACGGAAGGGCCGGGGACGCCGGTACCGTCGGGGCATGAGCATGTCCTGGTGGTGGGTCGCGTTCGGCGTCGTCGTGCTGCTCGCACTCGTGGTGGCCGTGGCCGACGGGCGGGGGCGCGGCGGGCGGCGGCCCGGTCGTTCCGGTGGTACGGCGGGGGCGCGCGGCGGCGGTCGTCCGGGTGGGCGCACGCGTCCTCCGGCGGGACCGGGGCGTGGGCCTGAGCCGGGGCGTGGGCCGCGGCCGGGTGAGATCTGGTGGGCCGAGGTGCCGTACGAGGACGGGCCGGGGGCGAAGGACCGGCCCTGTCTGGTGCTGCGGGTCCGGGGTGGCTCGGCGCTCGTCGCGAAGATCACCAGCAAGAAGCACGAGGACCGGTCGGGCGTGATCGCGCTGCCCGCCGGGGCGGTGGGGGACGCGCGGGGGCGGGCGAGTTTCCTGGAGACGGACGAGTTGCGGGAGGTCGCCGTCCGGGTGTTCCGACGCCGGGTGGGGGTCGTGGACCCGGAGGTGTGGCAGCGGGTGCGGAAGCTGGGGTGAGCCTTCGCCCCGCCGCACGTGTGACGGGGCGACGCGTTGGTGCTCGTACGGGACGGCGCCGATGGCGGCCTGGACCGACGACGGCCGCGGACCGACGACCGGCCCGTGCGGGCCCGGACCGGTCGCGGCTGTGCGGGGACCGGGCCGACGACCGGCTCGTATCGGGACGGGCGAGCTTCCCGTGGACGGGCGACCGGCTCGTCCGAGACCGGGACGGGTCCGGGACGTGCGGATCCCGGACGTGCCCGGTCCCGAACGGATCCCGGGGAGCCGTGCCCGGTCCCGCACGGATCCCGGGGAGCCGTACCCGGTCCCGGACGGGTCCGGTCCCTATGCCCAGAGCTGGCCGTGCAGTGTTTCGATGGCGGCCTCGGTCGTCGGGGCCGTGTAGACACCGGTCGACAGATACTTCCAGCCGCCGTCGGCGACGACGAAGACGATGTCGGCGCTCTCCCCCGCCTTGACCGCCTTCTTTCCGACTCCGATGGCCGCGTGGAGCGCGGCGCCGGTGGAGACGCCCGCGAAGATGCCCTCCTGCTGGAGGAGTTCGCGGGTGCGGGTGACCGCGTCCGCCGAGCCGACGGAGAAGCGGGTGGTGAGGACCGAGGCGTCGTAGAGCTCGGGGACGAAGCCCTCGTCGAGGTTGCGGAGCCCGTAGACCAGGTCGTCGTAGCGCGGCTCGGCGGCGACGATGCTGACGTCGGGCTTGTGCTCGCGCAGGTAGCGGCCGACGCCCATGAGGGTGCCGGTGGTGCCGAGACCCGCGACGAAATGGGTGACGGACGGGAGGTCGGCGAGGATCTCCGGGCCGGTGGTGGCGTAGTGGGCGCCCGCGTTGTCGGGGTTGCCGTACTGGTAGAGCATGACCCAGTCGGGGTGCTCGGCGGCCAGTTCCTTGGCGACGCGCACGGCGGTGTTGGAGCCGCCCGCCGCCGGAGAGGAGATGATCTCGGCGCCCCACATGGCGAGCAGGTCGCGCCGTTCCTGGGAGGTGTTCTCCGGCATGACGCACACGATGCGGTAGCCCTTGAGCTTGGCCGCCATGGCGAGCGATATGCCGGTGTTGCCGCTGGTGGGCTCCAGGATGGTGCAGCCCGGAGTCAACCTGCCGTCCTTCTCGGCCTGTTCGACCATGTGGAGCGCCGGGCGGTCCTTGATCGAGCCGGTGGGGTTGCGGTCCTCCAGCTTGGCCCAGATCCGGACGTCCTCGGACGGCGACAGCCGCGGCAGGCGGACGAGCGGGGTGTTGCCCACCGCGGCGAGCGGGCTGTCGTACCGCATCAGCGCATTCCCGCCCGCCGCCCGGCCACCGCCCCGGCCGGACGGGCCTTCGCCCCGGCGGCCCCGCCGGCGACGGCCGGGAGGATGGTGATGCTGTCGCCGTCGCTGAGCTTGGTCGAGATGCCGTCGAGGAAGCGGACGTCCTCGTCGTTGAGGTACACGTTCACGAAGCGGCGGAGCTCGTCGCCGTCGACGATGCGCTCACGGATGCCGTTGTGGCGGCTGTCGAGGTCCGTGAGGAGGTCGGCGAGGGTCGCTCCGTTGCCTTCGACGGCCTTCGCGCCGTCGGTGTAGGTGCGGAGGATGGTCGGGATGCGGACCTCGATGGCCATGGCGTGGGCTCCTGTCGGAAGCTCGGAAGCGGAGAACAAAGAACGGTGAAGGGTGAACGGGGAAGAGCGGGGGGTGTGGCGGTGACACGGGGCGCGCAGCTCCGGCCCCGCGCGGGGCGTCGCGTCGTGACCGGGTCTTCGGGCTGCAAGCCCCCGGTTCAGGCCCTGCGGCCGTCGGACCGACGGTTCGTACAGATCGCGCTGGAGAGCCTGCACAGGTCGACGTGCAGCCGCGCGACGAGCAGCATGCCCGGCGTCTTGTCGCTCACGTCATGGGGAACCATGCGGTCATCGTATCGATTCCCGGTCGGCGAATAAGAGTGTGATCTCGCCTGGTGGATGGATGACGCCCGACAGGTGGACAGGGCCGTGGCGGGACCGGCCCCGTCCAGCCTGCGGAGTGCCGGGTCAGGCGGGTTCGTGCGCCTCGACGACCTGGACGTCCTCCTCCGTGATCTCGCCGTCCACGATGCGGTAGGAGCGGAACTGGAAGGGGCCCGCGTCGTCGGTGTCGGCGGTGGAGACGAGGACGTAGTGGGCGCCGGGCTCGTTGGCGTACGTGACGTCGGTGCGCGAGGGGTACGCCTCGGTCGCGGTGTGGGAGTGGTAGATGATCACCGGCTCCTCGTCCCGGTCGTCCATCTCGCGGTAGAGCTTGAGGAGGTCGCCCGAGTCGAACTCGTAGAAGGTGGGCGAGCGGGCGGCGTTGAGCATGGGGATGAACCGCTCGGCACGGCCGGTTCCGACGGGTCCCGCGACCACGCCGCACGCCTCGTCGGGATGGTCGGCGCGGGCGTGCGCGACGATCTGGTCGTAGAGCGCCTGGGTGATGGTCAGCATGGCGCCAGGATAGGCATGCGGTCCATGCCGTATCGAGGGACGGGACGATGGAGCCCGCATCGTGGACATCACGGACGCTCAGGGGCCGCACCGACGGGGGCGCGGCCCCTGAGCGTCCGGTACGAGAGGCCTAGGACGACCGCCCAGAGCGGGGCGCAGTACAGCGAGATCCTGGTGTCCTCGTCGATACCCATCATCACGACCACGACGCCGATGAAGGCCGGCGCGAAGGCGCTGGTGTACGGGGCGCCGGGGGTCCGGAAGGAGGATGCGGGGAGGGCGCCGCGGCCGGCGAGGCGCCGGTAGCGGAGCTGGCTGACGAGGATCATGATCCAGGCCCACATCCCGGAGATGGTGGCGAAGGAGACGACGTAGCTGAAGGCGTCGCCGGGCCACCGGTAGTTGATCCAGACGCCGACGAGCATGAGGGCGGCGGAGAACGTGGTGCCGACGAGCGGGGTGCCGTTACGGGTGAGCCGGGTGAGGCGTGCGGGGCCCTGTCCGTTGAGCGCGAGGTCGCGGAGCATGCGGCCGGTGGAGTACATGCCGGAGTTGCAGGAGGAGAGGGCCGCGGTCAGTACGACGAAGTTGACGATGCCCGCGCCGAGGCCGAGGCCCATCCGCTCGAAGGCGGCGACGAACAGCGTGGCGCCGTACGGACGGTCGTGAACGCCCGTCCCGGGCGGGCGGGCGGTGGTCCGGACGGCTGTCCGGCTTGTGCCACGGGGAGAAACGGGCGGTCACGCCCGGTGTCGCGGAGACGGCCGCTCAGGTGACGAAGGGCGCGGCGAGGGGTTGACGGGGACGCGCGGGGCCGGTCGCCGTGTGCTCCCGGCGAACGGCCGACGGGCGCGAAAGGGAGGGCATGCCCGCTACGGCGTCATCGTCTCCACGAGGGTCTCCTGGAGGGCGCCGAGCCAGAGGTAGGCCATGACCATCGGCTTGCGCGGATCGCTGTCGGGGAGCCGGTAGAGCGAATCGGCGCCGCCGTCGTCCTCGTCGGAGACGTCCAGCCGGGTGCCGATGGTGAGCCGGAGGTCGTTGAGGGCGCCGAGCCAGTGGCGGCACTCGTCGCCGGAGAGCGTGAGCACGGCGCCGCCGTCGCCGCCGACGGTCAGGGCGTCGAGGGTGCGTACGACGGCGAGCGCGTCGTCCCGCTTGCGGGCGCGCAGGTCGTTCTCGGTGAAGCGGCGGAACTCGGCGGAGGCGGCGCGCAGTTCGCTGTCGTCGTCGCCGTACGCGTCGGGGAAGAGGCGGGCCAGGGCGGGGTCGGCGGGCCGTTCGCTGGGGCCCTCGGCGAAGAGGGCGGCGAGCGGGTCGGCGTCCTCGGCCGGTTCGTCGCCGGGACCGACGAGTTCCAGCAGCTGGACGGCGAGGGAGCGCAGGATCGCGATCTCCACCTCGTCGAGTGCGACGGCCGCGCCGCCGTCGGGGGTGGCCTCGAAGTGGCCGGCCATGTGTTTACTCCGATGGTGGTTCGGGCGGGGCGGGGCTCGGGCTTGCCGGACGGGCGCTACGGAAGGGCACGGCCCGCGCGGGCGGCACCGGCCGCAGGAGGGGCACTGCCCGCACGGAAGGTACCGCCCCCGCGCAAGGCACCGCCCGCACGCGATGCGCCGTCCGCGCGGGAGACGGTTCTCGCGGGGAAGGTGCCCTCCGCGGGGAGGGCACTATCCGCGGTCCTGGGTGAGGGTGGCCCACAGCCCGTAGCCGTGCATGGCCTGGACATCGCGTTCCATCTCCTCGCGGCTGCCGCTGGAGACGACGGCACGGCCCTTGTGGTGGACGTCCAGCATCAGCTTGTGGGCCTTGTCCTTGGGGTAACCGAAGTACGCCTGGAAGACATAGGTCACGTAGCTCATGAGATTGACCGGGTCGTTGTGGACCAGCGTCACCCAGGGGACATCGGGCTCGGGGACGACAACGCTCTCCTCGGCCGATTCGGGACGCTCGATCTCTGTGGGGGCGACGCTCACCTCTCCCATGCTGCCACCCGGGAGGGGGCATCGCACAAACGACCCCGACATCTCGTCACTCTGACGAAATAGGGGTAGCATCCGGAGCATGAACTCTGCGGACCTTGGCCGACGGGTCGGTGTGCCGTCGACCGCGCTCTTCACCGACCAGTACGAGCTCACCATGGTGCAGGCCGCGCTGAAGGCCGGCACGGCGGACCGGCACTCGGTCTTCGAGGCGTTCACCCGCCGGTTGCCCGAGGGGCGGCGCTACGGCGTCGTCGCGGGCGTCGGCCGGGTGCTGGACGCGGTGGAGAACTTCCACTTCGACGACGAGATACTCACCTTCCTGCGCGAGCGGAACGTGGTGGACGGACCCACGCTCGCCTGGCTCGCCGACTACCGCTTCAGCGGTGACATCTGGGGCTACCCGGAGGGCGAGGTGTACTTCCCCGGCTCGCCGGTCCTGCGGGTCGAGGGGTCGTTCGCCGAGTGCGTGCTGCTGGAGACGGTGATCCTGTCGATCCTCAACCACGACTCGGCGATCGCCGCGGCGGCGTCCCGTATGTCCGTGGCGGCGAGCGGGCGCGCGCTGATCGAGATGGGTGCACGGCGCACCCATGAACTGTCCGCGGTGGCCTCCGCGCGCGCCGCCTACGTCGGCGGCTTCGACACCACCTCCGACCTGGCGGCGGGCTTCCGCTACAACATCCCGACCGTCGGGACGAGCGCCCACGCCTTCACACTGCTGCACGACACCGAGCGCGACGCCTTCCAGGCCCAGGTGGACTCGCTGGGCCGCGACACGACCCTGCTGGTCGACACCTACGACGTGGCCGAGGCGGTCCGCGCGGCGGTGGAGGTCGCGGGGACGGGACTGGGCGCGGTACGGATCGACTCCGGGGACCTGCTGCTGGTCGCGCACCGGGTGCGGCAGCAGCTGGACGAGCTGGGCGCCACAAGGACGAAGATCGTGGTGACGTCGGACCTCGACGAGTACGCGATCGCCTCGCTGGCCGCGGCGCCGGTCGACGCGTACGGCGTGGGCACGCAGCTGGTGACGGGCAGCGGGCACCCCACGTGCTCGATGGTGTACAAGCTGGTCGCCCGGGCCGACTCGGCCGACCCCGCGGAGCCACTGCGCCCGGTCGCCAAGAAGTCGCTCGGTTCGAAGTCGTCGACGGGCGGTCGCAAGTGGGCCGCGCGTCGGCTGGACGAGAACGGGGTGGCCGAGGCGGAGGTGGTCGGCACCGGTCCCGTACCGGCGGACCTCGCCGACCGGCAGCTGCTGGTCGAGCTGGTCAGGGGCGGCGAGGTGGTCGCCCGCGAACCGCTGGACGCGGCCCGTGAGCGGCACATCACGGCACGGGCGGGGCTGCCGATGTCGGCGACGCAGCTCTCCCGGGGCGAGCCGGTGATCCCGACCGAATTCGTGTGACGGAGCGGGGCGGTGCCCGTGGCGGAGGGCGGCGCCGCCCCGGCACGGGCACCGCGTCGGCCACGGGCGCCGCACGGGTTGCCCCGCGCCCCTCCCCCGGCCGCTCCCGAGTCCCTCACGGCTGTCCGGTAATCCCCGGAGGGCGCGCGACGACAGCTACGGCCCCTCGCCGCGTTGTCGGAACACCCGAATACATCCAGTATGCGAACGTCCCTCCGCCTTGCGCTGCACCGCAACCGGACGCCGCGAGCTTCCCGGCAAACGTTGCCGGGAGCGGCACTAAGGGCTGTCCCGTAATCCGTGGCGGATCGGCGCGCGGCGTCAGATGTGGTGCATCGCAAGGCGGAGGGGCGCCCGCATACGGGACGTATGTGGGCGTTCCGACAACGCGGCGAGGTGCCGCGGCTGTCGTCGGGCGCCCGTCAGGGATTACGGGACAGCCCTTAGGCTCGAATGCGCACCCCCGACCGCACTCCCACCCCACCCCCACCGAAGGACACCCGCCATGCACCGCGCCTTGATCGTCGTGGACGTCCAGAACGACTTCTGCGAGGGCGGCAGCCTCGCCGTGACGGGAGGCGCCGACGTGGCCGCCGCCATCACCGACCTCATAGGCGACGCCCAGCCGTGCTACCGCCATGTGGTGGCCACCCGCGACAACCACATCGACCCGGGCGACCACTTCGCCGAGCGGCCGGACTTCGAGCACTCCTGGCCCGCGCACTGTGTCGCCGGTACGGAGGGGGTGGGTTTCCACCCGAACTTCGCGCCCGTGGTCGCCTCCGGAGCGATCGAGGCGGTCTTCGACAAGGGCGCCCACTCGGCGGCGTACAGCGGTTTCGAGGGCGTCGACGAGAACGGCACCGGGCTGGCCGACTGGCTGCGCGCCCACCACGTCACCGATGTGGACGTGGTCGGCATCGCGACCGACCACTGCGTACGGGCGACGGCGCTGGACGCGGTCCGGGAGGGCTTCACGACCCATGTGCTGCTCGACCTCACCGCCGGAGTGGCCGAGGAGACCACGGGCCGGGCGTTGGAGGAGCTCCGCAGGGCGGGCGTGCAGCTGACCGGCGAGCCGGTCGTGCGCAAGCCGGCGGTGTAGCGGGGCGGGGCGGCGTGTGCGGTCGTCGGCCGACCCGCACGACCCCGCCCCTCACGCCCCTCTCGCGCCGTCCTCGCGTCGCGCGGACCGTCGGCCCCACGTCGCGGGCCTCGCCCGCGCGTCACGAGCCGCGGGCTCCCCCGCCCGCGTTCAGGCCGGGCGGCGGACCGGCGCGGCGGGCAGGCACGGGCGGCGCCCCGTCGCGGACGCCGGGGCCGTCGTGGCCGCGCGGTGGGCCGGTGCGCCCGACGAGGTGGACGCGGGGGACGTCGCGGGCCGGAGCAGGGCCCGGATGGGGTGCCAGAGCTCCTGGGCGCGCTCCGGTCTCGCTCTCCAGAGCATCCCGTCCGGGTGGTGCAGCACGGCCGTGATCTCGTCCGGAGTGGGCGGCTCGGCGTTGCCCCGCAGATAGACGGCCCGGAGCCCCAGATTGCGCAGCCGGGTCAGCGCGCGGGCCCGGTTGCCCGCGTGCACCAGGACCCGGACCAGGCTGCCCGGCCCCGCTCCGTCCGCGGGCCGGGGCAGGGTGATGGCCACCACCACGCTGCCGTTCGGCAACTTGCTGAACCCTCCGCATGCCATGTTCCGCGCTCCCCCGTGAGACGTCGTGTCAATAAGGATGTGGTCAAGACGCACCTAAACACGATCGACCGCCGCCCGCTAGAGGGCGACGGTCGATCAAGCTCTGACCTGCGGCGTTGTAAAACTACTTCCCCGAAGGCCCAACCTTGAGGGTGATCGTCGCGCCGTCGCGCGGCTGGCTCACGATCGAGATCCGGGTGTTGGTGTCAGTGACCTGGACGCTTCCGGTCTTGTTCTCGGCGTACCAGTAGGTTCCCTTGTGGTCGTCGAAGGCCGGGATGCCGGGCCGCGACGGGATCCGCACCGGCACGTCGGCGTTGTGCAGCGTGAAGGCGTCCGTCCGGTAGCGGCTGAAGGGCGCGTCGAAGGGCTGGATCTTGTTGCGGATGACCGTACCGTCCGCCCACTTCAGCGGCTTGGCGTGCGCGTCGACCGGAAGGATCAGGCCCTTGCCCGGGTGGGTGGAGACGTTGTTGTCCTTCTGGGAGGTGTCCCACTGCCAGACGAGCAGACCGGTCTGGTACGGGTAGTGCTCGACCCAGTCCGGACGGGTCTGGGAGAAGCCGAAGTTGTACGGGCCGACCTTGAGGGTCCGGTCGTAGCTGACGTACTGACGGTTCTCCGCGATGTAGAACTGCGCGTAGTCCTTGGTGAAGGACTCGCCGACGCGGGAGAAGCCCTTGGCGGTCCAGCCGTTGTCGTCGCCCTCGGCGTTGTCCGTGAACAGCGCGGTGCCGTCGGCGTTGACGGAGATGGTGTCGGCCGCGAAGCCGATGCCGCCCGCGCCGCCGTCGGTGGTGTAGCGGAAGCGGATGTCGATCTTCTTGCCCGCGTAGGCGTCCAGCGGGTAGGAGAGCTGCTTGTACGCGCCGGAGACGCCGGTCAGGGCCGGCTTGTCGCTGGCGTCGCGCGGGAGGGCCTTGCCGTCGGCCGTGCCGTCGAGCGCGGTCCAGTTGGCACCGCCGTTCTCGGACACCTCGGCGTAGAGGAAGTCGTAGTCCTGCTCGATGTCCCACCAGCCCGCGAGGTCCAGGGAGGCCGTGGACCTGCCGGTGAGGTCGACGGAGCGGGACAGGGTGTTGTTCAGGTTGTCACCCATGTCGCTCCACCACTGCTTGGAGCCCTCGGCGGGCTTCGTGACAGCGGTGCTGACGGCCTTGTCCGGCAGCTTGACCAGGAGGGCCTGCTTGTCCTTGGTGTTGTACTCGGACACGCCCAGCTTGTGGACGGAGTCCGTCGCGGCCTTGGCCTCGGCGTAGTTGAGCCAGCCGAGCTGCAGCTTGTCCCAGGCGGTCATGTCGCCGGGCAGGTCGCCGATCTCGTTCTTGCCCGTGCCGAGCCAGGAGCCCGCCGACATCAGGGACCAGAAACCGACCGAGTTCTCGGCGGTGTTGGTGGTGTCGTACAGGTCGGGCAGGCCCAGGTCGTGGGCGTACTCGTGGGCGAAGACGCCCAGGCCGCCGTTCTCGGGCTGCGCGGTGTAGTCACCGACCCAGAAGCCGGTGTCGCCGATCTCGGCTCCGCCCGCCTTGTTGAAGGACGGGCCGGTCGCACCGGCGTTGGTGCCGTAGGCGTACCAGCGGTGCGCCCATACGGCGTCCTTGCCCTGCGCGCCGCCGCCCGCGGACTCGTCCTCGCCGGCGTGGACGATCTGGAAGTGGTCGATGTAGCCGTCCGGCTCGTTGAAGTCGCCGTCGTTGTCGTAGTCGTACCGGTCCCACTGGTCGTACTGCGCCAGGTCGGCCTTGATCTGGTCCGTGGTACGGCCCTTGGCCTTCTGGTCGGCGACCCAGGCGTTCACGCCGTCGCGGACCATGTCCCAGACGTTGGCGCAGTTGGACGAGCCGCAGTAGTTGGATCCGTAACGGGCCTCGTTGTACGGGACCTTGACCCAGTCGCTGACCTCGCCGTCGACGGAGTAGCGCCCGGAGGAGGTCTTCTCGTAGTACGTCTTCAGCGAGTCCTTGCCGGTGCCGGTGCCGAAGTACAGGTCCTGGAAGTGCTGCCGGTTGAAATCGGCCTGCCAGGCCGTGCTGTTGTCCTTCTTGCGGTCCGGCTGCGCGATGGAGTTGTGGAGCGGGCCGGGGTCGCCGCCGTACTTCTTGACGGGGGGCTTGGGGCCCTCGCCGTCCGGGTCGTACATGGTCGTGTCGTCGACCTGGTCGCCGAACTCGACGAGGACGGTGAAGATCTTGTCGGTCTTCTCGCGGCCGAGCTCGACGTACTTCTTCTTGTCGAGCTTGACGACCTTGGAGCCGTCCCGCTTCGATATCTTCTTCTCGCCCGACAGGACCTGCTCCAGGGCGGCCTGACGCTGAGCGTCCTGCTGCTCGCTGAACGGCCCCTGGAGGTCGTGCGCGTTGCCCTTCCCCGTTCCCGGGTCACGGCGGTCGACCACGGTGTTCCGGGCCCCTGACGTCTGGTCGTCGGCCTGGGCGGTGGCGAAGGTCGACGCGGTGGCGGCCGTGGCAGCCATGGCCACGACAACCGCCGCGCCGCGCAGCGCCCGTCTCTTCGTACTCACGTGATGCAGTCCTCCCCGGCGTCCGCGGCTGCGGCCTGGAAGTTGGATGAGGGCCGCGCGCGGATACGCGTCACAAGTGACGACATTCGACCGGAGCTGTAAAGAAAAAGACAGATCTTGACTTGGACAGGCCAAGTGCACTATGCGGGAGCCGCTTTCCGGTATCCGGACGTTCGCCCTGTCCGGAAACGAACCGTCAGATTTGCCCGCCAGGGCACGGAATGACTCCGTGCGCCCCCTGTGCACCGGCGTCGCGCTTCGGGCCGTGCTTAGTACCGGCCCCTCTCGGGCATCCGTCGTCGTAGAGTCGCCAGGGGTTGTCCGACCGTGTCGAGGACGGCCCATCCGATGCCCCGAGGACGGATACCGCCATGCCGCGTATCACTGCCGCACAGTTCTCCTACGGTTCGGTCACCGTCGTCTTCTCGACCCTCGCCATGCTGCTGCTCTCCCGTACGGAATCGGGGATCGGCGTCGCCGTCATCGGCACTGCGGCGCTCGCGCTCGGTCTGCTGGTGGCCGTGACGGTATCCCGTCCCACCCCGGCGACGGCAGGGAGGTCCGCGCGGGCCGGGGCCGCGGCCGGCACGCACCGGGACGCGGTCTCCACCGCCGTCGAGACCGAGGGACTCGCCCTCGACGAGCTCCGGACCCCGGCCCCGTCGCCCCGCGGGAACGGACGGCCCGTCACCTCGGGCACGGAGCCCGCGGACGACCACCGGGACGAGCGCTCCCTGCGGCGCTGACTCACCTCGTGGCGCACCAATCCCGGTAGGTCCCGCTCGACCCGGTCAAGTCGACGGGGTCGAGAGCCAACAGGACGGAACAGGGCGGGAGTCGGGAGGACATGACCGCGGTCCTTCTCCCGGCTCCGGAGCGCGAGCGGGCCGGCCGGTCCGCCGCGATTCGGTCTACTCCTCGTCCACCTGCCGACCGGTCGCGATCACATCGACGTCTCCACAGCCTGGCGCGGCAGCGACACAGCCTGGCGCGGCAGCGACCGCCCGCCGCGACCGCCCGCGGCCCTGGGTGACTGGCGGGGCGGGAAGGAGCCGGCCGGGCGGGGCGTCAGGGACTGTCTTCGCGCACGGCCCGGGTCTCGCTCCCGTTCTGAGGTCCTCAGGTCGTCTGGACGACCACCGTCTTCGCCGCCTTGTCGTGGAGGCTCTGCCGGTACGGCTTGTCCGTGAACATGAACACGATGAGAATCAGCCACCACAGGCACGGGCAGCACAGCAGGGCCGGCAACCACAGCACCACCGCGCGCAGGAACGACGTCCCGGTGTCCGGCACCCGGCCGTCGTTGAGCATCGCCACGCGCAGCTTCATCAGCCGCTTGCCGATGGTGCGGCCGTCCTTGTGCGTGAAGTACGTGTCGTAGGCGACGTAGGCCACCAGTCCGATCAGCGACCAGATCATCTGGTGACTGCTGTACGTCTGGCTGAAGAGGTCGCCGACGTCGGCATTGCCGTTGGTGGTGTTGCCGTTGTTCCTCACCTCGACGGCTCCGCCCCACGGCAGAGAGATCAGATAGAGCGGAATCGAGATGAGGAGGAAGTCGACCAGTCGGGCCAGGATCCGTTTGCCCGGTTCGGCGAGCGGCGGCATGCCCGCCAGCGGGTCCACGCCCCCGTACGGCCCTCCGCCGCCGTAGGGGCCGGGGCCGTACGGCGGCGGAGGGGGAGGCGGCATGCTCCCGTAGGGCGAACCCGACGACGGACCGGGGCCGGGGGGCGGACCGGGCGGCGGCCCCTGGGGCTCCTGCGGCCCGGGGGGCTCCTGCGGGCCCTGGGACTGCCACGGTTCGGACGGCCAGGACTCCGACGGCCGCGGCTCCTGCGGCTTCTTGCGGAACGGGTCGTCCTCGGGCGGCTCTCCGGACGTCGGCTGATCGTTGCTCATGGGGGCAGTGCATCCCGGCCCGGGACCACCCGCAACGGCTCAGGTGCGTTCGGGGGAACGCCTGGGCCCCCGGCGGCTCACCCGATGGGCCGCCACCCGGAGGAGTGGCCTCCGCAGGGCGACGGCGCGCGGGACCCCGCCCTCCGCCGCCCCGCGGGGGCCGTCTCAGCCCGCGACGAAGGTGTGTGCCGCCTTGTCGTGCCAGCACTGGCGCCACGGACGGTCGAACAGGCACCACAGCACGTTGGCCACGCCGATCACCAGGAGTCCCAGTACCCCGTACACCAGCCAGCGGCGCAACGCGGCGCCGAAGGACGGGGACCCGTGCGACTCGATGTCCCGTACTTCGAGTCCGCAGAGCTTCTTGCCGAGCGTACGGCCCCACTTCGCGGTCGGCAGCGCCTCCAGCAGGACACCGAGGACGAGGAACGCTCCGAGCACCGCGCCGAACAGACCAGCCGTGGTGGGGTCCACCAGCCAGACGGTGACCGTCCGGCCGGACGTCCTCGCCGCGTCGATCTTCGCGTCGATGTGGTCCAGCGCCCGTGAGACGAGCGGGAACCCGATCGCGCCGACGAGAGCGCCCAGCACCACCGTGTCGACGAGCCGGGCGACGAACCGCTTCCCGAGTCCGGCGGGCCGGGCCGACGCCTGGGCCCGCGCCAGTTGCTGGAAGGGGTCGTCGACCGGCGGCTTCCAGGGCGTGACGGGCTGGTCCGGCTGCTGCCCGCCCGCCGCGCCGAGTTGCGGATGGGGATGGGACTGCTGGGCCTGGTGCGGGAGGCGGGGCTGCTGGAGGTGCGACGGAGGCTGGAGCGGCGACTGGGGCTGTTGAGGATGCTGGGGCTGCTGCGCCTGGAGTTGCTGAGGCTGAGGCTGCTGCGCTTGGGGCTGCTGGGGTGCCGCCGGGGCCGACTGGGCGCTTCCATGGGCCTGGGCCCAGGGGGTACCCGCCCCGCCGGGCCCCGGGTTCGCGGGCACGGCAGGGTCCGCGGCCGGGGCAGTGGCGGACGCCGGGCCCGGAACCGCCGGGCTCCGGATTGGGTTCGGATTCGGGTTCGCGGGCGCGGCGGGGACGGACACCGGGCCCTGCGCCGGGACGGGTCCGGGGCCCGTGCTCGGGGGCCGGTGCGCCGGTCCCGGCGCGCCGGGACCGGGAGAGGGCGGGCGGATCGCCATCGTTCCGTTCTCGGCCGGCTGCCCGGGAGTCCGGGAGGCGGACGGCCGGTTGCCCCGGTCCACCGCGCGAAGGGTGACGGTGTTCTCAGGCGTCTGATCGTCCCCGCCGCGCATGCCGGGCAGCGCGCCGTCGGCCGGGGCCCGCGAGGCGGGCTGCCGCGGGTCGGCGGGAACGGGATCGACGGCAACGGGATCGACGGGCGCGCGCGAGGCGGGCACCCGGTCGTCCGGCAGCCGCTCGGCCGACGGGTCGTCAGCGGGCGTGCGGCCGACCGGCACCGGAGCCGTGGGCATACGCGGCTCCTGGCCGGCCACCGGCCCCGGACCCGCTCCGGAAGCCCCGGAAGCCGCGGAAGCGGAAGTCCCGGAACCGGGCAGGGACATGGGCCCCGACGGCGGCCCCGAATCCGCCCGGCCATCCGGCTCGCCCTGACCGGTCGGCAGCGGAGCGGCGCCGGGCTGCGACTGGGCGCCCCAGGAGACCCGTCGGTCGGGTTCGCCGCCGAAGCCCGCCTGGCGGGAGGCGTCGGCCTGCCAGGCGGTGGCCGGTTCTGGTCGGTTGCCCGCCTGCGGCTCCTCGTCGAGGAAGACCGGACCGGTCTCCTCCATCGGCGTCTCCGCCGCAGCGGCGGCCGGAACGGACGGGACGGACGAGGCGGACGGGACCGGTGAGTCCGGCTGCTGCGGCCGGTGCTGCCGGCCGGCGGGCGACGCGGGCATCGGCTCGCCCTGCTGCGGGGCCGGGCGGCTCGTACCGGGCACCCACGAAGCGCCGTTCCAGTACCGGACGTATCCAGGGATGGAGGGATCGGGGTAGTAGCCCTCACGGGGGCTTTCGTCACCGGGTGCCGGGGTTGGGGCGCTCATCACCGTGGTCCCGTATCTCTTCGAGGCCTCAAATCAACGGGTCCACATCTATCAGACACCCGCCCGCCCCCGGGCCGGTCCAGGGGTTTGGGCCACTTTCCGGCCTTCCCGAAATTTTTTCCCGAAGTCGCGTCATAGTTGGCGTGGAGTGCGCTCTCTCCAGTGCGGGCCGGTCATGGGACCGGTTCACGGACACCGAGAGGACGCCCTCATGAACACCGTCGTGGAACGCGATCTGGAGCTCAAGCTGGTTCTGTCGCCCGAGCGCAGCATCCCCGTCCCCGCCCGGTTGACGTACCGCGCGAAGGACCCGTACGCCGTGCACATCGACTTCCACATCGGCTCCGAGTTCCCCGTCCACTGGACCTTCGCCCGCGACCTGTTGGTCGAGGGCGTCTTCCGGCCGTGCGGGCACGGGGACGTGCGGATCTGGCCGACCAAGGTCGAACGGCGCAACGTCGTCTTCGTGGCGCTGTCCTCCCCCGACGGCAACGCTCTTCTGGAGATGCCGTCGGCCGCCGTGGCCGCCTGGATGGAGCGGACCCTGCGCATGGTTCCGCCGGGCACGGAGACCGAGCGGCTGGGCATCGACGAGGCGCTCGCCGAGCTGCTCGCCCCGCTGCCCGCCGACGACCTGTGGATGAGCGACCCCTGGCTCTCGGACGAGTCGCAGGACGGCGACGCATGAGCGCGCGGAACCGGGGCACGCGGAACCCGGAGCACGACGGGTCCGAGCCCGCGGCGCCCGAGCCCGCGCGGCCTGAGCCGCGCCTGAACGCGCCCGGAGCGGGTGGCCGATGTCAGAACACCTTGCCCGGGTTGAGCAGCCCCAGCGGGTCGAACGTCTGCTTGATCCCCCGTTGCAGCTCGACACCCACCTCACCGATTTCCCGCGCCAGCCACTCCTTCTTCAGGACGCCGACGCCGTGTTCACCGGTGATCGTGCCGCCGAGCTCCAGGCCGAGCGCCATGATCTCGTCGAAGGACTCGCGTGCCCGTCGGCTCTCGTCGGCGTCGGTGTGGTCGAAGCACACGACGGGATGGGTGTTGCCGTCCCCCGCGTGCGCGCAGACACCGATGGTGAGGGCGTACTTCTCGGCGATGGCGGCCGTTCCTTCGAGCATCGCGCCGAGCTTCGAACGGGGTACGCACACGTCGTCGATCATCGTGGCCGACGCGACGGTCTCCAGCGCCGTGAGCGACATCCTCCGTGCCCGCAGCAGCAGTTCGGACTCGGCGGCGTCCTCGGCGGGGACCACCTCCGTGGCACCCGCGGCGGTGCACAGCTCGCCGACGGCGGCCAGGTCGGCCGACGGGTCCGGGGTGTCGAAGGCGGCGAGCAGGAGCGCCTCCGTGCTGTCGGGCAGGCCCATGGCGGCCATCCGGTTGACGGCCCGGATCGTCGTACGGTCCATCAGTTCGAGGAGTGATGGGGTGTGACCACGCTCCATGATCCGGCAGATCGCATCGCAGGCGGTCGCCGCGCTCGGGAACTCGGCGGCCAGCACCAGCTGCCGCGGCGGTCGCGGCTTGAGCGCCAGCACGGCCCTGACGACGATGCCGAGGCTGCCCTCCGAGCCGACGAACAGGCGGGTGAGGTCGTAGCCGGCGACGCCCTTCGCGGTGCGGCGACCGGTGGTGAGCAGGCGCCCGTCGGCGAGAACGACGTCCAGACCGAGTACGTACTCCGCCGTGACCCCGTACTTCACGCAGCACAGGCCGCCCGACGCGGTGCCGATATTGCCGCCGATGGTGCACATCTCCCAACTGGAGGGATCCGGCGGGTAGAAGAGGCCGACTTTGTCGACCGCCCGGGACAGTACCGCGTTGACGACGCCCGGTTCGACGACGGCGATCCGGTCGACCGGATCGATCTCCAGAATCCGGTCCATCTTCACCAGGGACAGCACGATGCAGCCGTCGGAGGCGTTGGCCGCGCCCGACAGGCCGGTGCGGGCTCCCTGCGGGACGACCGGGACGCGCAGCGCCGTCGCGGTGCGCATCACGTGCTGGACCTGTTCGACCGTACGCGGAAGCACGACGACGGCGGGTGTGCCCGCGTCGCAGAAGCTCGCCATGTCCCGGGCGTACGAGGCGGTGACGTCCGGATCGGTGATCAGGGCCTCGGCGGGAAGTCCCGTACGCAGTTGTTCGAGAAGTCCAGTCATGATCCAAGACTGGCACCCGGCCCCATTGGTGTGAACCCGTCGGCGGCGACCTCCGGACAGCGCAGCGTGATCATCTTACCGACGCAGAGTGATCGGCATGGACGCCACGCCACAGCGGCCTCCGAAGCCGCAGCCTCCCCCGAAACCTCAGCCGCCCCCGAAACTCCAATGGCTCCTGAAACCCCGGTGGCCGCTGAAACTCCAGCCGCGCCGGCGACCCGAGAAGTCGAAGTCGCAGAAGACTCGAAAGCCTCGTGATCCGGCCGCGCCGCTGCGGTGGGCCGCCACGGGCCTGGTGGTGGGTGCGGCGCTGATGGCGGGTGTGACGGTGGTCGCGCCGGACGACGGGGAGGAGTCCGCGCCGCCCGCCCCCGGGCCGGTCGCGCGCGCTCTGAGCGCCGCGGACCTGGGGTATCCGGTCTCGCTTCCGGATCTGGAGGCGCTGATCGAGAACCACCGGCAGCGGGTGGAACGGCATCCCTCCGACGCGCGGTCGTGGGCCGTCCTCGGCACCGCGTACGTGGAACGGGCCAGGCGCTCCGCCGACGCGTCGTACTACGTCCGGGCCGAGCAGGCGCTGAAGCGCTCGCTGCGCGCCGAGCCGGACGAGAAGGGGAACGCCGCCGCCCGGGTGGGGATGGCTCGGCTCGCCGACGCCCGGCACGACTTCGCCGCGGCGAAGAAGTGGGGCGAGGAGGTGCGGGCGCGGCATCCGGAGGAGTGGGCGGTGTACCCGGCGCTGGTCGAGGCGTACGAAGGTCTCGGGGACCTCGCCTCCTCGCGCGCGGCGGTACGGCGGTTCGCGGAGCTGCGGCCCGGGGTCGAGGCGCTGCTGCTGACGGCGCGGACGCTGCAGGGCATGGGCCGGGACGAGGACGCGGTGGCGAGCGCACGGGAGGCGGCGGACCGGGCGGACACGCCCGCGCGGAAGGTGGAGTGCCTGTATCTGCTGGGCGAACTGGCGTGGGAGCGGGGCGAGCCGCAGGAGGCGGTGGCGCAGTACGGCGCGGCGCTGGCGGTCGAGCGCGATCACCGTCCGTCGCTCGCGGGCCGGGCCGGGGCGCTGGTGGCGCTCGGCCGGGCGGACGAGGCGCGGCGCGACTACGAGGCCGCGCTGGCCGATCAGCCGAATCCCGCGTTCCTGCTGGAGCTGGGCGAGTTGTACGAGTCGCTGGGCCGGAACGCGCAGGCGCGGGAGCAGTACGAACGGCTGCGCTCGTCCCTCTCTCGGGACCAGGAGCAGGGCGTGGACAACGCGCTGCTGCGCGGCCGTTTCGAGGCGGCGCACGGGGAGCCGACGGCGGCGGTGGCGCTGCTGACCGCCGAGTGGGCGCGGTCGCACCGCAGTGCCGCGGTGGCGGACGCGCTGGGCTGGGCGCTGCATCTGTCGGGCGACTCGGCGGCGGCGCTGCCGTACGCGGAACGGGCGGTCGCCGCCGGTGCGCGGAAGGCCTCGTACGTGTCCCGTCTCGGGGCGATCCAGTGGGCATTGAAGGACTACGGACCGGCGCGGCGCCATCTGACGGAGGCCCTGCGCACCAATCCGCACTTCTCGCCGCTGGAGGCCCCGGCCGCCCGCAGGGCGCTGGACGCCCTGGACGGCCTGCCGACGGTCCTGCCGCGCGGTGTGCTCCCCGCCCCGGCACCGGCGGACGAGTCGGTCCCACCCACGCCCGCCCCCGCGCCCACGGCCCCCGGGCCGCGGCGGCAGGCCCCCGCCGGGCCCCCGGTACCGCGCGTCGGGAACGGCGGCTGACGCCCGGCGCCGACGGCCGGCCCGAGGGGGCGGTCGCCGTACGCGAGGGGCGGGGCCCGGATCGCCCGGTGGCCCCGCCCCTCGTCCGTACCGTCGGCTTCGCGACCGCGGCCCGTACGGCTTCCGGGGCAGCGGTCATGCCCTCCGGGTCAGAGGTTGCCGCGCCTCTCCTGCTCGCGCTCGATCGCCTCGAACAGGGCCTTGAAGTTGCCCTTGCCGAAGCCCATCGAGCCGTGGCGCTCGATCATCTCGAAGAAGACGGTCGGCCGGTCCTGGACCGGCTTGGTGAAGATCTGGAGCAGGTAGCCGTCCTCGTCGCGGTCCACGAGGATCTTCAGCTCGCGCAGGATCTCGACCGGCACCCGGGTCTCGCCCGCCCACTCGCCGAGGGTGTCGTAGTAGGTGTCGGGGGAGTCCAGGAACTCGACTCCCGCGGCCCGCATCGCGCGCACCGAGGCGACGATGTCGTTGGTGGCCAGCGCGATGTGCTGGACGCCCGCGCCGCCGTAGAACTCCAGGTACTCGTCGATCTGGGACTTCTTCTTGGCGATGGCCGGCTCGTTGATCGGGAACTTGACCTTGAGCGTGCCGTCGGCGACGACCTTGGACATGAGCGCGGAGTACTCGGTGGCGATGTCGTCGCCCACGAACTCCTTCATGTTGGTGAAGCCCATGACCTTGTTGTAGAAGCCGACCCACTCGTTCATCCGGCCGAGTTCCACGTTGCCGACGCAGTGGTCGATGGCCTGGAAGGTGCGCTTGGCGGGCGGCTCGACGATCGGGGAGGCGGCGACGTAGCCGGGCAGGTACGGACCGTCGTAGCCGGACCGCTCGACGAGGGTGTGACGGGTCTTGCCGTACGTGGCGATCGCGGCGAGCACGACCGTGCCGTGCTCGTCCTTGATCTCGTAGGGCTCGTCGATGCCGCGGGCGCCGTGCTCGACGGCGTACGCGTAGGCCGCGCGGGCGTCCGGGACCTCGATGGCCAGGTCGACGACGCCGTCGCCGTGCTCCATCACATGGTCGGCGAGGAAGCGACCGCGGTCGGTGGACGCCTTGATGACGGAGGTGAACACGAAGCGGGCGGAGCCGTTGGTCAGCACGTAACTCGCGGTCTCCCGGCTGCCGTTCTCCGGTCCGGAGTAGGCGACCAGCTTCATGCCGAAGGCCGTCGAGTAGTAGTGCGCGGCCTGCTTGGCGTTGCCGACGGCGAAGACGACCGCGTCCATTCCCTTGACCGGGAAGGGGTCGGCCTGCCGGGCAGTGTCGGGGGTGGTGTGCAGAGTCTCAGTCATGTGCGAAGGCTCTCGCCGCTTCGCAAGGTGCGCAACAGTTCGCGGAATCGCTGGGCAATCTGTACAGCGGATGGGGATGATGGCCGGGCTATCTGTACATGATGACCATCACAGTGACCCCCCGGAGGCGGACGATGGCGATCGATCATCTGGACGGCCGGCTCATCGTACTTCTGGCCCGTGAGCCCCGCATCGGCGTGCTGGAGGCGTCGCGGCGGCTGGGCGTGGCACGCGGAACGGTGCAGGCGCGTCTGGACCGGCTTCAGTCGAATGGAGTCATCCGCGGCTTCGGTCCGACCGTCGATCCGGCGGCGCTCGGCTACCCCGTCACCGCGTTCGCGACGCTGGAGATCAAACAGGGGCAAGGGGCCGACGTGCGGGCCCACTTGGCCGGTGTCCCGGAGGTGCTGGAGCTGCACACCACCACCGGGCACGGGGACATGCTCTGCCGGCTCGTCGCGCGTTCCAACGCCGATCTCCAACGGGTGATCGACCGGGTTGTCGGTTTTGATGGCATCGTCCGGGCCTCCACGGCCATCGTCATGGAGAACCCGGTGCCGTTGCGTGTCATCCCGCTCGTCGAGCAGGCCGCGGGGGACGCCGACTGACGACCGAGCCGAGGAGTGGCGTGTGAGCTTCTGGGAATATCTGGGCAACCGCCACCAACAGCTGCTCACGGACGCGTTCCAGCACGTCAGCGCCGTGTTCCAGTGCATGGTCATCGCCACCGTGCTCGGGGTCCTGATCGGCGTCGTCACGTATCGCAGCGGCTGGGCGGGGTCGCTGGCCATCACGTCGACGGCGACAGTGCTCACCATTCCCTCCCTCGCCGCGATCGGCCTGCTCATCCCGCTGGTAGGGCTCGGGGTGGCGCCCACGGTGATCACGCTGACGCTGTACGGACTGCTGCCCATCGTCCGCAACTCCGTCGTGGGGCTGCGCGGCGTCGATCCGGCGCTCGTCGACGCGGCGAAGGGCATCGGGATGTCACGGCCGGCCCGGCTGCTGCGAGTGGAGCTGCCGCTGGCCTGGCCGCCGATCCTCACCGGCATCCGGGTGTCCACACAGATGCTGATGGGCATCGCCGCCATCGCCGCGTACGCGTCCGGCCCCGGCCTCGGCAACGAGATCTTCCGCGGCATCGCCTCACTGGGCAGCGCCAACGCGCTCAACCAGGTGCTCGCCGGAACGATCGGCATCGTCGTCCTCGCCCTGCTCTTCGACGCCGCGTACGTCCTGCTCGGGCGGCTCACCATTCCCGGGGGGATCCGTGCCTGAGACCGCCGACGCCCACTCCGCCGGTTCCGGTGACAACGCCCGCTCCGGCGGCAACGCCGGTTCCGATGGTTCCACCGGTCCCGGTGGTGACGCCGCCACGACCACGGCCTCCGGCAGTACGGCCGCCGACGGCGTCGAATCCCCGAAGCGGGCAGGGGCGGGGACGGCGGAATCCGTTTCGGGTGCCACCATCCACCTGGACAACCTGACCAAGCGGTACCCGGGCAATCCGAACCCGGCCGTGGACAACGTCACGCTGGACATCAGGGCCGGCGAGACGGTGATCTTCGTCGGCCCCTCCGGCTGCGGCAAGTCCACCACCCTGAAGATGATCAACCGGCTGATCGAGCCGACGTCCGGGCGGATCCTGATCGGTGGCGAGGACGTCACCGACATCGATCCGGTACGGCTGCGCCGCAAGATCGGGTACGCGATCCAGTCGTCCGGACTCTTCCCGCACATGACGGTCGCGGAGAACATCGCCCTCGTACCGAGGATGGCCGGCTGGTCGAAGGCGCGGGTGAGGGACCGGGTCGAGGAGATGCTCGACCTCGTGGGGCTCGACCCCAGGGAGTTCCACGGCCGCTATCCCCGCGCGCTCTCCGGTGGTCAGCAGCAACGGGTGGGCGTGGCACGGGCGTTGGCGGCCGATCCACCGGTGCTGCTGATGGACGAGCCGTTCGGAGCGGTCGACCCGATCACCCGGGACCACCTCCAGGACGAGCTGATCCGGCTCCAGCACGAACTGCACAAGACCATCGTCTTCGTCACCCACGACTTCGACGAGGCGATCAAGCTGGGCGACCGGATCGCCGTCCTGCGGGAGCGCTCGCACATCGCCCAGTTCGACACCCCGGAGGCGATCCTCACCAACCCGACGGACGACTTCGTCTCCGGGTTCGTCGGTGCCGGGGCCGCGCTGAAGCGGCTCAACCTGACCCGCGTACGCGATGTGGAGATGGCCCAGTTCCCGACGGTGACGGTCGACGACCCGCTCCAGTCGATCTTCAACAAGCTGCGCATCGGCCCGCACAACGAGATCCTGATGCTGGACCGAAGGAACCGCCCGTACAAGTGGCTGCGGCGCGGCGACCTGATGCGGGCGCGCGGTTCGCTGGCCCGGGCCGGACAGTTGGTGCACGACACGGTGACGCGGGACGCGACACTGCACGACGCGCTGGAGGCGGTGCTGACCGACAGCGGCGGGCGGGTCGCGGTGACCGGGCGACGCGGCGAGTTCATCGGCGTCGTCGACATGCACACCCTGATGAACTCGGTGCACGAACTGCTGGAGGCCGACCGGCTGGCCGCCATCGAGCACCAGCACGATCTGGAGGTGCTCCGCGCCCACCAGACCGAACAGGAGCTGGAGGGCGGTGCCGGCGCATGACTCCCGATTCCCCGTCGAACCCCGGACCGTCGCGGGCGAACCACGGACCGGCCCAGTCGAACCGCGGCCCCGCACAGGCGAACCCGGGCCCGCCGCACCCGAACCCCGGACCGGCCCGGTCGAGCCACGGGCCCGCACGGAACCGGCGTGCCGGCCGCCCCGCGCGCTCCGCCCGACCCGGGCGTTCCGAACGCCCCGGACCCTCCTCCGACAAGGACCGCCCGCCCGGCGAACACGACGTCAAGGGCCATGCCTTCCGCGACGAGGAGGAGGAGCCCCCGCCCCCGCCGTCGCCACCGCGCCCCCGGATCACCTGGCGCAAGCTGGTGGTGCTGCCGGCCGTGCTGGTGGCGGTCCTGGCCGTCACCTACCTGTGGATCACGAACGTCCACCTCGACTCGATCGCGCGGAACGCGCTCACCGGTGGCAATGTGCGGCTGCGCTGGTGGCAGCACGTGGAGCTGACCGCCATCTCGACGTTCTGGGTGCTGATCATCGCGATCCCGCTCGGCATCGCGCTGACCCGGCACGGACTGCGCAGGGGCGCGCCGCTGGTCACCGCGATCGCCAACATCGGGCAGGCGACCCCGGCGATCGGTCTGCTGGCGCTGCTGGTGATCTGGCTGGGCATCGGTCCGTCGACGGCGGTCATCGGCATGGTGATCTACGCCGTGCTGCCGGTGTTCTCCAACACGGTGGCCGGGCTCAGGGCGATCGATCCGAACCTGGTCGAGGCGTCGCGCGGCATCGGCATGTCGCCGATGGGGACGCTCACCAAGGTCGAACTCCCGCTCGCCGTACCGCTGATCCTGGCCGGGGTGCGGACGGCGCTGGTGCTCAACGTGGGTACGGCCACGCTGGCGACGTTCGTCGGCGGCGGCGGGCTGGGCGACCTGATCACCTCGGGCATCCAGACCCAGCGGATGCCGGTGCTGGTGCTGGGGTCGGTGCTGACGGTCGTGCTGGCACTGCTGGTGGACTGGCTGGCCTCGCTGGCCGAGGTGGCGCTGACCCCGCGCGGACTGGAGGTGGGGTGAGATGGGTCCGCGCGAAAGGCGCCGAGGACGCGGGGAACGCGGGATGCGCGAGGCGCACGAGGTGCAGGGGTGGCACCCGGTTCGCGGGACGCACCGGCTGGGGACGACACTCCGGGTGGCCGGGGTACGCCGGATGGACAGGGCGCACCGAGTGCGCGGGCGGCTCCTGGGGGCGTTCGCGGCCGTGGTGGCCCTGACGTCGGCGCTCTCCGGGTGCGGGCTGAAGAGCGGGTCGCCGATGGCGGACGAGGTACGGCCGGGTTCGGTCGGCCGGGGCCGGCCGCTGGAGGGCGCCTCGCTGACCGTCACCTCGAAGAACTTCAGCGAGAACATCATCCTGGGCCAGATGATCGGCCTGGTGCTCAAGGCCGCCGGTGCGGAGGTGCTGGACCGGACGAACCTGCCCGGTTCGATCAGCGCGCGCGAGGCGATCGTCAAGGGCGACGCCGACACCATGTACGAGTACACGGGCACCGGCTGGATCACCTACCTCGGTCACGCCACACCGATCCCCGACCCTGAGAAGCAGTGGCGGGCGGTGCGGGACGAGGACCGGAAGAACGGTGTGACATGGCTGCCGCAGTCCACGCTCAACAACACCTACGCGCTGGCCGTCAGCAGGAAGAACAACGCCAAGTACCACTTGAGGTCGCTCTCCGACGTCGCCGCGCTGGCGAAGCGGAACCCGTCGGCGGTGACGATCTGCGTGGAGAACGAGTTCGCCTCGCGCGACGACGGACTGCCGGGCATGCAGAAGGCGTACAAGATGTCCCTCCCGGCCGGCAACATCAAGAAGATGGACGCCGGGATCATCTACACCCAGGTCTCGAAGTCCGACTCCTGCCTGCTCGGCGAGGTGTACACCACGGACGGCCGGGTCAAGGCCATGAACCTGGAAGTGCTCGTGGACGACAAGCACTTCTTCCCCAACTACAACGCCGCGCCCGTCGTCCACACCGAGACGTTCCGGCGGTACCCGCAGATCGCGGAGCTCCTCGACCCGGTCACCAGGAAGCTGACGACCGAGGTCGCCCAGGAACTCAACGCCAAGGTGGACGTGGACGGGCAGGACCCGCACCAGGTGGCGAAGGACTGGCTGATCCGCGAGGGATTCATCCGGATCGGCTGACGCGGAAACGGCTGGTGGGCGGGGGACATCGACACGGAACGGAGCAGAACGGCGGACGGCCGACGGGGAGTTGCAAAGAACTCGATGCAAAGAAAAGCTTGCAAAGATTTCTTTGTAAGCCTACGGTTGTGACATGCCCGCGAAAAAGAACGGCGACGACCGCCCCGCCGACGAACTGAACATCCACATGGTCGACACCCGCACCCTGCGCGCGCTCGCCCACCCACTGCGCCTGCGCCTGCTGAACGCACTTCGGGAGTTCGGCCCCGCCACCGCCTCCGGTCTGGCGGACCGGCTCGGCGAATCCAGCGGCGCCACCAGCTACCACCTGCGCCAGCTGGCCTCGTACGGCTTCGTCGAGGACGACCCGGAGCGCGGCAAGGGCCGCGAACGCTGGTGGCGCGCCGTCCACGCGGGCACCGCGTTCAACACGGGCCTCTTCGTGAACCACCCGGATCCCGACGTGCGCGGCGCCGTCGGCGTCGTGCTCCACGAGATCGCCGAAAACCACGCCCAGGAGCTGAGCACCTGGATCGGCACGATGCACGAGTGGCCCGAGGAGTGGCATCGGGCCTGGGAGGCCAGCGACTTCAAGCTGCGCCTGACCCCCGACCTCTCCGCCGAACTGATCACGAAGATGCACGAGCTCATCGAGAGCTACCGGGACCGGGTTCCGGAGGGCACCGAGGGCGCGGTCACCGTCCGCAGCCACCTGCACTTCTTCCCCCGCCCCGCCGACTGACGCCCCCACCGGACGACAGCCGCCCGGCCTCGGGGAACGCCGCACCACCGGCCGGCCGCCGGACATCGGACACAGGACGCCGGACGCCGAGCAGTAAGCAGCAAGCAGCAAGCAGCAAGCAGCAAGCAGCAAGCACGAACAACCCCACCGACCGGAAGGACACGCCATGCACCCCGAGGCCCACCTGTTGCTGCACCACCAGCGCTCCACCGAACTCCGGCAGCAGGCAGCGGAGTCCCGCCTCATCCCGGCCGAACCGAGCATCGGGCCGCGCGCCCGACTGGGCTGGTTCCTCGTCGAGTCCGGGCTGCGCATCCTGCCCCGTCACTCCGGGCAGCCGGGCCACGCATCGGCCCTGCCCGGCACGGCATGAGCGGCCGGACCGCCCGAAGTCGTGTCCCGCTCGCCGCCGTACTGTCCGCCAACTCCATATCCACAGCCGGGACTTCGCTGACCCTGATCGCGGTCCCCTGGTTCGTGCTGGAGACCACGGGCAGTGCGGGACGGGCCGGCGTCGTCGCCTTCTGCGCGACCCTGCCGATCATCGTCTCCGCACTGATCGGCGGACCCGTCATCGACCGCCTCGGCCGCCGCCGGGTGGCCGTCGCCTCCGACCTGGTGTGCGGCCTCGCCGTCGCGGCCGTACCGCTGCTCCACCGGACCGGCCTGCTCACGTTCTGGATGCTGTGCGCGTTGATGGCGGTCAACGGTCTGCTGCACACCCCGGGCAACACGGCACGTTACGTTCTGGTGCCGGACCTGGCCGAGCACGCGGGCACCACCCTCGCCCGTGCCGCCAGCCTCTTCGACGCCGTCTCGCGCGGCGCCCGGATGGTCGGGGCGGCACTGGCCGGCGTACTGATCGCCCTGACCGGTGCGGAGACCGTACTGCTGCTGGACGCCGCCACGTTCCTGATGTCCGCGCTGCTGATCGCCCTCGGGGTACGAGGGGTGCGCGCGGCCGAGCCCCGCCGGACCGCGACCCCCGTCTCGCTGCGGGCGTACGGCAGCGAACTGCGCGAGGGCTACGCCTACTTGACGGGCAATCGACTGCTGCTCGCGATCGTGCTGACGGTCCTCTTCATGAACGGCACCGATCAGGGCTGGAACGCCGTCCTGCTGCCGGTACACGCGTCCGCGGAGCTGGGCGGAGCCAGGGACATCGGACTGCTCACCGCGCTGTTCGGCGCGGGCGGGCTGACCGGGGCACTGTTGTACGGGGCGTTCGGACACCGTTTCTCGCGGTGGGCCGTCTTCACCGTGTGCGTGGTGCTGTGCGGCGCGCCCCGGTACGCGGTCGCCGCGCTGACCGGGACGACGGCGCCGCTCGCGGTGACCATGGCGCTGAGCGGCATCGCGGGCGGGGTGCTGAACCCGGTCCTGACGACGGTGATCTACGGAAGCGTGCCCGACGCGCTGCGCAGCCGGGTCTCGGGGGTGCTCACGGCGGGCGGCGAACTCGCCATGCCGGTGGGCGGCCTCGCCGCGGGCCTGCTGGTGGAGGGCGCGGGCGCACGGGGCGCGCTGCTCGCCATGGGCGGTGTGTACCTGCTGGCGACGCTGAGCCCGCTGGTGTTCCCGGTGTGGCGCACGATGGACGGGTCGGCGGCGGACGCCGTCCCGCCCGGGACGGCACCGGAGCCGGAGCCGACGACGGCGAGGACGAAGGAATGAAGGAATGAAGGAATAGGAGAACAGCGGAAGAGGGGGAAGGAGCCCGCAGGGAGGAAGACCGCAGGGAGGCAGGGGCGGGAAGGGCGGAGACCGGGGCGAACCGCGAGGGCGTGTTTCGAAAGTAGCGTCGTTCGCCCGAACGGCGGGGCCCGCGGCGTCTGGTGCGGTGCATCGCAAGGCGGAGGGTCGTCCTCGTACTGGGCGTACGTGGACGATCCCGACAACGCGGCGAGACGCCGTGCCGGGCGTCGCGGGGCGGACGGGACTTTCGAAACACGCCCGAGGTCAGCAGCTCGGGACCTTGTGTCCCCGTTCCAGCGCCCGGAGCGAGGACACCGCGTCGTTCAGGGTCGTGACCGGGATCAGGCGGAGACCCTTGGGGAGTTCGGCGCGCGCCTCCGTGCATTCGGCCTTCGGGACGAGGAAGACGCTGGCGCCGTCGCGGCGCGCCGCCTGGGTCTTCAGTGACACCCCACCGACCGGCCCGACCTTGCCGTTCGGCTGGATCGTGCCCGTGCCCGCGATCGTGCGACCGCCGGTGAGATCACCCCCGGAGCCGTCGCCGTCGAGCTTGTCGACGATGCCGAGCGCGAAGAACAGCCCCGCGCTGGGGCCGCCCACATCGGCGAGATGCAGGGTGACGTCGACCGAGCCCTTGGGCTTGCCGAGGTGGTTCAGGGCCGCGTCGACGGCGGAGTTCTGCGACTTCCTCATGTCTTCGAGGTTGTGCTTCTCGATCTCCTTCTCGGAGCCGCCGGTCGGGTAGACCGAGTCGCGGGGCAGGACCGCGCGGTCCGTCCGGAACCAGCTGTCGATCACGTCGCCGACGCCGATGTCGGCGGTGGGCGCGGTCGCGACGATCGTCGTCATCCTCAGCTCGCCGCTGGTGGTGCGGGTGGGCGCGCCCTTGATGCTGATCACGGGAGTGCCGTGGTCGTTCCCGAGCACGTTCGCGGTCGTACCGGGCTGCGCCAGCGTGAACGGCAGCGGTGTGAACGCGGCCACGCCGAAGAGGGCGAGGACGGGCACGGCACACAGGGCGAGGGCACGGGGGCGCGAGAGACGAGTGAGCACCCGCCCAATCTAACCGCCCGCGCGGGGCGCGGGTCGGCTCGGTGATGCGGGCGGGTGCTCCCGGGTCGTCTCCGGATCCTCCTCCGGGTCCTCTCCGCTTCCTCCCCCGGGTGCTATCTCAGCGCCTCCGCCACCTCCCGGGCGGCGTCCACGACCCGGGGTCCGACCCGTTCGGGTATGGAGTCCGAGAGCATCACCACGCCCACGCTGCCCTCGACACCCGTCACCCCCACCAGCGCGGCCGCCGCACCGCTCGCCCCGGCCTCCAGTTCGCCGTGGGTGAGGGTGAAGGCCGCCCCGCCCGTCGGCTTCTGCCGGGCAGCGAGGATGGCCCGGCCGGCGGCACCCCGGTCCAGCGGGTGACGGAAGCCGGCCCGGTAGGCCACGTGGTAGTCGGTCCAGGTCGGTTCGACGACCGCCACCGCCAGCGCGTCGCTGCCGTCGACCAGCGTGAGGTGGGCGGTGGCCCCGATGTCCTCGGCCAGGGACCGCAGCGCGGGCAGCGCCGCCTCCCGCACGAGCGGATGCACCTGGCGGCCCAGGCGCAGCACACCCAGGCCGACCCGGGCCCGGCCGCCCAGGTCACGGCGCACCAGGGCGTGTTGTTCCAGGGTGGCAAGCAGACGGTAGACCACTGTTCGGTTGACGCCGAGTTTGTTGGACAACTCGGTGACGGTCAGGCCGTGGTCGGTGTCGGCGAGCAGCTTGAGGACTCTCAGTCCCCGGTCGAGCGTCTGGGAGGTCTCAGCGGTCACGACGCCCTCTCCTCTTGTGGTGAGCGGCGGCGGCTGGTTCCCACGGACTGTGCGGCCACCGGTCCCGTCGGCGGCGCACGGAGAGGCCGCCTGCCTGGCCAAGACACCGGCTGCGCTCCGCGGCGGCACTGCCACGGTGCGTTCATTCCGGGGGACAGTAGCGAGCGAGTCCGCTCAGCGGAAGACCTCGTCCAGAATCCGGGCGTGCGCGGGGAGCGAAACCCGGCGCGGGGGCATATGCGCCGGTCAGCGCGGCGGCGGCCGGATCCTGGACGTCTACGCGCGTCCAGGTCGGCCGACGCCTCATGAACACTCCACGTACACGACGCGAACGCTCGTTAACTCACCGTGAACGAACGCTGAATAACTTTTCCGTTCACAAGGACTTCGCAGGCTCTGAGGGACTTGGTCGCAGGGTCACGGACGGTGAAGTTGAGGGCGAAGGTTCCGTCGAGTCCGACGACCCGGGTGACGTAGGAGTCGGAGGTCTGTTTCCCGTCCGCGGTGCGCCCGGTCACCGAGACCGTGGCGACGGGTGCGAAGCCCCGGCCGGTCACCTGGACCACCGTGCCGACGGGCCCCTCGGGCGGGGAGAGCGCGAACTCCGGCCCGGCGGGGACGGACCCGTCCTGGACGGTGAACGCCGCTGTCTCGGTCCGGGGGTTGACGAGGACCTCCCGGACCCGGATCGCGACGGTGCCGGCGTCCTTGACGGTGAAGGTCTGCGAGAACGCCCCGTCCAGCCCGACCACCTTGGTCCGCACCGCGTCGGACGTCTGCGACCCGTCGGCCCGCAGCCCGACGACGGACACGGTGGCGACGGGCGCGAAACCCTGCCCGAGGACGGTGACGGCGGTTCCCCTCGGGCCCGCGGACGGGGTGAGGACCACAAAGGTCGGGGCCACGGCCAGCGGGGTGAGGGCCTGTGCGCCACCTGCGGTGACCTGGAGCGCGTACGTGGCGCGCGGGGTGGAACCGGCCACCGTGACCGTACCGGTGAGCTTCCCCTCCCCGTCGATCCGCAGGGTCGAACCGCTGATCCCGGCGCTGTCGCAGGCGCTGCCGTCGGCGGCGCACAGCGCGGCGGCGGGCGTGGTCCCGGACGGCCAGTCGCCGCCCGACACGGCGATCGTCCCGCCCGGCTTGACCTTCGCCGCGCCCGCGAAGAGCGTCGCGGCGGCGTCGGTCACGGTGAACGGCGTGGCCAGTACGGTCGCCGGATCGTTGCCCTCGTCGACCTGGATCGCGGCGATGCCCGGGTCGGAGACGGTGAAGTCGGCGGTGAACGTGCCGTCGGGGGTGCTCCTGGTGTAGACGGCGGTGTCGTCGAGGGTCGCCCCGTTCGCGTCCAGGCCGACGGTGTTGATCCACCGGTCCTGGTGGTAGTTGTCGCCGGTGACCCTGATGACGCTGCCGAGCGGCGCACCGGCGCGGGAGAGCGTGATGGCCCTCGGCCCGCCGGGCACGTACGCCTTGACGGTCAGGGGCGCGGTCGCCTCCTTCGTACCGTCGCCGACCTTCACGAGGTACGAGCCGTCGGGAACCGCGCCCGCGTCGGCGAGCACCGCGCTCCCGGTCAGCTCCCCCGAACCGCTGATCACGAGCGTGCCGGAGACGAACTTGCCGGTGTCGCAGCCGCCGCCGTCCGCCGCGCACAGCGACGGCACGGGGGTGGCCCCGGCGGTCCAGAGGCTGCCGGACAGGGCGACCCCGGTGGACGGCCGCACGGCGGTGGCGGGGGCTGTCAGGGTGGCGGGCAGTCCCGCGGTGCCCTCGGCGTCCACGGTGCCGACGGACCCGCCGCCGCTCACCACGGCGCAGGGGGTCTCGTAGGTGGAGCCGAGCACCTTCGTGCGCGTCAGGTTGCGTACGGGGGTGAAGGAGATCGGCCCCTTGGCGTCGGCGGGGATGAGGAAGTCGCCTTCGTAGGGCGGTATCTCGATCGGCTTTCCGGCCGGGATGTCGAGGCTGACCTGGGGTCCGGTGACGGTGACCGTGCCGGTAGCGCCGCCCGACATGGCGAGGTCGATGCTGGGGGTGGTCGGCACGTCGTTCAGACTGAGCCCGCTGGTGGCGGGGGACGGTCCCAGGGTGACCTTCGCGTGGACCCTGCCGCCGGGGTCGACGACGGCGGGCGAGAGGTCGACGCTCATCTGCTGCGGCCCGGTCGCCTCGCCCTGCCCCGCGGGCAGCGAGCAGTGGACGGTAGGGGTGACCGTACCGGCGTGGGCCGGTGGCGCGAGCGCGACGGTCCCGCCGGTCCAGACGAGGACGGTGCCCGCGGCGAGGGCGACGGCGCGGCGCAGCACCGTGTCCGGCCCCTTCGGTCCTCTCGGTCTTCCCGATCTCTGCCGGACGGACGATCTCTGCCGGACGGACGATCTCTGTCGGACGGACATACGACTCCTCCGTGGTCGGGGCGTGGCTGGGTGTTCTCTTCGCACGTGACCGGGGTCACGTGAATTGGTGTTCCGCGGGCATGTGACCGGGATCCCGCGGGGACGCGACCTGGTGCTCCGCAGGCACGCGACCGGGATCCCGCGGGCACGCGCCCCGGTGTTCTCCTCGCATACGAAAGGGCGGCGCCCGCCCGCTCCCTCGCGAAGAGCAGGCGGGCGCCTCCGGGACCTTCCTCCGACGGGTCTCGAAGAGGACGGATCTCAGAGAAGAGTGAGCGTCAGGGTGGCGCTGTAGTCCCCGGGCCTGGTGAATCCGGGGACCGTCAGCGTGAGGTCGGCGTCGGCGTCGAACCGGCCACCGGTGAACGGGCGGGACCCGTCCGGGTTCATCCGGCAGAGACTCGCCGCCCGGCTCCCGAGCGTGGCGGGCGATCCCGCCACCGGCGTCCCCACGCTGCCGTCCCGGGCCGCGCACCTGGGGATCCACCGGACGGCGTCCGCCGGGATGGTGCCGCCGTCGTCGCTGGTGAAGCCGGTGAGGGTGGCGGTCAGGGACCAGCCGCTGTCGACGCCGCGGGCGTCCTCCACCTCGACCCGGTTGAGCCGGGAGCGCTGCACACCGCTGCCGGTGCCCAGGACGGTCGTACCGAAGTCCACCACATCCCCGTCCTGGACCATGGACAGGGTCCCGGCCCGGACCGAGGCGGTCAGTCTCTGGTCGGCGCTGCCGCCCCCTCCCCCGCCGCCGTCCGTGGAGACGGTGAACGGGGCGGTCCGTACGGTCGCCGGGTCGTTGCCCTCGTCGGCCTGGACCGCGGTGATCACGTCGGAGACCACGGTGAACTCGACGGCGAAGGTGCCGTCCGGCGCGCTCTTGACGTAGACCGCGCTGTCGTCGATTCCGGTGCCCGTCGCGTCGAGACCGATGACGTTGATCCAGCGGTCCGGGTTGTAGTTCCTGCCGCTGACCGTGATCACCGTGCCGACCGGTCCGCTGTCCCGCGAGAGCGAGATCTCCCGGTCGCCGGCCGCGACGGCCTCGACGGTGAGGGGGGCGGTGGCCTCCTTCGTGCCGTCGTTGACCTTCACCTCGTACCTGCCGTCCGGCACCGACCCCGCCGGGCCGAGGGTGGCCGTGCCGTGCAGCGTTCCGTGGGCGTCGATGCCGAGGTCGTTGCCGCTGAACTTCAGCGGATCGCAGCCGCCACCGCCCGCCGCACAGAGCGACGGCACCGGAGTACCGCCCGGGGTCCAGCCCGAACCCCCCAGCGTCACGGGGGTGTTGGGGCGTACCGGCTCGGCGGGGGCGGTCAGGGTGGCGGGCTCGGAACCGGTGCCCTCCACCGTGACGGTGCCGATGGAACCGCCCCCGTCGACCACGTCGCACGGCGTCTCGAAGACGGAACCGAGCACCTTGGTCTGCGTCAACGTACGGACCGGGGCGAAGGAGACCGCACCGGACGCGTTCGCCGGGACGAGGAAGTCGCCTTCGTACGGCGGGAGTTCGATGGGTTTACCGGCCGGGACGTCCATCGTGAACTCGGCGCCCCGCACGGTGACGGTGCCGGTGGCCCCGCCGGACATCGCCAGGTCGAGGCTGGGGACGGTGGGCACGTCCTCCAGGGCCAGTCGGCTGGTCGCGGGGGACGGCCCCAGTGTGACTTTCGCGTGCACCCTGCCACCGGGCGCGACGACGGCGGGTGACAGTTCGACGGTCATCTCCTGCGGCCCGGTCGCCTCGCCCTGGGCGGCGGGCAGGACGCAGTGGACGGTCGGGGTGACCGTACCGGCGCCCCGCCCCGCGGCCGACGGGCCGTCCGGCCCGCCCTCCCCGGCCCCGGCGGCGGCCGCGGCCCCGACACCGCTCAGCAGCAGTACGAAACAGGCGGCGAGCAGCCCGGTCGCACCGGGTCTTCGTCGTCGGATCACCAGACACCCCTCCATGGCCGGTTGATTGCGCACATTGAGAAGGGCACGTGCGGAGAAGTCAAGAGAGAGACGAATGATCCTCGTTCGAAATGCCCGAAAGGCATTTCACGAGGATTTTTCATGCACTGGTCGACATCTCTTGACATCTCTGAAGATCACGGTTTCACTCACCCGACATGCCGGGCCCGGCAGGAACGAGCGAACACTCGGCAGGCAGGCAGGCAGGCAGGCAGGCAGGCAGGCAGGCAGGCAGGCAGAGAAAGATAGCCGAACGCACGGAAGATCGCGCCTCACCATTCACAGGAGGCCTTCGTCCCATCCCATGCATCCGCGAAGGCACGAATGCGTGAGCGCATGAATGCGTGAATGCGCGGTCCACGAATCACGGAGCCGCGACTCATGAATCCATGAGGCCACGATTCCGTGAATCCACCTCTTCACGATTTCGAAATCCCGCCATTCCATGGCTCCGCAACTCCGCAGCTCCGCGCACCTTCGAGTCTGCGGATCGAGGATCAGCGGATCTTCGGGTCCTCGAATCCAGCCGAAAGGGGTTCATCCCGTCATGTCGATCATTCCCGTACCGTCGCCCACGACAGGAACGCCGAGCCGAAGACACGTCCGCGTCCCGCTGGTGCTGGCCGCGGCCTGTTCCGCGGCCGCCGCGCTGGCCCTGGCACCGACGGCCCACGCCGTGACCCCGCTCACGGCGACGGCCACGTACGACTGTGGCGCCTGGGGCAGCGGCCTCGCCACCCTGACCGCGGCCGACTCGGGCACGTCCAAGAGCATCAAGATCACGTCCACCGCGATCACGATGCCGCCGGGCACCAGCGCGGACCCGAACAGCATCACGACGACGCTCAAGCTGACCAGGACCTCGGGCGGTGCGACCAGTCAGGTGCAGTTCTCGGGCAAGACCAACCCGGGCATGAGCGGCGGCAGCCCGATCACACTGGGCCCGCTGAAGCTCACCTCCGGCACCCTGGCCGCCGGTGACCGCACCGATTCCGTGGTGCTGTCCGCTCCCCCGAGCGCCGCCAACTGGTCCCTGCAGATCGTGGCCTCGTCCCCGACATCGGCCACCGTTCCGTGCGTGGCCACATCGGCCCAGTCCACGGCGTTCACCTGGTGAACACCGGCCGGGCGCCCACCGCCCCGGCACCCATCGGTCCGATCCTCCGCCCCACCGATCCGGCGTCCGCCGGTGCGCGGCCCGCACCCGCTCCCTACCGCGTCCACCCCTGACGCACACCCTCATCCGCACCGACGACAACGGCCCGGGGCGAGGACCACCGTCCCCTCCCCGGGCCGTTGCACCAACGATCCCGGCCGACGCGCCGGACCGTCCCCAGCGCCCCGTCACTTCGATCGCTTCACTTCGCTCGCGTCACTGCGGCCACGTCACTCCGATCACGTACTGCGGCCACATCACTTCGGACGGCCCCTTCAGCGGCCGTCACCTCATACGGGTGGCCCACTCCTGGACCTTCTTGATCCGCTGCTGGATCTGCCCGGCCGTGGCCTCCGCACTCGGCGGCCCACCGCACACCCGACGCAGCTCGGTGTGGATCACCCCGTGCGGCTTGCCGCTCTGGTGCGTGTACGCCGACACCATCGTGTTGAGCTGCTTGCGCAGCCCCAGCAGCTGCTTGTGCGTGACCACCGGCCGCGCCTCGGCCGGCTTCTCCAGCAGATCCGCCTCGCCGGCCGGCTTCTGCCGACTGTGCGCGATCTGCCGGGACTGCCGCTTCTGGAGCAGCAGCTGCACCTGGTCCGGCTCCAGCAGCCCCGGAATCCCCAGGTAGTCCTGCTCCTCCTCACTGCCGGGGTGCGCCTGCATCCCGAACTCGGCACCGTCGTACAGCACCCGGTCGAAGACCGCGTCCGACTCCAGTGCCTCGAAGGGCAGCTGGTCCTCGGTCTCCTCGTCCTCCGCCCGCTCCGCGTCGGCGAGGAGCTTGTCCTCCTCCGCGAACGGGTTCTCCTCGTCGCTGCCCTTCTTGGGCTTGTCGAGGACGTGGTCGCGTTCGACCTCCATCTCGTTCGCAAAGTCGAGCAGCATCGGAATGGTGGGCAGGAAGACCGAGGCGGTCTCGCCGCGCCTGCGCGAACGCACGAAACGCCCGACGGCCTGCGCGAAGAAGAGCGGCGTGGAGATGGTGGTGGCGTACACGCCCACGGCCAGGCGCGGCACGTCGACGCCCTCCGACACCATGCGGACCGCGACCATCCAGCGCGAGTCGTCCGCGCTGAACTGGTCGATCTTCTTCGACGCGGCCTTCTCGTCGGAGAGGACCACGGTGGGCTTCTCGCCCGTGACCTTCTTCAGAAGCTTGGCGTACTCGCGCGCCGAGTCCTGGTCGGTGGCGATGACCAGCCCGCCCGCGTCCGGGATGCCCTTGCGCACCTCGGTCAGCCGCTTGTCGGCGGCGGCCAGCACATTGGGGATCCAGTCGCCGGTGGGAGAGAGCGCGGTCCGCCACGCCTGCCCGATGGCGTCCTTGGTCATCGGCTCGCCCAGGCGGGCGGCGATCTCGTCGCCGGCCTTGGTGCGCCAGCGCATGTTGCCGCTGTAGCTGAGGAAGATCACCGGCCGGACGACCCCGTCGGCGAGCGCGTTGCCGTAGCCGTACGTGTAGTCGGCCGAGGAGCGCCGGATGCCGTCGTTGCCCTCCTCGTACTCGACGAAGGGGATCGGGTTGGTGTCGGACCGGAACGGCGTACCGGTGAGCGCGAGCCGACGCGTCGCCGGGTCGAACGCCTCCAGGCACGCCTCGCCCCAGGACTTCGAGTCACCGGCGTGGTGGATCTCGTCGAGGATCACGAGGGTCTTGCGCTGCTCGCAGCGGTTGCGGTGCAGCATGGGGCGGACGCCGACACCCGCGTAGGTGACCGCGACCCCGTCGTACTCCTTGCTCAGCGGGCCCGCGCTGTAGTCCGGGTCGAGCTTGATGCCCACCCGGCCCGCTGCCTCGGCCCACTGCTTCTTCAGGTGCTCGGTCGGCGCGACGACGGTGACCTGCTGCACGACGTGGTGGTGCAGCAGCCATGACGCGAGGGTCAGCGCGAAGGTGGTCTTCCCCGCGCCGGGGGTGGCGACCGCGAGGAAGTCGCGCGGCTGGTCCTGGATGTACTTCTCCATGGCGCCCTGCTGCCAGGCTCGCAGCTTCCCGGCCGTGCCCCAGGGGGCGCGGCCGGGAAAGGCGGGTGAGAGGTGGTGGGAGGCGGTAGTAGTCACGGTCTCCGGTTCGGGTCTCTCGGGTACGTGGGTGCTGTCCGTACGGGCCGGGACGGGCCCGCAGGCGATACGACAACCGGGCCACCCTACCGGTGGGCGGGACGGGATCCCGTACGAACGAGCGGTGGTTCGACCCGGTCGAGACCCTCTTCACAGACCGGTGCCATGCGGCGGTGCTACGCGGCGAACCCCGGGAGCCGTTCCGCGATCCTGGGCATGTCGAGGACGCCCTGACACACGTCCAGCACGAACTTCTCTGCCTCGTCGACATCGAAGTCCGCGCTCAGCCGATGCCCGTTGAGGTGCAGAAAGACCCAGGTCGCATACCAGGCGATGCGCTTGTTGCCATCGACGAGGGCGCGGTTGCGCGCCAGGGACTCCATGAGGGCCGCGGCCTTCTGCCAGACGTCCGGATAGGCGTCCTGACCGAACACGCTCGACTGCGGGCGCGCCAGTGCCGAGTCGAGCAGCCCGTAGTCACGCACCTCGGCTGCCCCGAGCCGCTCGGCGAGACGGAGCAGTTCGTGAAGCGTCAGGTACTTCATCAGGCGAGCCTCCGGTTGAGCTCCTCACTCACCTTCAGCACGTGGTCCGCCGCCTCGTTGAAAAGGCGTGCGTGTTCGTTTATGGCGTTGATCACCGCGTCATGGGCGAACGACTGCATGCTTCGCCCCTCCGCCTCCGCGCGCTCGCGCAGCGCGGTCAGCTCTTCCTCGGTGAACCGCAGATTCAGACCAGCCATGCACGGATGGCACCGCGTGGTACCACGCGGTACTACGGCTTCGCCCGCACCCGGGACGCCACCCACGCCCCCACCAGCGCCACCCCCGCCATCGGCAGGAAGACCGCCGCGAACGCCCCCGGATGCGAGCCGGACGCGCCCGCCTCCACCGCCTCGTGCACGGCACCCACCGTCCCGCCGCCGAGCGCCGCGAAGGCGGCCCCGCCCGCGGCGAGCAGCAGGACGTTGGACAACCCGTCGGAGATCTGGAGGGCGGCGGAGTTCGCCCCGGCCTCCTCCGGCGCCGACAGCTTCAGCAGCAGCACGCTCGTCGACGCGATCACCATGCCCATGCCGAAGCAGCCGAAGGCCCAGGCCACGGCGAGGGTCCAGACCGGCACGGCATCGATCAGCACGGACGGCGCGGCGGCGATCGCGGCAGCGACCAGCACCATGCCGCCCACCATCAGCCGCTCCCGGCACGGCTCCAGGCGCGGCCGGGACTGCACGAACGAACCGAGCGCCCAGGTCCCGCCCCCGGCCGCGAGCGAGAGCCCGGCCAGCGTCGGGCTCAGCCCGCGCTCGGTCACCAGCATCAGCGGTACGAACGACTCGGCGGCGATGAACGAACCCGCCGCCACCCCGCGCAACAGCACCACGGACGGCAGTCCGCGCGCCGCCCGGCCGGTCCCCGGCGGCAGCAGCCCGCGCACGGCGGGCACGAGCAGGGCGAAGCCCGCGGCGGCCGGCAGCAGCGCGAACCAGGTCCGCTGCTGCCCGGCGTACTGGAGCAGTCCGGCGCCCAGCGAGATGCCGAGCGCGAGCAGGATGCGACGGCGGTCGTACGGTTCGGCGCCCGCCGAGGGGTCGGGCGGCCCCGAGGCCCGGCGCCGGATCGCGGGCAGCGCGAGCGCCAACGGGAACACCACCAGTACGGGGATGCCGATGAAGACCCACCGCCACCCCAGGTGCTCGGTCACCGTGCCGGAGGCGAGCGGCCCGACGACGGACGGGATCACCCAGCTCGCCGCGAACGCCGCCATGATCGACGGTCGCAGCCGCTCCGGATAGGCCCGGCTGATCACCACGTACAGCGCCACGATCACCAGCCCGCCGCCGAGCCCCTGTACGGCCCGCCCCGCGACGAACAGCCACATGGTCCCCGCGGTCCCGGACAGCAGCAGCCCGGCCCCGAACGCGCTGATCCCGGCGGCGAGCGGCCCCAGCGGCCCCCGCCGGTCGGCCCACTGCCCGGACAGCACCATGGCGAAGAGGCTGGTCGTGAAGTACGCGGAGAACGCGAACGCGTACAGCGGAATACCGTCCAGCTCCCGCGCGGCCACCGGCATCGCGGTCCCCACGGCGGTCGCCTCGAAGGCGATCAGGAACACGACGGAGACGATGCCGATGCTGAGCGCCCGGTACGACCGCCCGAGCACCCCGCCGGTCTCGGCGGGCGCGGTGGAGGACAGGGCCGAAGCCGGTATGGAGGGTTCGTCGGTGGCGGTGCCGGTATCGGCGTCTCGGGGTTCCAGGGCACTCATGGCCCCAGGGTAAGGGGCATACGCGCAGGTGGGCCCTGTCCGGAGAAGGTCCCCTGCTAGACCGTTGGTCGTAGGACCGGAACCTCCCGTTCGTGAACGCCGTATGGCAGTCCCGTTGCGCCCCGCCCCGCACCCTTGAGCCGCCCCGGTCCGCACCCCTACGGTCGGACCACGACGAGGAACACACGACCGTGTGCCCGAGTGGTTCAGGGGCTCGACTGCAACTCGAGTTACACCGGTTCGAATCCGGTCACGGTCTCCAGCGGGAGCACAAGTGACGGCCGCCCCCATGGCGCGGGGGCGGCCGCCCCCGTGTCCGTGCCACATGCGCCCATGGTGCTCCTGAAGAGCCCGGTCCGCGTGGATACCCGTATCAGAGCTGGGGCCTCGGCACGGGCTTCTCGGGCAGCCCGCCGTCGTTCCCGCACTGCAACTTCTTCGCCACGGCGAGAGACCTTGGGCCTCCGGCCTCTCGCTCGGCAACGGCACCCGCCTCAGGCACACCCCTGCTTCTTGAGTGCGGCGGGCACGTATCCGTCGAGGAATTCCTTCAGCGCCTTGTGACGATCGGCGACGTTCTCGGGCACCGGATCCGTCTCGGCGAGTTCGACGAGTACGGCGTACTTCCGCGCGGCCTGCTTCCCCGCGCACTGCGCCACCGAAAGCGCGAAGCGGTCCAGGACGCGCTCGCCCCGGTAACGTGCCCCGTCCTTGCCCCCCGCGTCCTTCCCCAGCCTGAGATACCAGTCCGCTTCCGCGAAGGGGTCGGCGTCGGAGTCCAGCACGTCCCCCAGAACGGACAGCGCGGGCCGCCCGTCGACGGTGAGCGCACAGCGGGGACTGCCAGGCACCGAACCGGAATCCCGCTCCGCGAGCTTCTCACCGGCAGGCAGCAACGGCTCCAGTGCGTCCTTCGCGACGTGCACCCCGCAGAGCCGGTCCGGCACCGCGTAGTCGCGCCTTTCGCCATCGCCGCCACTGCCACAGGCCGACACGGCCAGCAGCGTGGCGCACAGGCCGGCGACGAAGCCCGTGCGGCGTGTGAAAAGCCGGGTGGTACGGCGTCGGCCGGTCGAGCTGTCCACTGGTCCTCCAGTCACTGGTCCCCCACAAGGCCCTTGGCCCGATGGTTGCCGTCGAAGGCCGCGCCGTTGATCTCGTCGGTCGCGGTGTAGGTGCTGCGCCCGCTGTTCGGGTTGGCGGCCTCCCACTGCCGGGCGAGCTCGGCCAGTTGCTGCTCCCGCTGCCCGAACACCTTCGAATTGGTCTCCTGTATCTCACCGTCGATCCGGGCCTGTTCCTCCAACTGCCAGCGGTACGCGAGAGCGTCCACACCGCGCTGGACGGCGTCGCCGGCCACCGGAATGAAGTTCGCTACGCCACCGAAGCCGTGGTACAGCCACTTCGCGTCCCAGGAGGGGTCCTCCTTGTCGGTCTTAAGCGCCTGGTAGCGGGCCTCCTCCAGGAACCCGGTGGTGTGACCGGCCCGCAGCAGCGTCTCCCTGGGATCCTTGGGATGGTCCTCGTGGATGTCCCGGACCATCTCCTGGTTCAGCGCCTCGTTGAGGATGCCGTACGCGTTCTGATCGCGGGAGACCTGCTTGGCGACCTCGATCAGGTGGTGACGGTCGAGGAGCTTCGGGTCCTTCGGATCGTCCGCCAGGGCGCTGGCCGTGTAGTGCACCTCGTCGGAATGGTTGCCCAGCACCGTCGCCATGTCGTCACGCATCTCGGACGGGAAGTCGTCGCCCGCCTCGGCGATGTACTTCAAGGAGCGTTCCAGCACCTCCCGGTGCTGCGGGGTGTGCGCCGCCATCGGAGCGTTGGGGTCGTTCGCGTCCATTCCACTGGCTGCGGCGAGGAGCGCCTTTCCTGTCGCCTCGTTCGCATGGTTGGTGTCGTCATGGTCCAGCGGCGTGTCGTCGAACACATCACGCTTGCCGGACAACAGGTACTTCGCGTTGTCGTTCGGCTCCGTCGTGTTGAAGAACTGCGTCGCCGCATCAGGATTCCTGGACAGTGCCGTCATGAACCCGGTCATCGGATCACGGCCGAACTCCTCGCCCATGAAGTTGAGTTTTCCCGGCCCGCCCATCGCATCGTTCCAGTAGCGGGACGGCAACCGCATCTTCTGCTCGGTGGATACCAGCGCATTTCCGTACTCGTTGAGGAACTTGCTGTCGTAGTCCCCGACCCGCATGAGATTGCTCATGATCTGGAAACCGTAGACACGCTGACCCCTGGTCTGGACCTGCTCGTCCCCGAGCTTCACCATATCGCGTTCCCAGTTCTGCATCGCGGGACTGTCAGAATGCGTCGCCCCCGCCAGCACCAGGCTCAAGTTCTTCTGCATTTCCGCCATGTCGTCACGACGGGCCCGCATCAGATTCATTCCGTCGCTGGCATCGGTCAGATCGGCCCAGAAGTCGAGCGTTCCACGCGCGCCGAGCGTGGTGGCGAACTTCTCCTGGAAGAGCGGGTTGTCCTTGTACCGCGCCAGCGTCTGATTGAGCTTGTCGAACTCCTCGGGAGACATGTCGTCCCCCTTGCTCTTCACAAGCCGCCCCATGTCCTCGGCGGCCTTGACCGTCTCTGTGGCGTCCTTCTGCTCCTCGCTCAGGCTCTCGTACTCCGGCGCGTTGAAGTCGGGGCGCTCCGTCACATTCGCTTCGAGCGCCCGCTTGAACGATTCGTCAGTTGCGTTGCACTTCCTGACGATGTCATCGATCTTCTTCTGCCAGGCATCGACCGCATCCTGCTGCTGGCGCAGGGCGTCCGGGTATCCCGGGTCGTGCCGGGCCACGAAGTCGTCCTCCAGTGGATGCCGCGCCGTCACCTTCCCCTTGGCGTCCACATGGATGCCGGCCGCGGGCCCCTCGTCGTCGCGGATGCGCACCAGGTCGTCGCGGGCCTGCTGGATGGACGTATGCGCGTCCTCAAGAAGCTGCTTGACGCCCTTGGCCTCCGCGGCGGCATCAGCGAACTCCTTCGCGGACTTACCGATGAACGCCTTGGTCACACCCGCGTTGACGCCTTCCCATTCGGCTTTGTCGGCCTTGGCCTTCATGCCGTCGCGGGCGTCCTCCGCCAGCAGGTCCAACTGGGTGACCATCTTCGACCACGCCTCCGCGGCCGTCTTGAGCTTGGCCACCGGTGCGTCGACGATGTCCTCGAACTTCAACATGAACATTCCCCGTGAATTACTTGAGATACTCGTTCAGTTTGGACACCGCAATCAGATCGCCACCGATTTGGACGTCGTCCTTCGCGTGAGCGGACTTCGTGTAATTCAGATGGTTCGAGATCTGCGCGCAGGCGTCGAGCAGTGTGCGCAACTGATTGTTCCACCGGTCGTGGACCTTCAGCAGGGCGGAACCGCTGTCGAAGTTCCCGTTGGTGAGCGCGATCGCCGCGTCGAAGGTCGAGGGACGGGCCTGATCACCGTCCTTGGAGAGCCGGGTCCGCAACTCATAGGCGTCATGCCCTATTGCGCCGAGGTTGTCCTGATTGACCAACAAATCCGCGTCGGAACCACCTTGACCGCTTCCGGCACTATTGAGCCGCATATTCACTTGCTGTGCGGATTCCGCACGAAGGGTCGCCCATTCGGCGTCAAACGTCACGCCATCCCCCGTATCACCATGCCAAGCACCACCGAACCCTGCGGTTCGCGTTCATTGCCCGTCAACGCTATACGCCCGCATTCACCTGAGCGAGTCGCGGCATCATCCCGGTATTTCGAACATGGCACGCGCGGGTCCGCTGCTCAGCCCACTACCTGCCCCCGCTCCAGGCCGGCGAGCACAGCGTCAACCGTCTGCTCCACGGTCCACCCGGTGGTGTCCAGCCAGAGTCCAACCCTCGGCGTCTCCTCACGCAGCACCCGGTCCAGCGCCTCAACCGTCCACCCGGCCCCGTACCCGCTCTTGGCCCGCCCCGACTCCCGTTCGGCCACGGCCCGTGCTTCGGGAGCGAGCACGACCACGTACAGCGGTCGCGTGCGTACGAAGTCGAGGTATGTGTTCAACTCCTCGCCCACCACCACGTCCTGGACCACCGCGGTCCAGCCCTCTTCCGCATACGTGTCGGCCGTCATAGCGGACAGCCGGTACCGGAGCCGGAGCTGCGCGGTGGCCTCCTCATACGCCCCCGGCACCATCTCGGCCCGCCCCGACACCACCATCCGCCGGAAGACATCGCCCCGCACGTGCACGGCCCGTGGCAGCCGCTCGGCGAGGGCCTGGGCGACGGTGGACTTCCCGGAGGCCATCACACCGGTGATGAGGATGACGGCCTGGCCCGGTTCTTCGTATTGGGCGATTCCTTGGCCGCATGCAGACTTTGCGGTGTTCATGTCCTGCCCCATTCGGATGCTTCTCCTGACGTTTCAAGGACCGTCACGGATTCACCCGTTGCGGCCACCCTGGTTGGGAGTGCCGCCGTACGTCGAGTTGCCTCCCGCGCTGCCCGGCGGTGAAGCGTAAGGCCCGTACGACGGCTGTTGATATGCCTGCGGCGACTGCTGGTAGCCCTGTGATGGCGGCGCATAGCCGTGCGGCGGCTGATACGAGGGGGGAGGCGGGGCGGCGGCCGCGGCCCGCCGACGACGTGAGCGGATGACAATAAAGGTCACCACACCACCCACGAGAGCGGCCAAAAGGATGCCCGCGCCAACCCAGAGTGCCGTGTTGTCGCTCTGCTCGCCGGCAGTCGGAGAAGCGGCGGCGGGCTTGTCCCCATCCTTGGCGCCGTCGCCGGCCTTTGATGGCTGGGCGGAAGGAGACGGGGAAGCCGCTGCGGCTAGGTCGGGGAGCGGATACTCGTCGGCGGGACCGGGGTCGCCGGGGTTCATCAGTGCGCGCCGGGGCCGGACGGCTCCGTAGCCGATGTGGTCGTTGCGCAGGGCGCCACTGGTCGGAGCGCCGACCGTGTTGAGCAAAACCCGCAGGACCTGGTTGTTGGTCCACTCCGGGTGCTTGGACCAGATCAGCGCGGCAGAAGCGGAAACGATGGCCGTGGCATCGCTGGTGCCACTGGTTTTGCAGAATCCGGTGGGCCCGTCGCAAGCATGCACCATGTCCACGCCGGGGGCCGAGAGGTCGACCTGTGGGCCATACTGAGAGAAGCCCGCCCTTTTCAGATCCTTTCCGATCGCTCCCACCCCGACAACTCCCGGGGTTGCAGCAGGATACGAGACCGGATTTCCTTCATCGACGTCATTCCCCATGGCGGCGAAGATGAGTGCACCTTTATTCAGGGCATACTTCACTGAATCCGTGAGCTGTTGCGATCCAGCGGTCTTCCCGACCGAGGCATTGATGATTTTCGCGCCGTGGTCGACGGCAAAGCGAATGGCCACAGGAAGATCTTCATTGAAGTATTTATTCCCTGTCGCTCCATTCACCTTGCCAGCTGTATCTCGCAGGCGGATCGGCAGGATTTTCACCCCAGGGGCGAGCCCGAACGAACCGCCGCCACCACGCACGTTACCGGTTCCGGCGATGATGCTGGCCATGCCGGTCCCGTGGTTGCCGTAGTCCGAACGCTCGTCTCCCGGGGAATCCTTTGCCAGATCGAGCCCCTTGAGAACGCGCCCCTGGAGGTCTGGGATGGATGCGTTAACGCCCGAATCGATAACAGCCACGGTGATGTTCTCGCCGGTGCTCATTTCCCAGATCCGATCGGCGTTCATCGCATCCAGGTACCACTGGTTCGAACGGATGGAGTCCGAGTGTGCAGGGCTGGCGCCCACCAGCAGCAGTGCCAACGCAGACGAGACGGCGATTCCATGACGGATGACCGTCGAACTGCTGGTTCGCATCTCATTCCCTTTTCTGGTTTCTGCCGGTCAGTCGATCACTGGCGGAACAACCCGCCGGTCACCCCGCTGCCAGGTCTCGTCGTCCTCGACGAGATAATCCGGGCGCTCCCGCTCCTCGCGGCGTGAGTCTCCGGGACGGACATTACTGGCGGCCCCACGGCCCATCTGCCCAGCGACCCGCCCCCCGTCTCCCGTGCCCCGCACCAAGCCGGTGCCACCAGGTGTGAAGGGGCGAGTGCCCGTACTCCCAGCTTGCTGAGGACGGCCCACCATGCCGCCTGTCTCGCCTGCCAGGCGGCGGCCACCGGCGACTCCGTTCTGGCCGCTTCCCCCAACCCCGCCCATTCCAGGACCGTATCCCGTCATTCCGCGACCGGCGTGCGTGCCCTCGCCACCGACCACGGTCCCGCGAGGAAGCCCCGCCGTGGGACGCCCGGAAGGCTGTGCGACCGGACGGCCACCTACGATCCCGCTGTCCTGAGGAAGCCGCCCCACAGGCCCTGTCACCGGGCTTCCCATGACGGGAGGCCTCCCCAGGGGGCCCGCCACCGGGTTTCCGGTGACCGAAGGCATCGGCGAGCGGGGCACACCCACCTTCCCGCCGCCCGTGGTCGTCGACGGAGGCCGCACCGCGGGTCCGCCACCGAGGCTGGGAGGCAGAACGGCAGGACTGACGGGCTGACCGCCATCGGGCCTGCCAGGACTCGGCACACCGGGTTGAACCACCGGGGAATTCGGTGAGGTTGTCGGCAACGTGGCGACGCTGTCGATTTCCATGCCCACCGGACGCGGCACCGCGCCGCCGACAGGCGCCGAGACGCTCCCGTGCGCAGCCGGATGCCCAACCGAGTGCGATGCCACCCCACCAGGTGATCCGTAGCCAACTCCGGTCGCTGAAATGCCCCGTGATGCCACACCAGCAGCGCCGCCCACTGCGGCCCCGCCAGAGGCAACGTTACTGGTGGTGTGGTCCTTACCTGTCTCCGAGTCCGGCGCAATCACCTGCGGCGGAGGAGGAAACTCCGGCTTCTTCAGAGAGCCGATCCTCTCCGCCGACTGGTTGTACGCCTGGGAGAGCTTCGTCATCTCCCTGGCCATGGCGTCCTTCTCCGTGCGCAGCTCCCGCGCCAGCAACACCGCGTCCGGGTCGTTCGGCGTCGAGAGAGCCGCCTTCAAGGAGGCTTCCGCACCCGCCTTGGGGCGCGGTGCCGCCGCCTTGGCCGCGGCGATCGCCTGGGCCGCCTCACCGAGGCGCTTCGACGCCTCCTTGCTGTACAGCCCCAACCTCAGGGTGGCATTGGCCAGATCCGCGCTCCAGGTGCGGAAGGAATTCGCTCCCTCACCCTTCCACTCCACCATCTGCGGACGGACCTTCAGCTCCTCACCGATCTTGTCGATCTCGGTCGCCGCGCTCAGCAGACGGTCGGCCGCCCCTTGCACAGCCGCATTGTCGGCCTTGTCCAGCCAAGCAATCATTCGCTCATGCGGCATGTCGTCGAACGATGTCGTACCCATCTCACTCCCCCGTCCCGCCCGGTATCGAGCCAACGACCTTCATCAAGAGATGTCCCCGGTGCCTGCCGTATCGCCATCCGGCTCCGCGGGAGCCGGTTGTTTACCGGCGTGCTTTTCCTCATCAGGGACCGGGTTGTACTCCCCGTGGTAGTGCGCCTGCGTTTGCCTCTTGATCGCGTCCATACGGTCGCGGATGTCCTCATCGAGGTTCTGGTAGCCCTTGTGCGCCCCGAGGACCGCGATGCTCAAGCCCTCGATGGAGTCCGACAGCAGCTTCGAGAGAGTTTCCAGCTCCTTGATGATGAGGGAGTACGACGCGTAGAGGCCGTCCGCCTCCGCCCACTCGCCCTTTACGCCGCCGAAGTGATCACGCGAGGCTCGCTCCTCGCCGACCTTGTGCGGCCCCGCCGGCGAAGCCTTGAGGTCGCGCAGGATCTCCTCGATCCGTTCACGGAACTTGGTGAACGACGAGAGCTCGGTGACCAGGTCGCCCACCGCCGCCTGAGCGACGGCGCCGATCGGGCTGATGGCGCCCAGGGCTCCGAGGCCGCCCATGACGGCCGATGACAGTGGCGAAGACTCGACTCCCGGTTCGTTCTGTCCCACAGCAACCCCTCCCCCGTCCGGCAACAGCCGATCGCTGCTCAGGTGTTCACCTTAGTCAACCCCCATGACAGCGTGCACCTCCGGGTTGCACCTGCAACCCGGATCTCGCCAACGGTGCGGGCATCAGGAGTTGGGGGTCACCACCGCCGACTGAGGCCTGATCGGGAGGCGGTTGACGGGGCGGCCGGTGGCGGCCCTCACCGCTGCGGCGACGGCGGCGGGGGAGGTCACGACGGGGACCGCGGAGGCCGGCTTGGCGCCGAACGGGGCGACCACGTCGCGTTCTTCGAGGAGTTTGACGATGCGAATGTCGGGCGCGTCCAGGGCGGTCGGGAGCGAGTAGCCGGTGAGGTCGGGGTGGCGGACCAGGCCGCGAGTGGTGCGGAGGTTCTCGGTGAGAGCCGCGCCGATGCCCTGGGTGACGCCCGCTTCGATGCGGGCGGCCAGCTGGGACGGGTTGAGGATCCGGCCGACGTCCTGGGCGACCGCCATCTCCACCACGCGTACGGAGCCCAGTTCGATGTCGACGTCCACCACGGCGCGGATCGCGCAGAAGGCGAGGCCGACGAAGGCGTCGCCCTGGCCCGACTCGTCCAGGGGCTCGGTCGGGTGGGGGCGGCACTGGGCGGTGGCCCAGAGTTCCTTGCCGTCCATGGCCTCGGTGACCGTCGTGGACAGCACGCCGTCGTACGACGTGATCTTGCCGTCGTTGATCTGCAGCAGTTCTGTGGACATGCCGAACTTGTGGGCCAGCGGCTGAAGAAGCTGCGTGCGGACCATCTTGGCGGCGCGCTCCACCGCTCCGGCGGAGACCCAGGTGTGGCGGCCGTGCGTGGTCGGACCGGCCGGGGGCTGATCGGTGTCGACGGGCGCGACGTGCACCTCCTCGATGCCCAGGGTCTCCTGGACGACCTGGCGGGCGAGGGTGGAGAAGCCCTGGCCCGTCTCGACCGCCGCGCAGATGACCGTGGCGACGCCGCCATGGACCTTGACCGTGGCGGTGGAGACCTCGTCGGCACCCTCGGCGCCGAGCATGTGGACCATGCCGAGCGCGTAGCCGACGCCCCGTCGCACCGCGCCGGGTTCGCCCGCGCCCTCCGGGCCGCCGGGGAGCAGCCAGTCGGCCTCCGGGGTGTCCTTGGGGAGAGTGGGAAGGGGGAAGTCGCGGACGGCTTGGAGGAGTTCGGCCACCGGTGCCGGACAGGTCACCGTCTGGCCGGTGGGCAGGATGTCGCCTGTGGCCAGGGCGTTGCGCATGCGCAGTTCGGCCGGATCCATGCCGAGCTTGGCGGCCAGCTTGTCCATCTGGCCCTCGTACGCCGCGCACACCTGCATCGCACCCTCGCCGCGCACATGGCCGGACGGCGGGTTGTTCGTACGGACGGCCCAGCCCTCGATGAACGCGTGCGGCACGACGTACGGGCCACAGGCGAACGCGACGGCCGCGGCCAGCGATTCGGACGACGAGTCGGCGTAGGCCCCCGCGTCGAGCAGGATCTGGGCCTCGACCTTCACCAGTCGGCCCTCGGTGTCCGCGTGGTGGCGGTAGCGCAGGAGGGTGGGGTGGCGGTGGGCATGGCCGAGGAAGGACTCCTCGCGGGTGGCGGCCAGCTTGACCGGGCAACCGGTGCGCAACGCGAGGAGTCCCAGGGGCAGTTGGAAACTGGGGTCCTCGCGGTCGCCGGTCGCGCCGGGCACACCGGTGACGACGACCTTCACCCGGTCCGGTTCGAGGCCGAAGCAGGCGGCGGCGAGATCGCGGTCGGTGTGCGGGTCGGTGGAGGCGGTGTAGATCTCCACGCCGCCGTCGGGGCGGGGCACGGCCAGTCCGGCCTCGGCGCCGATCGGGGCCGGGTCCTGGCGGCCGATGCGGTACAGGCCCTCGACGACGAGGTCCCCGGTGGCCTCCGGGTCGCCGTAGCGCAGCGGGATGTGGCGGATCAGGTTGCCGTCGGGGTGCAACGGTTCGGCGGCGAACGCCTTCTCCGGGTCGGTGACCGGATCGAGGACCTCGTACTCGACGGCGATGGCCGCGGCGGCGAGGCGGGCCGTGTCGGGGTGGTCGGCGGCGACCGCGGCGATCGGTTCGCCGTGGTGGCGTACGACGTCGGAGGCGAAGACCGGACGGTCGACGACCTTGCGTCCGTACGTGCCCTCACCCGGTACGTCCGCGTGGGTCACGACGGCCCGTACCCCTGGCATCCCGGCGGCGCCCGAGGTGTCGATGGAGACGATACGGGCGTGCGGGTGCGGGGATCGGAGGACGGCCGCCCACAGCAGGCCCTCGGCCCAGAGGTCGGCGGCGTACGGGAAGGTGCCCTCGGTCTTCGCGCGCGCGTCGGCGGGCATGAGGGAGACGCCGAGGCCGAGCGCGGCCGGCTCGGTGTCGGGTCCCTCGGCCTGCGGGGTGGCGATCCGTGTGCTGGTCGCGGTGGCCGCGGTGGCCGCGTCCTTGCTCACGCCATGCCTCCGTCCTGCGGGAGCGGCTGGACACCGGCGGCGCCGGGGGCCGCCTGGTGCGGAATGTGGGGCTCGTCGGACTCCGGGGACGTGGAGTCCGACGAAACGGGGGCGGCGTGCGCTTCGCGGCCCGCGATGACCTCGTTCACGGCGTCGAGTACGCCGCGGTAGCCGGAACAGCGGCAGAGATTGCCGCAGAGCGCCTTGCGCGTCTCCAGTTCGCTGGGGGCGTGGTTGCCCTCCAGCAGGTCGTGGACGGTCATCGCGATGCCCGGGATGCAGAAACCGCACTGGACCGCGCCGCACTTGGCGAGGGCGCGCTGGACGTCGGACGGTTCGCCGTTCACGGCCAGCCCCTCGACCGTCCGGACTTCGCTGCCAGCCGTGGTGGCCGCGGGAACCAGGCAGGACGCGACCAGGCGCCCGTCCACCTGGACGTTGCAGGCACCGCACTCGCCCTGCGAGCAGCCGTCCTTGGCGCCCGCGAGGCCGAGACGCTCGCGGAGTACGTAGAGCAGCGACTCGCCGATCCAGGCGTCGGTGACGGGACGGTCGGTGCCGTTCACGTGCAGGACGTAGGAGGCGGCGGGATGCTCGTCGGGAACGCCCAACGGCTGCGGGTCGGTCCGCTCGGAGGCGGCGGACTCCGTGTCGGTGGACCGCGGGCCGGCCGACTGCGGATCGGCCTGCTCGGAGTCGGCGGGCCGGGGGCCCGTGGGCTGCGGTTCGGCCGGGTCTGATCCGGTCGGCTCCGGATCGGTCGGCTCCGGGCCGCTCGGCTCCGGGCCGCTCGGCTCCGGGCCGCTCGGCTCCGAGGCGGCGGGCTCGGCGCCGGTGGGGTGGAGATCCGTGGGGCGGAGATCCGTGGGGCGGAGATCCGTGGAGTGGAGATCCGTGGGGCGGAGATCTGCGGGCCGGGGGTCGGCCTGCGGGTGCGGCTCGGCGGAGTCCGCCCCGGTTGCCTCCATCTCGATCGCCACCTCGGCGAGGCGGGCGTCCGCAGGCCGCGCGTCCGGCGACGGGCTCACCGACGCAGAGTTGTCCGGCGGGGTCTCCGGTGACGCCATGTTCGGTGACGCCGTGTCGGTGGGCACGCCGGAAGCCGCGTCCGACAGCGGAAGGTCTGCCTCCGCAACGCGCTCGGCACCGGGACCGGCACCCGCACCGGGCTCGATGTCGGCATCGTCGCCGAGGGCCGCGGCCTGCGCGGGATGCGCCCCGGGAACGGGCGCGTCCGAGGCAGCGGGAATGGAAGCGGGATCGGGATCGGTGACGAGCGAGGTTCCGGCGGCGGCACCGGGGCCGGAGCCGCCCTCGGCGGACATCTCCCGGGCCGCCTCGGCGGTCCGAGGAGTGTCCTCGTACGCCACGGGCGCCGCGTCGGAGTGCGCGGCGGCGCTCGCCCCGGGAGAAGTTGCCGTGGGGTCGGGGGCGGTCGGCTCCGTCGCGGGTGCGGCGGCGCTCTCCGATGTCCGTTCCCCCGGTTCGACAGCCTCGCCGGGCGCGGACGCTGCGGGCACGGGCGTTCCGGGCACGGGCGCGGGGACCGGTTCGGGCTCGGAGGCGTGGGCCGACTCGGTCGCGGGGCCGGCCGCGGGCTCGCGCTCGGCGTGGGGATCGGTCTGGACGTCGGTACGGGGCTCGGGCTGGTGCGGGGCGCGGGTATCGGCCTCGGCCGCGGGGCCCTGCTCGGGCTCCGCCACCGGGTGCTGAGCCGCCCACGGCGCGGGCGCGCCGCCCGGCAACGTGGCCGGCGGGGTCCGGTCCGCGTACCACTGGGAGGCCAGCGCCGAGGCCGCGAACTCGCCCGACTCCTCCGGCAGATCGCCCTCGGCGACCGGAATCGTCCATTGGCCGGTGTGCCCGGAACCACCGACGTGACCGGCCTGACCGGTGTGGTCCGTGTGGTCGGTGTGGTCCGTGTGGTCCGTGCTGTGGTCGCTCAGGCCCGGCTGAACGCCGGAGTCGGTCTGCCCGTTGTGACCGGGGTGCTCGACGTGCTCGGTGTGGTGAGGGGTGTGGTCGGTGTGGTGTGGGGTGTAGCCGGTGTGGCTGTTGTGGTCCGCGTGAGTTGCCGGATCGCCGTGGCTCGCCGGAGCCGCTTGCACACCCTGACCGGGGGCCCCGCCGTATGCGTCGTAACCGGTGTAGCCGTCGTAACCGGAAAGGTCCGTGTGCCCGGTGTGGCCAGCGTGGTCGACGTGACCGACGTGACCAGGGAGGGGGACGTGACCGGTGTGATCGACATGTCCGGCGTACCCACCGGGCTCGACATGCCCGACGGACCCGGCGTGCCCACCATGCCCGCCAGGCTCGACATTCCCGGCGGACTCGGCGTCAGCGGCCTCGTGGAAGTTCCACTGGCCCGTCGCGGGCGGGTCCTCGTACGGCGGTGTCTGCGGGTACCCGTATCCGTACGACGCCTGCTGCTGGTTCGGGTCCGGCCAGTGCACCGCGTCCGGCGCCGTCGGGGCGGGCTGCTCCGTTGACGGGGCCTGTTCCTGACGGCTCTGCGGTTGCGCGACCCAGTTCTGCGTGGTCGCGGGGTCGAACCCGGCGGCGGGGGTCAACGGCACGATCATCGGCGGTACGTAGCCGTGGCCGGGCGCGGCCAGCGGGATGTTCGCCAGGTCCTCCGGCGACAGGTGGACGAATGCGGTCGCCTCGGTGTCGAACTCGCCGCCCTGCGGCGTCGGCTGCCAGCCGCCGTGCTGCGAGGTCGGCCGGGGCTGCTCGCCCTGCCCGTACTGCTCGCCCTGCTGGTACTGCTCCCCCTGACCGTACTGCTCGTGCTGCTTGTTGCGGTCCTCGTTGCTCACGACAGTGCCCTCCCCAGCGCGCGCCGGGCCAGTGCGGCGACGGTACGCCGCAGATGCAGTACGGCGGGGGGCAGCGGTGGTGCTTCTCCCCCCTCGACGGGCGGTGCCTGGTCCGGGACGCAGGCGGCGGCGACGTACTCACCGAAGGCGGCCAGCGCCTCGGGGGCCAGGCCCCGGGCACCGTCCCAGTCGATCAGTGAGGCGATCCAGTGCTCGGCCTCCAGCGGGCGCAGCGGCATCGGCGCGATGGCGCCGACCGCGCAACGCACCCCGCGCCGGGCCGGGTCGAGGACTATCGCGACGGAAGCGGTGGCACGGCCGGGGCCCGTGCGGCCGGTGGCCTTGAGGAAGACCTGGGGGGCGTGCAGCAGCGGTACGCGGACGAAGCCGATCAGCTCGGCCGGTTCGAGCATGTCGCGGCCGGCCAGCAGGTGCGAGACCGGGATCTCCCGTCGGGTGCCGTTCGGGCCCGCGATGACGAGGTCGGCCTCCAGGGCGGCGAGGACCGGGAGGGAGTCGCCGGTCGGCGCGGCGGTGGCGATGTTGCCGCCGAGCGTTCCGGCGTTGCGGATCTGGGGCGGGCCGGCGGCGCGCGCGGCCGCGGCCAGGGCGGGGATGAGGGCGGCGAAGTCCGGCCGCCCCATGCGCGCGTGGGTGAGCCCCGCACCGAGCAGGGCGTGGCCGTCCTGGTAGTGCCAGCCGCGCAGCTCGCTGATGCGGCCGAGGCCGACCAGCCCCGAGGGACGCAACAGCCCCTTGTTGACGGCCGACATCAGGTCTGTTCCGCCCGCCACAGGAACGGCGGCAGGCATGGCGCCGAGTGCCGCCACGGCCTCGTCGAGCGAGGCCGGCAACGTCACGGACTGCGTCGCCTGCGGTGCGTGCGTGGTCAACCCAGCTGCCCCTTCCCGGTGTCCCGGCTGTCCGGCTTGTATCGCCGTACGGTACGTGCTCGAAGCCTGGACGTGGCAACTCTGGCACATCTTCCGACCGGGCCGACGCGAGGGTCCACGAAGGGCGTATCCGTCCGTGAGCAGGGGGGATGATCCCGATTCGCTCCGCTTCGACGTGGCCGAGGAATTGCCACTGTTCGGCGAATTCCATAGGGCTCGTCCTGTACGCCGTGCTTCTCGTACGGTCGGCTTCCGTACGCCGTCCTTCCCGTACGAGCCGGTCGCGTACGCCGTCCTTCCCGTACGAGCCGGTCGCGTACACCGCCCTTCCCGGAGGCAGCCCTTCCTCTGCGGAACGTCCCGCGGGTGGCCGGGCGCACGAGACGGGAACGCCTCCGGCCGTCACGCTCCTTCGGGAGGGGCGTGACGGCCGGAGACGGGGCGAGGGCCAGGATCACACGTTCGGGGGCGGTCCCTCCAAGGGGCGTCCGAGCACGCCCGGCCGCTGCTGCCGGGGCAGCGGGCCGGACGGTGGCCGGTAGTCGACGCCCAGCGCGTCGAGTCGGGCATAGTGCGCGGTCATGCGCCGTTGGAAGGCGGCGAAGTCCCGGTCGGCGGAGGCGGGCAGCGTCGACCAGGCGACCTCGGCGAACGCGGCGAGGCGCGGGAAGACCTGGTAGTCGACGCGGGCCCGGTTCTGCATGACCTCGGTCCAGACGTTGGCCTGGGTGCCGAGGATGTGACGGGCCGCCTCCTCGGAGAGGCCCGGCGGGACGGGATCGAAGCGGTAGACGTCCTCCAGGGTGCGGATGAAGCCGATGGGCATCGGCTCGTCGGGGCCGCCGTCCTGACGGTGGTCCAGGTAGACGTGCTGTTCCGGACACATCACGACGTCGTGGCCGGCCTCGGCGGCGGTGATGCCTCCGCCGTAGCCGCGCCAGGACGAGACGGCGGCGCCCGCCGGGAGACCGCCTTCGAGGATCTCGTCCCATCCGATGAGACGGCGTCCGCGCGCGGTGAGCCAGGTGTCGAAGTGCCGGATGATCCAGGACTGGAGTTCGTCCTCGTTGGCCAGGCCGAGCTCCTCGATCCGGGACTGGGCGACCGCGGAGTCCTTCCACTGCTCCTTGCGGCACTCGTCGCCGCCGATGTGGATGAAGGGCGAGGTGGCGGCGGGGAAGAGTTCGAGGACCTCTTCGAGGACGCCCTCGAAGAAGCGCAGGGTGTTGTCGGTGGGGGCGAGTACGTTGGCGTTGATGCCCCAGGTGTCCCAGACGGAGAGGGTGGTGGTGTCGATGACGTCGGTGTTGCCCAATTCCGGGTACGCGGCGATGGCGGCCTGCGAGTGGCCGGGGATGTCGATCTCGGGCACGACCCGGATATGCCGCTCGGCGGCGTACGCGACGATCTCGCGGATGTCGTCCTGCGTGTAGTGGCCGCCGTGCGGGGTCTCGTCCCACAGCTCCGAGGCCCGGTGGCCGTGCTTGGTGCGTGACCGCCAGGAACCGACCTCGGTGAGCCTGGGGTGGCGCTTGATCTCGATGCGCCAGCCCTGGTCGTCGGTGAGGTGGAAGTGGAAGACGTTGAGCTTGTGGGCGGCGAGGAGGTCGAGGTAGCGCAGGACGTCGTCCTTGGGCAGGAAGTGCCGTGCCACGTCGAGCATCATGCCGCGCCAGGGGAAGCGGGGTGAGTCCTCGATCTGCGCGAAGGGGATGACGCGGCGCGTACCGGGGTTGACGGGCGCGCGCCGGAATGCCTCGGGACCCAGGAGCTGACGCAGCGTCTGCGCGCCCCAGAAGACGCCGGCGGGGCTGCCTCCGGTGATCTCGACGCCGTCGGGGGTCGAGGCCAGCCGGTAGCCCTCGGGCTCCAGGGCGGGGTCGAGCCCCAGCCGGATCGTGCGCGCGGCGTCCTCGCCGCCGGGGGCGAGCGGGAGGCCGAAGGCGGCGCCGAGGGTGGAGCGCAGCCAGCGTTCGGTGTTCTCGGTACCGGGGGCGGCCGTGATGGTGGTGGCGGAGTCCAGCGGGAGCCCGTCCGGCGCCCCGTTCCCCGCGCCGTCGGCGCCCGTGGGGTCACCGGCGCCGTCGGCGCGCACGGGGGCCGGGATGAGGTCCATGTCCATGACGTCAGTCCTTTACCGCCCCGCCCAGTCCCGAGACCAGGCGGCGCTGTACGAGTACGAAGAAGACCAGCACGGGAATGGTCATCACCGTCGAGGCGGCCATGATCCCTCCCCAGTCGTTCTCGTCGGGTTTGAAGAAGACCAGCAGCGCCATCGGGAGCGTCGACTGGGAGGTGTCGCTGATGATGAACGACTTCGCGAACAGGAAGTCGTTCCAGGTCGAGATGAACGAGAAGACGCTGGTGGCGACCAGGCCGGGGAAGACCAGCGGGAAGAGGATCTGCCACAGGAAGCGGGTGCGGCTCGCGCCGTCGAGATAGGCGGCCTCCTCCAGGGCCTCCGGCACGGCGCGGACGAAGCCGCGCAGCATCCAGATCGCGAACGGCAGCGAGAAGGCGAGGTGCGGAAGGATCAGCGAGCCGAGCGTGTTCAGCTGCCCGAAGTCCCGCATCAGGAAGAACAGCGGGATGGTCAGCGCCTCCACCGGCACCATCTGCGCGACCAGGAACATGATCAGCAGCGTGGTGCGGAACCGGAAGCGGAACCGTGTCACGGCCGTCGCCGCCAGGAAGGCGATCGCCGCGGAGACGAGGACGACCGTGCCGGCGACGATCACGCTGTTGAGGAAGTACCGTCCGAAGTCCTGCTGTTCGAAGACCCGGCGGAACGAGTCCAGGGACGGCGACAGCGTCCAAGGGCGCGCTTCGGTGGACTGGATCTCCCCGGCCGGTTTGAAGGCGGAGAGCACCATCCAGTACAGCGGGAAGGCGACCGCGGCGGCGATCAGCAGGGCCGCGGCCTCGGCGGCCAGCCGGCTGGGCCGACGGACGCGCAGCGGGTTCGGCCGGCCGGATCCACGGACGCGGAGCGTGTTCGGCGTGCTCACAGTTCCTCCCCCCGGCGCCGCATCAGGCGCAGGTAGACCAGCGTGACGGCCAGCAGGATCAGCAGCATCACGACGCCGATCGCCGAGCCGAGGCTGTACTGCGAGGACGCGAACGCCTTCTGGTACGCGTACACGTTGAGCACCAGGTTCTGGCCGGCGATGCCGCCGCCGTTGGTCATGACGTAGATCTGGGTGAAGACCTTGAAGTCCCAGATGATCGACTGGATGGTGACGACGAGGAGGATCGGCCGCAGCATCGGGGCCATGACCGACCGCCAGATCCGCCACTGCGAGGCCCCGTCCAGCGCCGCCGCTTCGAGGACCTCGGTGGGGATCGCCCGGATACCCGCGTACACGGTCACCATCACGAACGGGAACGAGCACCACAGGACTTCGAGGAGCACCAGGGCGAAGGCGCTGTAGCGCCCGTACGTCCAGGAGAAGTCCCCGAGCCCCAGCACCCGGTTGACCGGACCGAAGTCCGGGTCGAAGAGAAACACCCAGACGGTGGAACCGGTGATCGCGGGCGTCGCCCACGCGCCGAGCGCGGCCAGCATCAGCACCAGCCGCGGCACGGCCCGGATGCGGGTCAGCAGGACGGCGAGCGCGCAGCCGACCAGCAGCGTGGCCACGACGCAGGCCGCGGCGAAGACCACGGTCGCCAGGAGGACCTGCCAGAACTGGCCGTCGCCGAAGAGCGTCGCGTAGTTCCCGAAGCCCTGGAAGGTGGTCGGCTCGCCGCCGCTCACCTGGGCCTGGGTGTACTCCAGGAACGAGATCAGGCCGAGCTGGTAGATCGGGTAGACGAGCAGCCCACCGAGGAGGACGAGGGCGGGCAGCAGATAGAGCCACGGGGTCCAGCCGGAGCGGTGGGCGGGCGAGGCGGGGCGGCGGCGGGGCCGGGGCGGGCGGACGCGGGCCGTACCGGTCCCGCCGCCCGCTCCGGACGCGCCGGGCGTCTTGTACGCCGTGCCGGTCGCGGCGCGCGCGCCGGTGGCGGTACCGGTCGCGGTGCCGGACGACGTGGCGCACGCGCCGGTGACCGCGCCGTCCGGCCCGTCGCCCGCCGCGCTGCCCGCGGCGTCGTTCGTCGTGTTCGAGGTCATCGTCAGCCCGCGTCGGCGAACGCCGCGTCCATCTTCTTCGCCGCGTCGTCCGAGGCCGCCGCCACGTCCTTACGGCCGCTGACGATCTCCTGGAACATCGTCGGCAGGACCAGCGAGGAGTCGATGGAGCCCCAGCCGGGCGAGGCGGGGACGAATTTGGCGCCCGCGCCGAGCGTCTTGACGAACGGTTCGACGAACGGCTCCTTCTTCGCGGCCGTGTCCCGCACGTCCGTGTACGTCGGCAGGAAGCCCATCGCGTCGAACATCTTCTCCTGGGTCCCCTTGCCGGTCAGGGACTTCATCAGGTCCACGGCGAGGGTGCGGTGCGGGCTGCTCTTGAGCACGCCGATGTTGTTGCCGCCCGCGAACGCCGGAGCGACGGAGCCTTCCTCGACTCCGGGCAGCGGCACCACCGCGTACTTGCCCTTCACGGCCCCCGCCTCGACGGTCGCGTGGCTGAAGTCGCCGCCGATCGCCATGGCGGCCTTGCCGGAGGCGAACGCGGTGACGGTCGCGTTGCCGCCCATGGACGCGCACTTGGCGGCCGGGCAGTTGTCGTCGCCGAAGAGGGAGGTGTACGCCTCGATGCCCTTGCGGGCCTTGTCACTGTTGATGGCCGCCTTGTACGTGCCGCCGCTCTCCTCGGCCAGTTCGCCACCGTTCGCCCAGATGAACGGCATCGCGCCGTAGGTGTACGCGCCGCCGACCGCCAGCCCGTACAGGTCCGGCTTCTTCTGGTGGATCTTCTTCGCGGTGGAGATCAGCTCGGCCTGGGACTTGGGGGCCTCGATCCCCAACTCCTCGAAGACGTCGGTGCGGTAGTACAGCGCCCGTACGCCGACGAAGAGGGGCGCCCCATAGACCTTGTCACCGACGGTGACCGACTGCTTGGCGGTCGGATCGATGTCCTTGGCCTCGTCCCAGGCGGCGAACTCCTTGCTGACGTCGGCGAGTCCGCCGTCCTTGACGTATCCGGCGGTGTCCGTGTTGCCGTACTCGATGACGTCGGGGGCGCTCTTCGGGTCGTTGAACGCGGCCTTGATGCGCTGGGCGCGGGTGTCGACCGGGATGTACTCGACCTCCACCTTCGCGCCCTTGTGCGCCTTCTCGAACTCGGCGACCGCGGCGTCGACGACCTGTTCCTTGGGCTTGTTGCCGACCTCCTGGAAGAGCCAGACCCGCAGCGTGCCGGTCTTCTCGTCCCCCTTGGCACCGGTGTCGGAGGTCTGTGGCGCGCAGGCGGTGGCGGTGAGCCCCGCCAGCACAAGCGCCGCGGCCGGGGCGGCGATTCGGGCAGAAAGCTTCATCCGTGAACTCCTACCGCCAGGCGTTGCAACATATGCAACGCGCGTTTCGTTCTGCACAACTGGCAGGAGAGTAGGTGCGCACGCGCGACGCCGACAAGTGGTCTCAACCACTCTGTGACCCAGGGACGCAGCCCGTGCAACGCATGCAGACCACGCAATGCGAACAGAACGCCCAAGACGCGCAAATCATCTGATGGAGCCCGGACCGCGCGACGGGTGAACGCGATCTGCGCGACGCGGGAGGCCCCGCGTTCCCGCGCCTCGACGCAACGCAAAAGGTCCCCGGGGCGTGCGTCGACGCACGCCCCGGGGACCCGAAAGCCCTGGTGCCCGAACGTTTCCGAACGGTCCCGGAGAATTCCGAACTGTTCCAAACGGTGTGCGGACCGCTCGGCCCCTTCGGGGACCGCTCGAACCCTCAGGGACCGCTCGAGCCCTCAGGGACCGCTCGAACCTTTCAGGAAGGACCGCTCACGGACCGCAGCGGACTACTTCTTGTCCTTGCCGCCCTTGTCCTTGCCGCCACCGGAGCCCATGGACTCGTAGATCTCCTTGCACAGGGGGCAGACCGGGTACTTCTTGGGGTCGCGCCCCGGTACCCAGACCTTGCCGCACAGTGCGACCACGGGGGTGCCCTCCAGGGCACTCGCCATGATCTTGTCCTTCTGGACGTAATGGGCGAAGCGCTCGTGGTCGCCGTCGCCGTTCGACACCTGCGGCGTCGGCTCTACGAGGGTGCCCGTACCTGCCCCGCGCTCGGGCTCAAGAGTGCTCATAGAGGCCAAGGGTACTGAAAGCCGGGGACTTCAGTTCAGCGACGGGTCGTCGGGATACGTGGCGATCATGGCCAGTTCGCTGCGCTGGCGGCGCAGAACCGCCCGCCAGAGGTGCTCCGGACGCGGCGAGGAGACGTCCCCCGGCTCGGACTCCACGACGTACCAGGCACCGCTGGTCAGCTCCTTCTCCAGCTGCCCGGGGCCCCAGCCGGCGTACCCGGCGAAGATCCGCAGCGAGCCGAGGGCGGCGGCCAGCAGCTCAGGCGGCGCCTCCAGGTCCACCAGACCGATCGCCCCGTACACCCGGCGCCAGCCGAGGGGCCCCTCGTCGCCGGGGATGACGGCCACGCCGAGCGCGGAGTCGAGCGAGACCGGGCCGCCCTGGAAGACGACGCCCGGTTCGCCGGTCAGTCCGGCCCAGGATGTGAGGATGTCGCCGACGCCCACCGGGGTCGGCCGGTTCAGGACCACGCCGAGCGAGCCCTCCTCGTCGTGGTCGAGGAGCAGCACCACGGCGCGGTCGAAATTCGGATCCGCGAGCGCGGGTGTGGCCACGAGCAGTCGCCCTGTGAGCGAGGACACCTCGGTCATGGCAGAAATGATCCCGCATCTCGGCCCCCGAGGGGGAGCGGCCGGGCCCGCCGGTCGCCGAGCCGGGCTCCACGCGCAGCTCAGGGCGCACGGATGCACGAGGAGCGCGCGGACGGGCGGGCACGACGGGCCGGACGACAGTCGCGACGGAGCGGGCCGGAAACCCTAGCGGACGGTAACCCTCCGCAAGAGCGGAGAAGCAGAGCGTGTTGTGGCGAATTCATGACGTTCGCGCACCCCCGGCTCCCTGCGGGAAGGGGGACGATGGGCCATTACCCTTTCGTTTGGCCCCTGCCCGACCACTCCGGAACGCGAGATTCATGACCGGCACAGACGATGTCCTGCTTGTCCACGGCGGAACCCCGCTGGAGGGCGAGATCCGCGTCAGAGGCGCCAAGAACCTGGTGCCGAAGGCAATGGTCGCCGCGCTGCTCGGCAGCGGGCCCAGCCGACTGCGCAACGTGCCCGACATCCGCGACGTGCGGGTGGTGCGGGGTCTGCTGCAGTTGCACGGCGTGACGGTGCGCCCGGGTGACGAGCCGGGCGAGCTGGTCCTGGACCCGACCCATGTCGAGAGCGCCAACGTCGCCGACATCGACGCCCACGCGGGTTCCTCGCGCATCCCGATCCTCTTCTGTGGCCCCCTGCTGCACCGGCTCGGCCACGCGTTCATCCCCGGACTCGGCGGATGCGACATCGGCGGCCGACCGATCGACTTCCACTTCGACGTGCTGCGGCGGTTCGGCGCGACCATCGAGAAGCGCGCGGACGGCCAGTACCTGGAGGCTCCGCAGCGGCTGCGCGGCACGAAGATCCGGCTGCCGTACCCCTCGGTGGGCTCCACCGAGCAGGTGCTGCTCACGGCGGTGCTCGCCGAGGGCGTCACCGAACTGTCCAACGCGGCGGTCGAGCCGGAGATCGAGGACCTCATCTGCGTGCTGCAGAAGATGGGCGCGATCATCTCGATGGACACCGACCGGACGATCCGGATCACCGGCGTCGACCGGCTGGACGGTTACACGCACCGGGCGATCCCGGACCGCCTGGAGGCGGCCTCCTGGGCGTCCGCGGCGCTGGCCACCGAGGGCAACATCTACGTGCGGGGCGCACAGCAGCGCTCGATGATGACGTTCCTGAACACCTTCCGCAAGGTCGGCGGAGCGTTCGAGATCGACGACGAGGGCATCCGCTTCTGGCACCCCGGCGGCGCGCTGAACGCCATCGCGCTGGAGACGGACGTGCACCCCGGTTTCCAGACCGACTGGCAGCAGCCGCTGGTCGTGGCCCTGACCCAGGCGTCGGGCCTGTCCATCGTCCACGAGACGGTGTATGAGTCGCGGCTCGGCTTCACCTCCGCGCTCAACCAGATGGGCGCGCACATCCAGCTCTACCGCGAGTGCCTGGGCGGCTCGGACTGCCGCTTCGGCCAGCGCAACTTCCTGCACTCGGCGGTGGTGTCCGGCCCCACGAAGCTCCAGGGCGCGGACCTGGTCATCCCCGACCTGCGCGGAGGCTTCTCGTACCTGATCGCGGCACTGGCGGCACAGGGCACCTCGCGGGTGCACGGCATCGACCTGATCAACCGCGGCTACGAGAACTTCATGGAGAAGCTGGAGAAGCTGGGCGCGAACGTGGAGTTGCCGGGCGGCGCGCTGGTCTGAGCCACGGCGGTCCGCGCCGGTGCCGGGAACGGTGCCGGCCGGACTGCGGCCCGGGTTCGGAGGCGGGCCGATGCCGGGCCGGGATTCCGCGACGGATCGCCGTCGGCCCGGTACCGGGCCGCGTTCCGCGCGGTCGACGGCTGCTGACGGGGGTTCGGGGCACTGCCCCGGGCCCCCGTCCGGCGTGCTCGGATCCATCCCCCCAGAAGCGTTTGGAAGCTCCCGGACCCCCTCACGAGCGGCGTCCGGCGTGCAGGGGTCTTTTCCGCGGACGGGTCCCGCGTACGACGTCCGTCGCGGCGGAGGCGGCCTCCGCGGCGCCCGTGGGCCCGGTCCGGGCGGTGCGCCTCGCAGGCCGGGCGGCGTGCCTACGGCCACCGGACGGGCGGCGAAGGGGCCGCGGATGGCCGACGGCGGGCCGCAACGGCCCCTCTCGGGCCGGTACACGGAAGGGCGGTCACCCTGATCGGGTGCCCGCCCTTCGTCGCGTCCATGAGGGCTTACTTGCCCTTGGCGGCTTCCTTGAGCTTGGAGCCCGCGGAGACCTTCACGCTGTAACCGGCCGGGATGTTGATCGGGTCGCCGGTCTGCGGGTTACGAGCGGTGCGAGCGGCACGGTGGGTGCGCTCGAAGGTCAGAAAGCCGGGGATGGTGACCTTCTCGTCGCCCTTGGCGACGACCTCACCGACGGTCTCGGCGAGCGCGGCCAGCACGGCGTCGGCGTCCTTGCGGGTCACCTCGGCACGGTCGGCCAGGGCGGCCACCAGCTCACTGCGGTTCATGTTGTTACTCCCGTGTTCTTCTTGCCTGTGAGGCGTGAGATCGAAGCCGATGCTGCCAGGGCCCTCGGACAGTCCCCGGACCCGGGTCTTTCGTCAGACCCTCGCGCCCGATTACGCATCCTGCCCCCACCTGCGGCGGGAAAGCCAATCCGGCACCCTCCGGAGTCACACGAAAAGCACCACTTCCTCGCCGTGGTGACGCTCCGTCGACGCCGCGGAAGCGGTCCGCAGCGGGTGCGGGGCTGTGCGGGACGCGCCGCCCGCCCACCCTAAAGGGGCGTTTGGGGCGCCGCGACCCGCGACGCGCCGTAGGCCGGTCCGACCTGGGTCAGATCGACGTGGGGCCCGTCACAGCGCCTCCCGCGGCCTTCGCCGCGTCACGGACGGCACCGGCGACCGCGCCCGCCACCTTGTCGTTGAAGACCGACGGGATGATGTAGTTCGCGTTCACCTCGTCCTCGGCGACGACATCGGCGAGCGCGCGGGCCGCCGCGAGCATCATGTCCGTGTTGACGGCGCGGGACTGGGCGTCGAGCAGGCCGCGGAAGACGCCCGGGAAGACCAGCACGTTGTTGATCTGGTTCGGGAAGTCGGAACGGCCGGTGGCGACAACTGCGGCCGTCTGACGGGCGATTGCCGGGTCCACCTCCGGGTCCGGGTTCGCGAGCGCGAACACGATCGCGCCGTCGGCCATGGCCGCGACGTCCGAGCCGTCCAGGACGTTGGGGGCGGAGACGCCGATGAAGACGTCCGCGCCGACGACGGCCTCCTTGAGGGTCCCGGTGACGGACTCGGGGTTGGTGTTGTCCGCGATCCAGCGCAGCGGCGAGTCGGGGGCGGCGGAGAGCAGGTCCTCGCGGCCCTCGTGCACCACGCCGTGGATGTCGGCGACGACGGCGTGCTTGACACCCGCGGCGAGGAGGAGCTTGAGGATGGCCGTACCGGCCGCTCCGGCGCCGGACATGACGACCCGTACGTCCCCGATTCCCTTGCCCACCACGCGAAGCGCGTTGGTCAGCGCGGCCAGCACCACGATGGCGGTGCCGTGCTGGTCGTCGTGGAAGACCGGGATGTCCAGGGCCTCGCGCAGGCGCGCCTCGATCTCGAAGCAGCGGGGCGCGGAGATGTCCTCCAGGTTGATGCCCGCGAAGCCGGGCGCGATCGCCTTGACGATCTCGACGATGGCGTCGCTGTCCTGGGTGTCGAGGCAGATCGGCCAGGCGTCGATGCCGGCGAACCGCTTGAAGAGGGCCGCCTTGCCCTCCATCACGGGCAGGGCGGCCTTCGGCCCGATGTTGCCGAGGCCCAGCACGGCGGAGCCGTCCGTCACAACTGCGACGGAATTGCGCTTGATGGTGAGGCGGCGCGCGTCCTCGGGGTTCTCGGCGATCGCCATGCAGACGCGGGCCACGCCCGGGGTGTAGATCATCGAGAGGTCGTCGCGGTTGCGGATGGGGTGCTTGGACGCCATCTCGATCTTGCCGCCGAGGTGCATCAGGAACGTACGGTCGGAGACCTTGCCCAGGACAACACCCTCGATGCCGCGCAGCTTCTCGACGATCTCGTCGGCGTGCGCGGTGGAGGTGGCGGCGATGGTGACGTCGATCCGCAGCTTCTCGTGGCCGGACGCGGTCACGTCGAGGCCGGTGACCGAGCCACCGGAGGACTCGACGGCCGTGGTGAGCTGGGAGACGGACGTGCCGCTCGCGGGCACCTCCAGCCTGACCGTCATCGAGTACGAGACGCTGGGCGCCGTTGCCATGGCCGAGTCCTTCGCTTTCCTTAGCTTCTTTGCCGCGCGGCCGGGGCGCTCGCCTCGGACGTGCTTTCCGAATCGTCGCACCTACCGACCAGTAGCCGGTAATGACTGCCACATCCCGGAAAGCAGTTTCCACCATACGAGATGGCATGACCGGGCGGAAGACCGGCCCCGGCGAGGCCGCCCACTCCGTACCGGATCGGGCACGTCCGGTACGTCGGCATCCAGCACATCCGGCGTCCGGTACGAGCCGGATGCGGCCCGGGACCGTCCCCGTGAACGAGAACAGACCCGCGCCACCAGGAGGTGACGCGGGTCTGTCATCTGCTTGAACGGCACCGACCCGCCATGCTCGCCTCGCGGCAAGTGGTCGCTCGAAGCGACGAAGGTTGGGCCCGGGGGCTTGGATCGAGCCGGTGCCGCACACCAGGCTAACAAACACCTCGGAAAAGCGATTCCCGGAGCCCAGCGCGAATTCCGATCCGGCCGCGGGGAGACCCGATCCGGCTCCCGGAACCCCGTACGGCGGCCGGGGCCCGACCGGTTCCCGGACCCCGGTCACCCCCTGCCGTGCCGAGCGCGCCCGCGGCCCCGCGTGCCCTCAGTCCCGCAGCAGGTCCGGGACGCCGTCCTCGTCAGGCAGGTCACGCTCGCCCGAGACCACCGTGAGCTGCTGCGTCGCACGCGTCAGCGCCACGTACAGCACCCGCAGGCCGGCCGGGGACTCGTCGGCGATCTCGGCGGGCGAGACGACCACCGTGGCGTCGTACTCCAGGCCCTTCGCCTCCAGGCTGCCCAGCGCGACCACCCGCTCACCGAGACCGGCGAGCCATTCGCGGGCCTGCGCCCGGCGATTCATCGCGACGACCACGCCGACGGTCCCGTCGACCTCGGCCAGCAGGCGCCGCGCCTCCTCGCGCACCGAGGCGGCCGGATCGCCGTCCCGTACGGTCGTGAAGCGCGGCTTCACCCCGGTGGAGCGGACCGCGGCCGGTGACTCGCTCCCGGGCATCGCCAGCGCGAGGACCTTGGCCGCCAGCTCGGCGATCTCCGCCGGGTTCCGGTAGTTGACCGTGAGGGTGAAGTGGCGGCGCGGCCGGGTGCCGAGCGCCTCGTCGCGCGCCCGCGCGGCCTCGTCCGGGTCGGACCAGGAGGACTGGGCCGGGTCACCGACGATCGTCCAGGTGGCGTGCCGGCCACGGCGGCCGACCATGCGCCACTGCATGGGCGTCAGGTCCTGCGCCTCGTCGACGATGACGTGCGCGTACTCCGTGCGCTCGGCCGCCAGCCGCTCGGCCCGCTCGCGCTGGGTCTCCTCGCGCCGCGGCATCAGCTCCTCCAGGCCGCTGAGCTGGTCCAGCGGGTCCAGTTCGCGCTTCTTCTTCGGCCGGGTCGGGGTCCCGAGCAGCATCTGGAGCTCGTCGAGCATCGCCACGTCGTGCACGGAGAGCGGGCCGTCGCCGTTCCGGTCGAGGCGCTTCAGGGAACGGGCCAGGCGGCGCACCTCGCCCTGGTTGAGGACCCGGCGCGACCAGCGGCCGAGCCGCCTCTCGTCGGCCATCGCGGCGAGCACCCCGCGCGGGGTGAGCTCGGGCCACCAGGCGTCCAGGAACTCGATGAAGGGGGTCTCGGTGGAGACGTCCTCGTCGAAGGAGGAACGCAGTTCGGCCACGAGTTCGGGGTCGGTGTAGCGGCCCCGGCCGGACGACTTGTTCCACAGGGCGTCCAGAAGCATTCTGCGGGCGCGCGGGCGCAGGAGGTTGACCGGAGCGGTGCCGCCGAGCACCGACTGCCGGATGCGGCGCAGTTCGTCGGCGTCCAGTTCGACGCGAGCACCGAACGCGACGACCCGCAGCCGGGTCGGGGTGGCCGGGGGCGCACCGGCGGTGCCGGTCGCCACATCGGTCGCATCGTGCACGTCGGTCGCGTCGGCCATGTCGCCGAAGGAGAGCTGGCCGCCCTCGCGGCCCTTCGCCCCGCCCGGGGCGCCGGGTCGTTCCAGCGCGCCGCGCGCGGCCTTGCGCAGCACCTGGAGCATCCGGGAGGAGCCCTTGATCCGGGCGACGGCGGGTTCGTCGTAGACGGTGGCGCCCTCGGGGCCCGCCGCCTCGTCGGAGAGCGAGCCGACCGCGCGGATCGCGACCTGCCCCTCCTCCCCCAGTGAGGGCAGCACGCCTTCGGTGTACGCGACGAGGAGCGGGGTCGGCGAGACGACGAGGATGCCGCCCGCGTAGCGCCGCCGGTCCTGGTAGAGGAGGTACGCGGCGCGGTGCAGGGCGACGGCGGTCTTGCCGGTGCCGGGGCCGCCGGACACCTCGGTGACGGAGGCGGCGGGGGCCCGGATCACCAGGTCCTGCTCGGCCTGGATGGAGGAGACGATGTCCCGCATGGTGTGGCTGCGGGCCTGGCCGAGCGCCGCCATCAGGGCGCCGTCGCCGATGACGGGAAGCCGCTGACCGTCGAGGTACGCGGTCAGCTCGGGACGCATCAGGTCGTCCTCGACACCGAGGACCCGGCGGCCCTTGGAACGGATGACCCTGCGGCGCACCACCCGGCCCGGGTCCTTCGGCGTCGACCGGTAGAAGGGCGCGGCGGCCGGGGCACGCCAGTCGATGACCAGGGGCGCGTACTCGGAGTCGAGGACGCCGATCCGGCCGATGTGCAGCGTCTCCGCGATGTCGGCCGAGCCGTCCTCGCGTACGGCGTCGTCGGCCGGCTCGACCGAGGTGTACGCGCCGTCGGCGCCCCGCTCGCCGTCCTTGCCGAGCAGCAGGTCGATGCGTCCGAAGAGGAAGTCCTCGAACTCGCTGTTCAGCCGGTTGAGGTGGATCCCGGCCCGGAACACCTGGGCGTCTCGCTCGGCGAGTGCTCCCGGGGTGCCGACCTGCCCCCGCTTGGCGGCGTCGTCCATGAGGAACTCCGCCTCGTGGATCTTCTCCTCGAGGCGACGGTACACACGGTCGAGATGTTCTTGCTCGACACCGGTCTCCCGGTCCCGCAATGAATCGACAGCGGCATCCTGCGCGGCCACCGAGGCCCCCTTCTGACGTGCATCGGGCAGCCGTCAACCATATGCGAACGGGGCCCGCCGCGCACCTGCCGCACAGGAGAAGGGCGTGGCGGGCCGCGTTCCCCTCTTCCTCCCTCACCGTGCCTCGTCTCCGGGCTCGCGTGCTTGCGCCCCGTCCTCGGTGGGACGGCGCCGCCGCCCCTTGCCGTCACGCCGGATCGGCGTCCGCGACCGCCGTGACGGCCGCGGCCGCCGCCACCCGGCGCCGGTGACGGGCCACTCGTTCCCGGTTCCCGCACACCTCGCTGGAGCACCAGCGGCGCCGGTGTCCGCGCGAGGTGTCCAGATAGAGCCGCCGGCAGTTGTCGGCCTCGCAGCGACGCAGTCCGGCCCGCGCCACCGGGTCGGTCAGGAGTTCCACGGCGTCGCGGGCCACGGCGGCCAGCAGCGCCCCGCACTCGGGGTCGCCGTTCAGTGTCCGTATCAGCGTGCCGCCGCTGCCCCGTACGGCCCGGAGGCCCGGCGGCGGCTCCGCGGCGAGCGCGTTGACCCGCTCCAGTGCGTCCAGGGCTGCCTCGGGCCTGCGGCCTCCGCCGATTTCGGCGGTCAGCAGCCGCTCGACGCCCGTCCTCAGCTGGCGGAAGCGCTCCACCCAGCTGTCGTCCACGGCACCGAGGTGGGTGCCGTGCGGTACGAGTCCGGTGGCGAGCAGCCAGTCGGCGAGCCGCTCGGCGCCGTCGAGCAGTTCGCACGCCCCGGACGTGCCGGTTCCCGTCGCCACCAGGTCCAGGCAGGGGCGGCCGGAGCCGAACCGCCAGTCGTACGCACTCTTGCCCGCTGCCATGTATGCGTCACCGCCTCGGGGTCCCCGCCGGAGGTCTCCCCCAGAGTGCCCCTCGGCCGACCGGCCCGGAACCCCTGGCGCCGTACGGGGGTGCGGCTACGGCCTTGCGGAGGTCCTGCCGACGCTGCCGCCATGGCCGCGGGAGGGCCACCGGCACGTACGGTTCCGCCCCGGGGGCGCCGGGCGACGAGCCTCCTGAACGCCCGCCGCCCGCGCCCCGGGGCCTTCCACGGGAGGGCCTGGAGCCGGGGCTCAGTCGGTCGGCGGGTCGTCGTGCAGGATCCGCTGGAACAGCCGGTGGTCGCGCCATTCGCCGTTGATGTGCAGACAGCGCGGGGCCATCCCGTACTCCTCGAAGCCGCACTTGACGAGCACCCGCTGGGACGCCACGTTGTCCAGGAGCGTCCCAGCCTCGACCCGGTGCAGCCGCAGATCGTCCCTGGCCGACTCGCAGATCCGGCGCACGGCGGCCGTGGCCAGCCCCCGGCCCGCGCACTCGACGTCCATCCAGTAGCCGAGCGCGCCACTGCGGAACGGCCCGAGCACGATGCCGTTGAGGTTGAATCCGCCCATTACGCGGTCCTGCTCGTCCGCGAGCACCCACGACATCGACCGCCCCGCGTCCCGATCCGCGAGCATCCCGGCCAGCCGCTCCCGCTGCCCGTCCTCGGTGTAGAAGGCCTCGGGCCGCACGGGCTCCCAGGGCCGCATGTACGCGCGGCTGCGGGTCAACGCCGCGGCGAGGGAAGCGGCGTCGGCCATGGTGGCGGGGCGGAGTCGTACCTCCGCGTCGAGCTGATGGGAGTCGTTGATCATCCCTTCAGGTTATCCCCGTGCCGCCGAACGGCCCCAGCCCCGCGGGCCTCACCGCGCCCTCCTCCTGCCCTCTTCCACGTTCCGGTCCTCGCGCCGCCCCGCCCGCCGCTCCTCACTACCCCTCGTGCCGCGCCCTCGCCAGGTCCACCAGCCGGTCGAACGTGCGGTTCAGCTCCGCCCGCCGGGTCTTCTTGTACTCCTCCTCGGGTTCCAGACCGTCGATGGTCCGTTCCCACACGTCCATGAACGTCCGCTTCCACGCCTCGGCCACCGCCGGCTCCGGCACCACCGCGCCGACGTATCCCCGCTCCGCGATCAAGCACAGCAGATCGATGTCGCACGGCACGACCACCCCCCAGTAGTCGTCCGGCTCCAGACCCACCGGATCGCCCGCCATCGCCTCCTCGATCTCCGAGAGGAGACGCCCGGTGATCCCCGACAGGTGGTCCGCCGCCGTGTCGCTGTCGAAATTCCCGCTGCCCCAAGTGCCCATGGTCTTCCCCTCCGCCGGTCGTCGCGCACGTGTCCCCGTTGCCTCAGGTTCTATCGCACGGCACTGACAACACCGGCCGGACCGGGTGCCGTCACGCGCCCCGGAGGTCCGGGGGCCCGGTGTCCTCGGCCGGGTCCAGCTCCAGCCGGTAGCCGCGTATGACCACCGTCCGGACGAGCTCGGGTACGCCCAGCGCGGTGCGCAGCTTCGCCACGGCCGTCTCCACCGCGTGCTCGTCCGTGCCGCCGCCGGGCAGCGCGCGCAGCAGGTCGGCGCGGCCCACCACCCAGCCCGGCCGACGGGCCAGGGTGTGCAGCAGGGCCATTCCGGCGGGCGGCACCGGGCGCGGTTCGCCGTCGACGACCACGGCATGGCCACGGATCTGGACGCGGTGCCCCGCGACCGTCAGCACCGGTGCCCTCGCGGGGAGTTCGTGGCACAGCAGCTGGACGAGCGGGGCGAGCCGGAAGCGTTCCGGCTGGACGGTGTCGATGCCGAGCGCCTGCAACGGCCGGGCCGTGACGGGCCCGACGCAGGCCACGAGTACGTCCTCTCGCAGCGCGCTCAGGAGTTCCGGCGACTGCCCGCGCCTTTCCGCCCGTCCGAGCAACGAGGTGGCGGCCGGGGCGCTGGTGAAGGTGAGCGCGTCCACGCCGCGGGCCAGAACGGCGTCGAGCAGCCGGTCGAGCGGTGCGATGTCCTCGGGGTCCGTCCAGCGGTAGACGGGTACGGCGACGACCTCGGCGCCCGCCGCTCGGAGCGGCTCGATGAAGCCCTGGAGGGGTTCGCCGTGCAGTTGGAGGGCGATCCGGCGTCCCACCACGCCTTCGGTGAGGAGCCGGTCGAGCACCTCGTCCATGGATTCGGAGGCGGGTGACCAGCTCTCGGTCAGCCCGGCCGCCCGTACGGCGCCCTTGACCTTCGGGCCGCGGGCCAGCAGTTCGGCTCCGCGCAGGGCCGCCGCCAGCCGGTCGCCGATGCCCCAGCCGTCGGCGGCCTCCATCCAGCCCCGGAAGCCCACGGCGGTGGTGGCGACGACCACGTCGGGGACGGAACCGATGACTTCCCGGGTGGCGGCGAGGAGTTCGGTGTCGTCGGCGAGCGGCACGATCCGCAGGGCCGGTGCGTGCAGGACGGTGGCGCCCCGCCGCTCCAGCAGCGCCCCGAACTCCTCCGCGCGACGTGCGGCGGTGACCCCGACGGTGAACCCGGTGAGGGGTTCGTGCTCTTCACGCATGTGCTCGTCCCGGCTCTCGTTCCGGCCTCGTTCCGGTGCCGCCCTGCCGGCGCTCGTTCCCACTGCCGTCCGGACGGCGAAGGTACACCACCGGGCGTCGTCCACCGGCCCACCTCCACACGCCACCGCTCCCCTCCCTCAGCCGCACGTCCGCATCAGCGCGGCATCGGCCTCGGGCAGCCAGCTCCCGGCCGGCCGCTCCAGCCAGCCCTCCTCGGCCCCCAGCCGGGCCGCGGCCTCGCGCAGCGCGTCGAGGCCCGGATGGCGCAGGTCCCTGCGCCACACCATCAGCAGCGGGGAGACCGGTACGGGCCGGACCAGCGGACGCACCACGGTCCCCGGCAACGGCGGGAAGCCGACGACGCACAGCACCGGGTTCGCCGACTTCGCCATGACCCGCTGGAACTCGGCCACGCCGACCGCGAGCGGAACCGGAGGCGCGAGTTCGATGCCCCACTCCGCGAACAGCAGCCGGGCGAGGTCCGTCCACTCCCCCGTACGCGGATTCCCGTCACCCGCGTACACGGTCTCGCCGGCCAGGTCGCCCGGGGCGACGGCCTCCCGCCCGGCGAGCGGATGATCGACGGGCAGCAGAACGGCCATCGGCTCGTACCGCACCGGCAGCACGCCGAGCCGCGCCCGCACCGCCGGATCGAGCCCTGCGGCACGGCCGAAGGAGACGTCGAGCCGGCCGGCCAGGATCTCCCCCGCCGCCCAGGTCAGGCCGCTCTCGAAGCGCGCCATCAGCTCGCACGAGGGAACCAGTTCACGCGCGCGGGCGAGCACCCGGGCCGCCGTCATGCCGTCGGTGTTGAGGTCGACGAGGAGCGGGCGGGCGGCGGCATCCCGGAAGGCGGCGGCGAGATCGGCGTGCGCCTCCAGCACCCGCCGGGCGTACGGAAGGAGTCGTTCCCCGTCGGCGGTCAGGGCCACCTGCCGGGTGGTGCGCACGAAGAGTTCCGTGCCCAGTTCGCGCTCCAGCCGCCGGACGTCCCGGCTCAGTGCCTGCTGGGCGACGAAGAGGCGGGCGGCGGCACGGGTGAAGTGCAGGTCCTCGGCGACGGCCACGAAGGCGCGGAGCAGCCGGGGGTCGATGTCGCCGCGGCTGCTCATCCAACTGCCCGTTCCGGCACCGTCATGGGGAACCATGCCGAGAATTTACAACACGGGCGCGTCAATCAGCGGGCAGAAGGTGTTGGACCCCGCGGACCGCGCGCCCCGAGGGTGATCCCATGCCGTACGAGAGAAACCCGCCCTCCGCTCCCACGTTCGCGCTCTCCGGGGACCTGCTGGTCATCGCCGCCCGTGACGCCCCCTCCTCCGTCCGACGGACCTCCGCCGATCCCTACCTCCGGCTCCTCGCCACCCCGGGCGCACGCGCCTTCACGGCGGGCAACCTCCTCGCCCGGCTGCCCATGGGGATGTTCAGCGTCAGCGCGGTGATCATGATCGCCGGATCACGCGGCTCGTACGCCCTGGCGGGGGCCGTCACCGCGGTCGGGCTCGCCGCGACGGCGGTGGTCGCGCCCTGGACGGCACGCCTCGTCGACCGGTACGGGCAGGCCAGGGTCGCGGTCCCGGCCACCGCGATCGCCGTACTGGGCTCCCTCGCCCTCCTGCTGTGCGTGCACTACGACGCCCCGGACTGGACACTCTTCGCCTGCTACGCCGCGACCGCCACCACCCCCAACACCGGCGGGATGTCCCGGGCCCGCTGGGCCCATCTGCACCGGGGCGATCAGGCCGCCCTGCACACGGCGAACTCCTTCGAACAGGCCATGGACGAGCTCTGCTTCATGCTCGGCCCGGTCCTCGCCGCCCTGCTGTGCGGCTCGCTCTTCCCGGAGGCCGGAACGCTCGTCGGGGCGATCCTGCTGATGACCGGCGTACTGATCTTCGCGGCCCAGCGCGCCACGGAGCCTCCGGTCTCGCCCCGCACCCGCGCCGGCTCCCCGCTCCGCGCCCCCGGCATGCCCGCCCTGCTCGCCGCCTTCCTCGCCACCGGGGCGGTCTTCGGCTCGATGGAAGTCGTCACGATCGCCCACGCCGGGGGCGCGATCCTGGCCCTCCAGGCGGCCGGTTCGTGCGCGGCGGGGCTGCTGTACGGATCGCTGCGCCCGGCCCCTGCCATCAGGCGGCGGCTGCTGGGCTGCCTGGCGGGGATGACGGCGCTGATGTCGCTGCCGCTGCTCGCCGCCTCCTGGACCGACGCTCTGCCGGTACTCTCGGGCGCGCTGCTGCTGGCCGGTGCGGCGACCGCCCCGACGATGGTCACCGGGATGACACTGGTCCAACGCCTCACGCCGGAGGGTCAGTTGAACGAGGGCATGACGCTCGCGGTGACCGCGCTGCTGGGCGGGATCGCCGCCGGTTCGGCGACCGGCGGCTGGATGGTCGAGCACGCGGGGCACGTGACGGGCTACGGCGTACCGGTGTGCGCGGCGGCCCTGGCACTGATCGTCGCCGCGGCCGGGGTCCGCGTCCCAGGAACCGGCGCATGGGCACGGCACCCGGAATGACCGGTACGCCCCGATGACCGGCCCGTCGCGCAGGAACCCGGCGCGTACGGACCCCAGGATGCACGGACCCAGGACGCACGGACCCGGGGCGCGCCGACCCGGGACAAACGAACGAGGACCCCGCTGCCGGGCGGGCAACGGGGTCCTCGTTCACATGGGAATTGTGGAGATGGCGGGAATCGAACCCGCGTCCAACGGTGCGGAATCAGGGCTTCTCCGTGTGCAGTCCGCTGCGATTTTCTCAGCCCCGGAGATCACGCGAACAAGTCTCCGACGGGCTCAGTCACTGTTTGATTTCCTTCTGGGCCCCGTGACCGGGTCTAGAAGTTTAGATCCCTTGATGATGCCAGGATCCGGGTCGGGATCAACCCCGGGCTGACACTTCGCAAGTCGCTACTTAGGCAGCGAGGGCGAAGGAATCGCGCTTGGTGTTGGCGATTATTGGTTGCGACATATGGTTTACGAGATCATTGCCGCTTCCTCGACACGCTTCCCCTGCTTCGACAGCCGCTGTCGAAACCGATCATCCCCATGTTGTGTTTTCAATGCGTGCACCCGCTGTGAGGTGCGATGCCATCGTACGTGACCAACGCACGACGATGCCAGCCTATTCCCGCGGGCCCGGCCGTACGCCTTCCGCCGCCGACCTCCGCCGTCCCCGGGCTTCCGTTCTCCGGGCCCCGGCCGGGGCCCGGCGTGCGCGCCCCGCTTCAGTGGGTGCCGCGCTGGCGCCGCCGCGCCGCCGCGATCGCGCGGTTGGTCTCCCGCAGGTCCTGCTTCTCGCGCAGGGTCTGCCGCTTGTCGTACTCCTTCTTGCCCTTGGCGAGCGCGATCTCGACCTTGACCCGGCTGTCCTTGAAGTACAGCGCGAGGGGCACGATCGTGTGGCCGGTCTCGCTCGCCTTCGACTCCAGCTTGTCGATCTCGGCCCGGTGCATCAGCAGCTTGCGCTTCCGCTTCGCCGAGTGGTTGGTCCAGGTGCCCTGCACGTACTCCGGGACGTGGATGTTGTGCAGCCACGCCTCGCCGCCGTCGATCTGGACGAAACCGTCCACCAGGGATGCCCTGCCCAGACGCAGCGACTTGACCTCGGTGCCCATGAGGACGAGACCGCACTCGTAGGTGTCGAGGATGTGGTAATCGTGCCGGGCCTTCTTGTTCTGCGCGATGAGCTTGCGCCCCGTGTCCTTTTCCTTAGCCATAGTGCGGCCATTTTCGCACTATGACCCGCCTCCGAGGCCACTCAATACCGTCTCGGCCCGCTGCTCGGCCCGGGAGTCGACCACGAGGTCCGGGGTGATGCCGCGGCCGTCGACACCGCGGCCCGCGGGGGTGCGGTAGTGGCCGACGGTCAGCTCGGCCACCGCACCGCCCGGGAGCCTGCTGGGCATCTGGACCGAGCCCTTGCCGAAGGTGCGCGAGCCGACCGTGACGGCGCGGCCCCGGTCCTGGAGCGCGCCGGTGAGGAGTTCGGCGGCGCTCATCGTGCCGCCGTCGACGAGGACGACGAGCGGGCGGTCGGTGTCGCCGCCCGGCTCCGCGTAGAGGGCCCGCTGTTCCCCGCGCACGTCGTACGTGGCGACCAGGCCGCCGTCCAGAAAGGCGGAGGCGGCGGTGACGGCCTCCGTGACCAGGCCGCCGGAGTTGCCCCGCAGATCGAGCAGCACTCCGGCCCCGGCCGGGGCCCCGCGGACCGCGTCCCGTACCTCGGTCCCCGAACCCCTGGTGAACGAGTCGACGTCGATCAGCACCGCCGTGGAAGGCGCGGCGGGCGCGGAGAACGCGGAACGGTCCGGTCCGATCCGTCGCACGGTGACGGCCTCGGTGCTGAGCCTGGCCCGGCTCAGCGTCTTCGTACGGAGGACGGAACCGCGCTGGACGCCCAGGACCACGGTGCTGCCCGCCGCGGCCTCCGTGCGGTCCCCGCGCAGCAGGGCGACGGCCTCCGCGACGGGGCGCCGGTCCATCCGTCGGCCGTCGATGGTGCGGAGCAGGTCGCCCGGCTCGACACCGGCCAGGTCGGCGGGGCCGCCGGGCTGCACCCGGGCCACCACGACCAGCCCGTCGGCCGAGCGCTTCGCGGCGATCCCGACTCCGGTGTACGAGCCGTCGAGCGCCTGCTCGAACTCCTCGTACTGCCGCTCGTCGTACACCGCGCCCCAGCGGTCGCCGCTGCGGCTGACGACCCTCTCGGCCGCTTCCGTACCGGACTTGCCGTCGGCCACGGCGCGGGCGGCGGCCGAGGCGACCTCGTCGCCGTCGACGGTGGCCGCGGGCGCGGCGGAGGTGACGGGGACGACGGAACGGGCCGCCGGAACCGGAGACTTCGCCTTGTCGCGCGGCAGCGAGCCGGTGGCGGCCGCGGTGGCCAGCACGGACGCGAAGACCAATGTCAGGGCGGCCCCGCGGCGTACGCCGCGGGGCCCGAAACACCGTACGGGACCCGACATGGCGCCGAGTCTAGGACAACACCCCACGGAGCAACGGGCGGTTGGCCGTTCACCGCGGTGGGCACTCGTCACACCTTCAGGTACTTGCGGAGCGCGAGGAGAGCGGCAACGGCGGGCATCAGCAGCCCGATCGCCAGCACCAGGGGCAGCTTGGTGAGGACCGCGTCCCAGCCGATGAAGTCGATCAGGGTCAGCTTGCTCTGGAGTGCCAGACCGCCGTCGATCAGGAAGTACCGCCCGGCCAGCAGCATCACGCAGGCGAGCACGCCACCGATGAGACCGGCGAACGCGGCCTCCATGATGAACGGCATCTGGATGTAGAAGCCGGAGGCACCGACCAGCCGCATGATGCCGGTCTCCCGCCGCCGGCTGAACGCGGACACCCGGACGGTGTTCACGATCAGCATCAGCGCGATCACCAGCATCAGCACCATCACGAAGACGGCGGCCACGTTCATACCGTTCATCAGCCCGAAGAGGTTGTCCAGGATGGACCTCTGGTCCTGGACGGACTGCACCCCGTCACGACCGGCGAACGCGGTGGCGACGACCTTGTACTTCTTCGGGTCGTGCAGCTTGACCCGGAACGACTCCTGCATCTGGTCCGGCGTGATGTTGCCCGCCATGGGCGAGTCGCCGAACTGCTCCTGGTAGTGCTTGTACGCCTCGTCGGCCGACTCGTACGTGACCGTCTGGACGGCGTCCATCTTCTTGAGATCGGCCTCGATCTCCTTCTTCTGCTGGGCCGTGACGGCCCCCTTGGCGCACTTGGGCGTCGAGGTCACATCGCTCTTGCTGCAGAGGAAGATCGAGACGTTGACCTTGTCGTACCAGTAGTCCTTCATCGTGCTGACCTGCTCGCGCATCAGCAGCGCGCCGCCGAACAGGGCGAGCGAGAGGGCGACGGAGACGACGACGGCGAAGGTCATCGTGAGGTTGCGACGGAGGCCGACGCCGATCTCCGACAGGACGAACTGGGCGCGCATGGCGTCCTTTCAGTGCTCGATGCTCAGTGCTGGTAGCCGTAGACGCCGCGGGCCTGGTCACGTACGAGACGGCCCTGCTCCAGCTCGATGACGCGCTTGCGCATCTGGTCGACGATGTTCTGGTCGTGGGTCGCCATGATCACGGTGGTGCCGGTCCGGTTGATCCGGTCCAGCAGCTTCATGATGCCGACGGAGGTCTGCGGGTCGAGGTTACCGGTCGGCTCGTCCGCGATCAGCAGCATGGGGCGGTTCACGAACGCCCGCGCGATCGCCACGCGCTGCTGCTCACCACCGGAGAGCTCGCCGGGCATCCGGTCCTCCTTGCCGCCGAGGCCGACCAGGTCGAGGACCTGGGGCACCGCCTTGCGGATCTCGCCGCGCGGCTTGCCGATGACCTCCTGCGCGAACGCCACGTTCTGCGCCACGGTCTTGTTGGGGAGGAGCCGGAAGTCCTGGAACACCGTGCCCAACTGGCGGCGCATGTGCGGCACCTTCCAGTTGGACAGGCGGGCGAGGTCCTTGCCCAGGACGTGGACCGAGCCCGTGCTGGCGCGTTCCTCGCGGAGGATGAGTCTCATGAAGGTGGACTTGCCGGAGCCGGAGGAGCCCACCAGGAAGACGAACTCGCCCTTCTCGATATCGAGCGACACATCCCGGAGAGCGGGACGGCTCTGCTTCGGGTAGGTCTTGGAGACGTTGTCGAATCGGATCACGGATGCACCACGGTCGGCCGGGAGTAGGTGTGCGTGACACTACGCGAACCCGGCTGACGCGTGCAGGCGCGCGTCCTTCGTTGGGCGATTTATGGCGGAACGGCACCGGCCGCGGGCGGGGGCGCGAGCGTTGCGGAACGGGTGGTCCCGGACGGGCCGCGCCGAAATCCGCGCGAGCTGGCACAGTGGGAGGGGGAACGGTTGCGTTTCCGTGAGCGTTGTGCGGAGAGAAGGCATATGCGGCTCCGCCGCGCGGGAGGAGGAAAGCGCATGACCTATGACCGACTGGTGTGCGCGAACTGCGCGGCGCCCGTGAGCGAGGGCCGCTGCCCCGTGTGCCGGGCGAGCCGGGAGCGGCTCCAGCAGGAGCAGGGCGTCCTCGCGGGGCTGAGTCCGGTGACGCTGGTGGCCCTGCTGGTGGTGATGCTGGGCGCACTGGCGCTGCTGGCGCACCAGACCGTGTAGCGCCGGTCCGCGTCCGGAGCGAGTGCAAACGGCGCGTACGGGCTGCGAGCGGACGTACACGGCGGGTGCGCGCCAGGAGTGTACGTGAAGGGGCCCGGGATGCCGATGGGCATCCCGGGCCCTTTCACGCATACGCGTGGTTACACGGTGCGGTCACCGTCAGGCGACGGTACGACCGTTCACCAGGCGCGGCAGGATCCGGAAGCCGATGCCCCCGGCGATCATCGTCGCGGCGCCGACCAGCAGGAACGTGGTCTCGGCGGCGCCGGTCTCGGCGAGCTCGTCCTTGCCCTTGCCCTGCTCCACCGGCTGGTTGCCGGCGGAGTCCGGGGTGGTGTTGTCGGCGCACTTCGCGCCGTCGAGGTCGACAGTGCAGGTGCCGGTCTCACCGGTGGAAGAACCGGTGTCGCCGCCGCCGGCCGTGGTGCCAGAGGAGGCGTTGCCCGTGGTACCGGACGAGCCGCTCCCGGACGTGCCCGACGAGCCGCTGCCGGACGTGCCGGAGGAGCCGTTGCCGCCGTTGCCGTTGCCGCCGGACTGCTGGCCACCGTTGCCGTTGCCGCCGGACTGCTGACCGCCGTTGCCGTTGCCACCCGACTGCTGGCCACCGTTGCCGTTGCCGCCGGACTGCTGGCCACCGTTGCCGTTGCCGCCGGACTGCTGACCGCCGTTGCCGTTGCCACCCGACTGCTGGCCACCGTTGCCGTTGCCGCCGTCGGAAGCACCGCCATCGGTACCGGCACCGCCATCCGCGCCCGCGCCACCATCGGTACCAGCGCCACCATCGGCACCGGCACCGCCGTCCGAGCCCGCACCACCGTCGGCGCCACCATCGGCGCCACCGTCAGAGCCCGCGCCGCCATCGGCACCGCCGTCCGAGCCCGCGCCGCCATCGTCGACGCCACCGGGGCCCCCACCGTTGCCGCCGTCGTCCTCGCCGGTGAGCCCGGCCTGGGCGCTGATCGCCGTGTCGTCGGCCTCCACGCCGATACCAAGGTCGCCGCCCATGGCCTGTGCCGCACCGGCAGCGGTGAGCGAGGCCCCTGCGGCGATCACCGCACCGGCGGCGATCCGCGCGACGCGTACTCGCGTCTTCTTGGTCATCTGTTGCTACCCCCAGTAGCTGTTCTCGTCAGTGGAGCAGCCATATGTGGGCCTCGGCTCCGCAGGGTTCGCTCCGAACGGCGCCACATCGAGTCGTAGCCATGCCGCCCGCCCCCGTTCACACCCGTCCCGGACATACGCATGCTGCTCTAGCACCCTGTCCACAGTTAAGAATTACGTCAAGGCCGTTCCAAGCAATGTGCACCGGTTTGCTCGCAGTTGACCGTCGTTCAGCAGCCAGACTGTGACGCACTCGCCAGACCGCCCCGTCAAGCCGCCCGTGCGGCTCCCGGCCCCAACTCCCCTTCGGGACCGGCCCCGTGAGCGGCACCGACGAAGGAGCGGCCGGTGCCCGAACCCCGTGGGGATTCCGGGACCGGCCGCTCCTTCGTCGGTCGTTTCTCCGCTTGCCGCTACTTCTCCCGCTGCTTGCGCCAGCGGATGCCCGCCTCCAGGAAGCCGTCGATCTCACCGTTGAAGACCGCTTCCGGGTTGCCCATCTCGAATTCCGTACGCAGGTCCTTGACCATCTGGTACGGGTGCAGGACGTACGACCGCATCTGGTTGCCCCAGGAGTTGCCGCCGTCACCCTTGAGGGCGTCGATCTTGGCCTGCTCCTCCTGACGACGGCGCTCCAGGAGCTTCGCCTGGAGGACGTTCATCGCGGACGCCTTGTTCTGGATCTGCGAGCGCTCGTTCTGGCAGGAGACCACGATGCCGGTCGGGATGTGGGTCAGGCGCACCGCGGAGTCCGTGGTGTTGACGCCCTGGCCGCCGGGGCCCGAGGAGCGGTACACGTCGACGCGCAGCTCGGACTCGTCGATCTCGATGTGGTCGGTCTGCTCGACCACGGGCAGCACCTCGACGCCCGCGAAGGACGTCTGGCGGCGGCCCTGGTTGTCGAAGGGTGAGATCCGGACGAGCCGGTGGGTGCCCTGCTCGACGGAGAGCGTGCCGTAGGCGTACGGGACCTGGACGGCGAAGGTGGTCGACTTGATGCCGGCCTCCTCCGCGTACGACGTCTCGTAGACCTCGGTCTTGTAGCCGTGCTGCTCGGCCCAGCGGAGGTACATGCGCTGGAGCTTCTCGGCGAAGTCCGCCGCGTCCACGCCACCCGCCTCGGCCCGGATGTTGACCAGGGCCTCGCGGGAGTCGTACTCGCCGGAGAGGAGCGTACGGACCTCCATCTCGTCCAGCGCCTTCTTGACGGCGTCCAGCTCGGCCTCTGCCTCGGCCAGCGTGTCGGCGTCGCCCTCGTCCTGGGCGAGCTCGAAGAGGACTCCGAGATCGTCGATGCGGGCGCGGAGGGCCTCGGCCTTGCGGACCTCGGCCTGGAGGTGCGAAAGCCTGCTGGTGATCTTCTGCGCCGCCTCGGGGTCGTCCCAGAGGGAGGGCGCGGCCGCCTGCTCCTCGAGCGCGGCGATGTCCGCCCTCAGCGCATCCAGGTCCAGGACGGCCTCGATGGACCCCATGGTCGAGGAGAGGGACTTCAGCTCTTCGGAAATATCGACGACTGCCACGGGTCCAGCGTAACGGCTGTCGGAGCGGACCTTCCCCGGGCCGCATGATCACGTCTCGGTGACGCCGTCGACCGCGTCCCGCCGAAGCCGCTCGTCGCTTTCCCTCCGGCGCCTGGCGATCACGACTCCGTGACGCCGCTCGTCGCGTGCCGTCGGCGCACGTGGACACGGCCGCGGTCACGGCTCGGCGGCCGGGTGCGCCGCCCGTGCGACGGGTACGGCGGCCCGGCTCAGGGGATCGCCGGGGCCGAGCTCTCCGTGTCCTGCGGGGGCGCGTCCGAGGAGTCGCCGCTCAGCGCCAGCCAGCCGCCCACGCCCAGCGCCGCCGCCAGCACCAGGGCGGCGACGCCCAGGGTGAGGCGGCGCTTGCGGACGGCCGCGGACTTGTTGCGGGCCGAGCCGGGGCGGGGCGCGCCCGGGGAGCGCGGGGCGCGGGCGGTGCCGCGGGGGCCGCCGGAGAGCTCGTCGGGGGCCGGGACGCGCATGCTGGTGTGGGTGTCGCGGTTGGAGTCCGTGGACGAGCCGGGGACCAGCGGGACCGCGCCGCGGCGGCGGGGCTCCTCGGAGGCGGGGGCGTGCGGCGCCTCGTCGTACGTCCGAGGCTCGGGCTCGGTGCCGGGCTCGTCGACGTCCAGCGGCGGGATGCCTGCCAGTTGCGGGAGCGTCTCGCGCAGCCGGGACGCGAGCTCGGAGGCGCGCAGCCGGGAGGCCGGGGCCTTGGCCAGGCACTGGACGAGGAGCTGCCAGAGTTCCTCGGGTATGCCGGGGAGGGGGACGACCGTCTCCGTCACGTGGCGGCGCAGCACCGCGCCGGGGTGTCCGCCGCCGAACGGGGTGAAGCCGGCGAGGAGTTCGTACAGGACGGTCGCGAGGGCGTAGATGTCGACTGCGGCGCGGGGCGGTAGGCCCTCGACTATCTCGGGGGCCAGGTAGTCCGGGGTGCCGATGATCTTGCTGGCTCTGGTGCGTCCCGGGGTGTCGATCAGCTTGGCCACGCCGAAGTCGGTGAGCAGGGCAGGGTGCGCGTTGCCGGGGCCGAGCGGGCCCTCCATGTCGAGGAGGATGTTCTCCGGTTTGACGTCGCGGTGGACCACTCCGGCGGCGTGCGCGGCGGCCAGGCCGTCGGCGACGTCCGCAACGATCGCGACCGCGGCCTCGGGCGCGAGGCGGCGTTCACGGTCGAGGCGGGTGCGCAGGTCCGTGCCGCGCACCAGGGTCATGACCAGGGCGAGGTCGTTGCCGTCCACCACGAGGTCACGGACGGCGACGATGTGGGGGTGGTCCAGGCCGAGCAGCGCGGTGCGTTCCTGGACGAAGCGGCCCACGAGCTCCTGGTCGGACGCGAGGTCCTCGCGGAGCAGCTTGATGGCCACCGGCCCCTCGGGCCCCTCGCCGAGCCACACCGTGCCGGCGCTGCCGCGCCCCAGGATCTGGTGGGCGGTGTACCGGCTGCCGATTTTCCGTGCCAAGACTGCTCCCTCAGCGGCTGGCGATGGACCGTCGCTCATGACCCCCGGTCGACAAAGTTACGCGTCGGCCGGGGGGTTGAGTGCCCGGGATGGTGCCAGCCCTCGCTTCCGCGGGCGAATTGCGGTGGAATCACGGGGATTCCGTCCCGCGGAAGTCGACATAGCTACAGAGTTGATGATGCGCCGACGCCCGTCGTCGCATCGGACGACGGCTCAGGGGCCGGTGCCTGCGCCGCCGTTGCCGCTGTCACTGCCGCCGAGCTTGGAGATCCAGTCGGTGATGTCGGAGACCGTGTCGGTGATCGCCTGCCAGTAGCTCTTGCCCTGGCCGATCCAGTCCTGGAGCGGGGTCAGTTCCCAGATCAGCCAGCCGGCGACGAAGAGCAGGACCAGGGTGAACAGGCAGCCCTTGAGGCAGCCGAGGCCGGGGATGCGCATCGGGTTGGCGCTGCGCTGCCGCGGCTCGCGGGGCGGGCGGGGCGCGGGCTGCTGCGGGGGCGCGTACTGCTGGCGCTGCGGAGGCGGCGGCGGGGGCTGCTGGGGCTGGGGCTGCGGCTGGTACGGCTGGGGGGCGTACTGCTGAGGCGGGTACTGCTGCGGCGGGTACGGCTGGTGCTGCGGCGGCTGCTGGGCTCGCTGCGGCCGGGGCTGCGGTTGCGGCTGGGGCCGCTGGGGGCGACGGCGCAGCGGGTCCTGGCTGGGGTCGAGGTACTGGACCTGCGTCTGCTCGTTGCGGTCGCGGGCGGCCTGGAGCTGGGACTGCCAGGGGTGCGGGTCCTCGGGCTGCGGGGGGCCGTCCGGGCCCGGGGGCACGGACGGCATGACCGTGGTCGGGCCGGCCTGCCCGCCCGGGCCGCCCTGGCCGGAGGTGTGAGGCAGAACACTGGTCGCCCCGTCGGGGTCGTACGAACCGGCGTTGCTCGGCAGCACCTGCGTCGGGGCGGCGGCGCCGGGGGTCTCCGGTACGGGCGCGGGCGACGGGTCGGGGGCGAGCAGGGCTGCCACCCCGTCGGCCGCGGCGATCTCGGCGGCGCCGGCGTGGACGCCGATGCCGGCCGCGACGGTGCGCAGCGCGCGGGCCAGGTTCTCGGCACTGGGGCGCCGGTCCGGGTCCTTGCTCAGGCAGCGCTCTATGACCGTCCACAGCGGTTCCGGGACGGTGGTGGGGCGGCGGGGCTCCTCGCTGAGGTGCCGGTGCAGGACTTCGAGGGCGGTGCCACCGGCGAACGGCGGGCGGCCGGTGACCAGCTCGTACAGCAGGATGCCCGCGCCGTAGATGTCGACGGCGGAGGTCTGCGGGCGGCCCTCGGCGGACTCGGGTGCTACGTAGGCGGGAGTGCCGACGAACTCGTGGGTCCGGGTGAGGCCCGGGGAGTCGGCCAGGCGCGCGATGCCGAAGTCGGTGAGCATGGGGCGCATCGCGCCGTCGCGCTCGTCGAGCAGGACGTTGGCGGGCTTCAGGTCGCGGTGGACCACGCCGTCGGCGTGGCTGGCGGCGAGCGCGTCCGCGATCTGCGCGGTGAGCAGGGCGGCGGCGACCGGGGTGAGCGGGCCATTGTCGCGGAGGTACCGGTGCAGGTCGGGGCCGTCGATCAGGTCCATGACGAGGGCGAGGAGATCGCCCTCGACGACCAGGTCACGGGTGCGCACGATGTTCTCGTGGGTGAGCCGGAGCAGCACCGAGCGCTCGCGCAGGAACCGCATCACGACGTCCGCGTCGTTGGCGAGCTCCTCCTTCAGGACCTTGATCGCCACGGTCTCGCCGGGCTCGCCGGCGACGGCCGCCTCGGCACCCGCGGTCTCCCGCTGGCGAGCTCGCCAGACGGTGCCCGTGGCGCCGCGCCCCAGCGGCTCCTCAAGCAGGTATTTGCTGCCTACCGGCCGCACGTCATGCGCTCCCTGCAGATCGTGGTGTTCACGGTGGTCCCGGATTCGCACCCGGAGTTCCGGCCCACTCTAGAGGCTGTCGTCAAACCGGCGCCGTCGCCCGAAGGGCGGCCGGACGGAGTCCGGTGCCGCGCCGTCGTGGAACAAGACGCTCCTTTTCGGCCGATGGTTGCCGCAGACGGGCCGGCCGCCGGACACGGACCGGGCGAGCACCGACGGGACGGTTCCGGTGACGAAAGCAGGGCTCGGGTCAGGGCGCCGGGACGGGGACCGGGACTGGGGCCGGAACGCTTGCGGGGCCGCGGAGCGCGCCGCGAGCGGCACGCGGGCGGGCACTTATGGGCGCACACTCGGCCAATCAAGATCATTTTCCGGCGGTCGCCGGGCGGACTGTCGGCGGCAGGTGCGAGGATGCGTACAGCACGGACTGTGGGAGGGGAAACCCCGCGGCTCGTGACGATCCTGTACCGGACGACGCGTCCGTGCCGGGTGGGGGGAGATCAACAGGGCGTTCCCCCTGCTCGGCGCCCCGCGCAGAAGGGACCGCTGACGGCGATGCAGATCCGGCTGACCGTCCTCGCGCCGCGCAGCGGCCAGACCCCGGCGCGCGCCTGTGACGTGCTGGTCACCGCCCCGCCGGGAACGGCGCTCGCCGCCGTGGCGCCCGGGTTGGCCTCGGCCGTCTCCGGGTCCGACGGGCCGGCCGGCGGCGGTGCCGTGGTGCTGTTCGCCGGGCGCGAGCGGCTCGACGCGCACCGGTGCGCGCTGGGCGAACCCCCGCTGGTCGACGGGGCCGTGCTCTCGCTCCAGGTCCCGGGCGAGGACGACGCCGGTGACGACGCCGTTCCGGCCCAGTTGCACGTGGTGGCGGGGCCCGACGCGGGCGGGGTCCACCTGCTGCACGGCGGCCGGATCAGCATCGGCCGCTCCGCCGACGCGGACGTCCCGCTCGACGACCCCGACGTCTCGCGGCTGCACTGCGCGGTGACGGTCGCCGAGGACGGGCTGGTCTCGGTGACGGACCTGGGGTCCACCAACGGCACCCTGCTCGACGGCAGGCCGGTCCACGAGCGTCCGGTCCGGCTGAAGCCCGGCGCCCTGCTGCGGCTCGGCGAGTCGACGCTCCTGCTGACCTCCGGCGCGCGCACGCCGACGCTGGCGACGGCGCCGGACGGCGAGGGGCACCTGCGGGTGTCCGACACGGCGGGCGCGGTCGACGGGCCGACCTACGAGCACGATTCCGGCCATGATTCCGGCCATGCGTACGCCCCGGGGGTCTCCCCCGGGACGGGGCACGGATCCGGAACCGGACACGGCGCGGCGGCGCACGACGCCCTGGAGGGCGGTGGCGGAGGGCACGGCGGCACCGCGACCGGCCGTCGCCCCGCCCCCTCCGGCCTCCCGGGCGGTGCTTCGAGCACCTCGGACGCCGCTGGCGGCCCCGCCTCCGCCCCTCCGGAGGGCGAAGCGCCCCGGAAGGGCGGGATAGGTGCCTGGGCGCGCCGGCTCGCGGGCGGCAGGGGCGAGAGCGCCCATGGGGCGGCGCCCGACGGGACCGGCGCCGCCGCGCCGTCGCACGGGGACTCCGCCGGACTCCCCGCGAAGCCGGCGGCGGGAAGCATCTGGCCCGATCCCGCGGCCGTGCTGCTGACCGCGCTCGGCCCCGGCCCCCGGCTCTGGGAGCGCGGAACCGCGCACCCGGAGGCACTCGTGGTGCGGCTGGGCACGACCGACCGGGCCGAGCTGCCCGCCGTGCCGGTGACCGTGGGGCTGCGGGAGGCCGGTTCGCTCGGCCTGGCCGGGCCGCGGAACCGGCTCGCCGGGCTCGCCCGTTCGGTGGTGGCGCAGCTCGCCGCGCTGCACTCCCCCGCCGATCTGGAGATCGTGCTGTTCAGCGCGGACCGGGCGCGCGGCGCCGAGGAACGCAGGCGCGAGTGGGCCTGGCTCGGCTGGCTGCCGCACGTGCGTCCGACGCGCGGCCAGGACTGCCGGCTGCTTCTCGCGTACGACCGCGAGCAGGCCCTCGCCCGCTCGGCCGAGCTGGTCCGGCGGCTGGACGAGGGCCCGCTCGGGCCCGGCTGGGCGAGCCTGGACCGGGCCACGATCGGGGAGGCCGCCGCGCGGTACGCGGGGCCGTTCACCGTTCTGATCGTCGACGGCGACCCCGGGTCGGCGGCACTGCGCGAGAGCACCGCCCGGCTGGCCGCCGCCGGTGCCGCCGCCGGGATCCATCTGATCTGTCTGGCCGAGACCCCGGCCGCCACGCCCACCTCCCCGGTCGCGGCGACGTACGAGGCCGCCTGCCACGCCTCGATCGCGTTCCGCGAGTGCGGGGCGGTCGCGATGCTGAGCGGCGACGTGGCGACGGCCCTGCGGCTGCTGCGCACGGCCGACGGCCGGGCGGCGGGCCGCGGCACGGTCGCCGCGGTGGACGCGGTCTCGGCGCACTGGGCCGAGCGGTTCGGCCGGGCCCTGGCCCCGCTGCGCACGGACGCCGCGGCGTCGGCGCACGGCGGGACCGCATCGACCGCGCTGCCGCTCTCCGCCCGACTGCTGGACGAACTGGGTCTGGCCCGGGCCACCCCGGCCTCCCTGATGGCCCGCTGGGCGTCCGCGGCGGACGAACGGCCCCCCACGCCGCCGATGACCGCGGCGGCCGCCGCGTCCGCCGCGGCCCGGCGTCCGGTCGGCCCCGCGGGCGTCGGTGGCGGTACGGGCGCGGCCGAACCGGACGACCCCGGTTCGGGCCGTACGCGCCACCCCGCCCAGCAGGCGCGCGGCGTCACCCCCCGCGTGGGTACCCAGCGCTCGGTCCTCGGCCCGCCGTCCGGCCCCGGCGGATACGGTCCCGCTGCGGGGCGCTCCGCGTACCCCGGCAGCGACACCGTCACGCACGTCGGCACGGTGAGCCACGGCCCGGCCCGCGGCGACGCGCGCGGGACCCACGAGGCCCACGGCACGCCGGACGCCGACGAGGGGCATGGGGCACATGAGGGCCGGGGCTCCGGGCGCACCCCGTACCCCGACACCAGCGCCCCCCGGGTCAGCGGCGGACGCTACGGCGGGTCGCCCGCGCCGGCCCCCGGCTCCCGCACCGTCGCCGGGGCCGGCGCGTGGAACGGCACGGGCGGAACCGCGACAGGACGTACCTCAGTGGCCGCGCACGCGGGTGCGAGCACCGGCGCGGACACGGGAACGGGGTCCGGGAGGGGAACAGGAGCCGGCACGGGCACGGCGGCGGCCGTGCGGGGCCGCGGAGCCTCGGCCTCCGCCTCTGCCTTCGGCCGCCCCTTCGTGGTGCTCGGTGCCGGGCCCCGGGGCGCGGTCGGCGTGGACCTGACGGAGGAGGGCCCCCATCTCCTGCTCGAAGGTCCGCCCGGCAGCGGACGTACGGAGCTGCTGCGCGCCGTCGCCGCCTCGTTGGCCGCCGCCGACCGGCCCGACCGGCTCGGCATCGTGCTGGTCGACGGCGCCGGTGCTGAGCGCGGCGAGGGCCTGGCCCCGTGCGCCGAACTCCCGCATGCCTTCACGCATCTGGTGGCCAGCGATCCGGTACGGATGCGGGAGTTCGCGCAGGCGCTGGGCGGCGAGCTGAAGCGGCGCGCCGAACTGCTGGGCGAGGAGGACTTCGGCGCCTGGCACCAACGGCGGGAGCTGGCACGGCGGATGGTCGGTCAGCGTCCGCCGAGCGCCGCCGAACAGCGCGGCGACGTGGACTCCCCGATGAGCGGGACGCTCCGGCTGCGCCCCGCCGGTGCGCGGCCCGCGGTCCCCGGCCCCTCCCCGCTGCCTCGGCTCGTCGTCCTGGTCGACGACTTCGACGCACTGGTCGCGCCCGCGCTCGGCAGTCCGGGCCGTCCCGCCGCCGGTTCGGTGGTGCGGGCCCTGGAGGCCGTGGCGCGGGAGGGCGGTCGGCTCGGCGTCCATCTGGTCGCGGCGTCGGCCTGCCCGGAGCGTACGGAGGACACGGACCTCGCGCAGGGGGCCCGGTTGCGCATCGTGCTCGACGCCCCGGCCGTCCCGCGCTCGCCGGAGGACCCGGCGCCCGGACGTGGCCGCCTGGGCCATCCGGACGGGCGGGTCACCCCGTTCCAGGGCGGCAGGGTGACGGGACGCATACCGCGCACGGCGACGTCGCGGCCCACTGTCGTCCCGCTGGACTGGGAGCGGATGGGCGATCCGCCGGCCCGCCGCCCGGTCCGTGAGCTGGGCAACGGTCCGACGGACCTGGCGCTGCTGGCCAGCGCGCTGGAGCGGGCGGCCCGGTCGGTGAACGCCGACCCGGTGGCCCCGCTCGGCCCCGTCCGCTCCTGACCACCCAGCCCCGCCCGGACCGTCCGCTTCCGCCCCGTCCGTCCGTGAACGGGTCGCCCGCCCCGGCCGGTTCAGCCCTGCCCGGGCCCAGCCCGCTCCCGGCGCACGCGTCCCCGCGCCGGCACGCTCCCCACCCGCCCCGTTCCTGCACCGGCACGGCCCGGGGACCGTGCGGGCGCTTCGCATCGGCACTGACGGCACGTCACGAGCCCATTACGATCAAGGAGTTGAAGCCAGAAGCGGTATTGCGGCGCCCGTGGTCCCGGCGTAGGACTGTGCGCACACGACGATGTGAGAGACGGGGAAGCTATGCGCACGACCCATCGGATCAGCAGGGCCGCCGTGGTGTTCACCGCCATCGGCGCACTGGCCCTCACCGGTTGCGGCGGCAACGACGACAGCGGGAAAGGAAAGTCCGACCCGGACTCCGGGAGCGGTGGGGAAAGCTCGTCGGGCTTGGTCCTGCCGAAGCTGGACGGCGAGAAGCTCTCGGTCGCGGCGGTCTGGACGGGGGCGGAGCAGGCCAACTTCGTCAAGGTGCTCAAGGAGTTCGAGAAGCGCACGGGGGCGACGGTCACCTTCGTCCCGGCGCAGGACCCGATCATCAACTTCCTCGGTACGAAGATCGCGGGCGGTCAGCCGCCGGACGTCGCGATGATCCCGCAGGTCGGCGCGATCCAGCAGGCCGCCCGGAAGAAGTGGGCCAAGCCCGTCGGGACCGAGGCCCGGGCCCAGCTGACCAAGAACTACGCCAAGGTCTGGCAGGACCTCGGCGCGGTGGACGGCACCCAGTACGCGGTGTACTTCAAGGCCGCCAACAAGTCCCTGATCTGGTACAACGCCAAGGCGTTCGAGAACGCGGGCGCGTCCGAGCCGAAGACCTGGAAGGACTTCCTCGCGACCGCCGAGACGGTCTCCGCCTCGGGCGTCGCCCCGGTCTCGGTCGGCGGCGCGGACGGCTGGACCCTCACCGACTGGTTCGAGAACGTCTACCTCTCCCAGGCGGGCCCGGAGAAGTACGACCAGCTGGCCAAGCACGAGATCAAGTGGACGGACCCGTCCGTCAAGAACGCCCTGACCACCCTCGCCGAGCTGTTCGGCAAGCCGTCGCTGATCGCGGGCGGCGCCGACGGCGCGCTCCAGACGGAGTTCCCCGCCTCGGTCACCCAGACCTTCACCGGTGGTGACCAGCCCAAGGCGGCGATGGTCTTCGAGGGCGACTTCGTGGGCGTCAACATCGCGCAGACGAAGGCGAAGATCGGGACCGACGCGAAGGTGTTCCCGTTCCCGGCCGTCGGCGCCGAATCCCCCGTGGTGACGGGGGGCGACGCGGCGGTGGCCCTCAAGGACGGCAAGGGCGCGCAGGCCCTGCTGACCTGGCTGGGTTCGGTCGACGCGGCGAAGATCATGGCCGAGCAGGGCGGCTTCATCTCGCCGAACAAGGCCCTGGACGCCGCCGCGTACCCGAACGAGGTGCAGCGCACCATGGCGAAGGCGCTGGTCGCGGCGGGCGACGCGGTCCGGTTCGACATGTCCGACCAGGCCCCGCAGTCGTTCGGCGGGACGCCCGGGAAGGGTGAGTGGAAGATCCTCCAGGACTTCCTGAAGAACCCGAAGGACATCGCGGGGGCCCAGGCGAGACTGGAGTCCGACGCGGCCAAGGCGTACAAGAGCTGACGCGATGACGACAGCCGCAGCGGGGGGCGCCGACGAGGTGCCCCCCGCCGACACGCATTCGTCCGCGCGCCCGTCGGTGCCCGTGCCCCGGAAGCCGTCCGGCGGCCGGGACGCGGGGCCGACGCCCGCCCCCGACGGCGCCCCGTCCGGCTCCCCGGGGCGCCGCCTCCGGGGCGTGACCGGCACCCGCCGGGTCGTCGCCGCGCTCTTCCTGGCACCGGCTCTGGTGCTGCTCGGCGCGCTCGTGGTCTATCCCATCGGGTACTCCGTCTACCGGTCGTTCCTCGACCAGGCGGGCACGGGCTTCGCCGGACTCGACAACTACAAGGCGCTGTTCACGGACGAGACGATCCGTACGGCGATCAGGAACAACGCGATCTGGGTCGTGTTCGCTCCGACCATCGCCACGGCCCTCGGGCTGATCTTCGCGGTGCTGACCGAGCGGATCCGCTGGGGCACCGCGTTCAAGCTGGTCGTCTTCATGCCGATGGCGATCTCGATGCTCGCCGCGGGGATCATCTTCCGGCTGGTGTACGACCAGGCACCCGAGCGCGGGGTCGCCAACGCCGTCTGGGTGGGGGTGCACGACACCTTCGCCGAGTCGGCCGGTTACCCGAACGCGCATCCGCTGCCGGTCCACCCGCTGAAGCCGGGCAGCGGCGGCTCGTTCGTCACCAAGGCGCCGGTACGGGCCGGGGAGCCGGTGCGCCTGCCGCTGGTCGGCGTGGCCCCGGCGAAGATGCCGTCGGACGCGAAACCCGCGAGGGCCGCGAAGGCGGAGCCCGGCAAGATCACCGGCACCGCGTGGCTCGACTTCACCAAGGGCGGCGGCGGCCGGCCGAACGTCATCGACGCCAAGGAACTGGGGCTTCGGGGCATCGAGGTCCAGGCGGTCAAGGGCGGCGAGGTGGTGGCCTCCGCGAAGGCCGACGCGGACGGGGTGTTCACCCTGCCCGCCTCCGCCGACGGCGCCGAGCTCCGGCTCCCCGCCTCGAACTTCAGGGAGCCGTACAACGGGGTCGAATGGCTCGGCCCGACCCTCGTCACTCCGGCGATCATCGGCTCCTACGTGTGGATGTGGGCCGGGTTCGCGATGGTGCTGATCGCCGCCGGCCTGGCCGGCCTGCCGCGTGAACTCCTCGAAGCGGCCCGGGTGGACGGAGCGAACGAATGGCAGGTGTTCCGCCGGATCACGGTGCCGATGCTCGCGCCGGTCCTGTCGGTGGTGCTGGTCACGCTGATGATCAACGTCCTGAAGGTCTTCGACCTGGTCTTCATCATCGCGCCGGGTTCCTCGGTGGCCGACGCGAACGTGCTGGCGCTCCAGCTCTACCGCTCCTCGTTCGGCACGGACGCGGACCTCGGCATCGGCAGCGCCATCGCCGTGCTCCTGCTGCTGCTGGTGCTCCCGGTGATGTACGTCAACATCCGCCGCATCCGGAAGGAGGGGCGCCGATGACGACCGCCTCGACCACGTCCGCCGAGGCCGGGCCGGTGCGGGCCGAGCGGTCCCTCGCCGCCCGCGTCGCGGCCCGCGCCGGGGGCGGCGCGATGCGCGTCTTCCTCGTCCTGGTGGGCCTGTTCTGGCTGATGCCGACCGTCGGGCTGCTGCTCTCCTCGCTGCGCGGTGCGGACGACATCGCCGCCGACGGCTGGTGGAAGGTCTTCACCGCCCCGTCGCAGATCACCTTCGACAACTACGCCCGGCTGCTGGACAACTCGACGATCACCCACTCCATCCTGAGCACGGTCCTGATCACCGTTCCGGCGACCGTTCTCGTCGTCGTGCTCGGCTCGCTGGCCGGATACGCCTTCGCCTGGATGGACTTCCCCGGCCGCGACTGGTGGTTCCTGGTCGTGGTGGGGCTGCTGGTGGTGCCGGTGCAGGTCGCCCTCGTACCGGTCTCGAAGCTCTTCGGCGCGATCGGGATCTTCGAGACGACACTCGGCGTGGTGCTCTTCCACACCGCCTTCGGCCTGCCCTTCGCGATCTTCCTGCTGCGGAACTTCTTCGCGGAGATCCCGAGGGAGCTGCTGGAGGCGGCACGGCTCGACGGAGCGGGTGAGATCCGGCTGTTCACCCGGGTGGTGATGCCGCTGGGCGGTCCGGCGATCGCCTCGCTCGGCATCTTCCAGTTCCTCTGGGTATGGAACGACATGCTGGTCGCGCTGATCTTCGCGGACTCCGGTTCGCCGCCGATCACGGTGGCGCTCCAGCAGCAGGTGCGGCAGTTCGGCAACAACATCGACGTGCTGGCGCCCGGCGCCTTCGTGTCGATGGTCATCCCCCTGGCCGTGTTCTTCGCCTTCCAGCGCCAGTTCGTCTCCGGTGTGATGGCGGGCGCGGTGAAGTAGCGACGGCGGCACGCGCACGGCGAAGCAGCAGCACGCGCACGGCGAACGACGGCACGGGTGCGGTGCAGCGGCGTCGGGCGCCCGGGTGACGTACCGGCGAAGCGGTACGCACATCCGTACGTCGACACGGGGTGGTCCTGTACAACGCGGCAGGACCACCCCACCTGCCTTTCACGGATTTGCCGCGTTCTGACGCGACTGCCTCCGGAGCGGAACCCGTCCGGCGACGCGGTCAGCGTCGCTGGCCCGCCATCACCGTGATCAGGCCGACGACCACGAGCAGCGAGCCGCCCCAGGTCCACAGCGAGGTCCGCTCGTGCAGCACCGTCGCCCCGGCCAGCACGATCAGCAGGTACCCGAGCGCGTTGAACGGGTAGGCGATGGACAGCGGCACCGTCGCCAGGGTGGTCATCCAGGCGACGGCGGACACCGCGAAGACCAGCAGGCCGAGGACGACCCAGGGGCTGGTCGCGGCGCGCAGGACGACGGATCCGCCGCCGTGCGCGGCGGCAGCGGCCCCCTTCATCCCGTGCTTGAGCATGATCTGGCCGCCCGCCGACGAGAACACGGCGAAAAGCAGCAGCATCAGACTGGGGACGGTCAATGTCTTGCTCCTGACTGCGGTGGCCGGTGTCCCGGACTCCGGGGCGGGGGCGGGGCGGGGGACGGTGGCCTCGGACACGGACCCGGCCGCTTCCGGTACGGCCGCTTCCGGTACGGCCGCTTCCTGCATCGGGCGGGCCGCCCCGGTCGCCGGCCCGCTCGTCTCAGACGCCGACCCGGTCGGCGGGTACGTACTGTCGGTTGAGGATGTCCTGTACATCGACGTGCTCTCCAGCGATGATCGTCTCGGCCGCGTGCGGGGTGAGCAGGGCGACGTGCTGATAGCCGAACAGCGTCGGCCGGATCCGGGTGAGCAGCTTCGACAGCCCGCCGAGGACCGCGGGGAGCGGCCCGCCGCCGAGCAGCGCCCAGAACGGCGCCCCGGTGGACGTGAGGTCGAGGACGTCGTACCCGGCGCCGCGGACGGTGCGGCGCAGACTGGCCCGGGTGAAGAAGCGCAGATGGGTCTCGTCGAGGATGCCGCGCCGGTCGTAGTCGAAGACCCCGAGCGCGACCCGCAGCCGGGAGTACCAGTGGCTGAAGTTCGGTACGGAGAGCAGCACATGACCGCCGGGGCGCAGCACGGTCGCGACCTCGGCGAGGACCCGTTCGGGCCGGGAGAGGTGCTCGATGACGTCGCCGGCGACCACGTAGTCGTAGCCGGTGCCGACCTCCGGGGGGAGTCCCGTCTCCAGGTCGGCGAGGTGGAAGTGGGTGCACCTCTCGCGCACGCCGGGGACCTCGACGTAGTCGACGCCCGTCACCTCGTGGCCGAGGGCTTCGAGGCGCTGTGCGAACAGCCCTCCGGAGCAGCCGAGATCGAGGACCCGGCCGGGCGGCAGCCCGCGCATCCGTTCCAGGATGACGGCGTGCGAGGAGCCGTCGCCCTCCTTGAACGCGTATTCGACGGGCTTGGGGATCCAGGGGCAGGTGCCGAACCCCTTGACGGCGAGGCGGTATTCGAGGACGTCCTTGATGACGTCCTTCGCGTATTTCATGCCGTTCACGTAGCAGATCTCGTCGCCGTAGTAGGTGGGGACGGGGATCTCCTTGATCCGCATTCCGGCGTCGAGCAGCTGGACGATGATCTGCGTGTCGAAATCGAACGCGTCGGTGTTCCGGTCGATCGGCAGTTTCCCCAGCGCGGCGACGCTGTAGGCGCGGTATCCGGAGTGGAATTCGGTGAGCCGCGAGCCGAGGAGGCGGTTCTCCGCCCGGGTGAGAATGCGGTTGCCGAGCCATTTGTACATCGGCATGCCGCCCTTGAGGGCGGAGCCGGATTTCATCATCCGTGAACCGAAGACGGCCTCGCATTCGCCGCGTTCGATCGGCGCGACCATCTCGGGCAGGAATTCGGGGGCGTACTGCCCGTCACCGTGCAGCAGCACGACGATGTCGAGTCCGTGGGCGGCGGCCAGGGCGTAACCGGCCTTCTGGTTCCCGCCGTATCCGAGGTTCTTGGTGTGCCGCATGACGACGGTCCGCGGCATTCCCTCCGTCTGCGACCAGCGGCAGCCCGCGGTGAAGGTCGCGTCATGGCTCGCGTCGTCGAGAATGAGGATCTCGGCGACCTTGGACCGGAAGTCCTGCGGGATGCGGTCGAGGGTCCTCTCCAGCGTCGTCTCGGCGTTGTACGCGACCACCAGGATGCCGATCCTGGGGCTCGGGCTTTCCTTCACGGAACGTTCTCCAGTCGTGCTCGGTGCTCGGTTGATCGGGGCCGGGAACCCGGCGTCCGCCCGCTGGGGCGGGGCCCGGGCCCGGTGGTGGTCACCTGACGGGGGAACCGGCGGGCCGCGACGCGCGGGGCGCGGTGAGCGGGGCGGGCCCGGCGGCGCACGGCGGGACGGGCACGGACGGCGTCGCGGCGAGGATCGCGCGGACCCCGCAGGCGAGACCGACGGCGAGGACGGCCCAGCCCGCCTCCCCCAGGTGCATCACGGTCTCGCTCCAGCGCACGGCGGAACGCCCCATGTAGCCGAGGAGCGCGGTCAGGCCGAGCAGGCAGCTGTACGCGGCGCCCTCCCAGAAGCCGATGACGAAGAGGCCGGCAGCCGCCCAGGTCAGGTACTGGAGGGCGGACGCGGTGGACAGGAGCAGCAGCAGCCCCATCGTGAAGGCGACGACGACGGGCAGTTGCGCGGGCCGCAGCAGGGCCAGCCACACCCCGGCCGCCACGCAGGCCAGCACGAACAGGAAGTGCCCGTCGCCCTGGACGAAGGTGATGAACGAGTCCGGCAGCCCGGCCAGGTCGGCGAACCGGACGATGCCCCAGAGGCGGTGGTCGCCGCCCGCGTACTCCAGGACGTTCTCCTCGAGGTGCTGCGGCACGGTCGCCAGAACCGGCCCCCAGACGAGGGCGATCAGGGCGGTGAAGGCGGCGGTGAAGCGGAGGAGGGCCGGGCGGCCCGCCCCCAGCGCGACGACGAACAGCGCCGGGAGCGTCACCACGGGGATGAACTTGACGCTGATCGAGAGCGCCGCGGCCAGCCCCGCGGCCAACGGTGCCTTCCGGTCCACGAGGAGGTGGGCGGCGGCCAGGGCGAAGGTGATCGCGACCGCGTCGGTGTTGCCGTGGTAGCCGGAGGTGGCGATCAGTACGGGGCTGAGGGCGACGCCCACCCCGCAGGCGACCGCCGCGGCCGGGGAGCGCCGCCGACGCACGATTTCGAAGACGAGGAGCGCGCAGCAGAAATCGGCGATCGAGGCGGGCGCCCTGATAAGACTTGCGAACGGGATTCCGAGTTCGGAGAGTTCGTTCAGACCGAGCAGCATCCACCCGGCCAGGGGCGGATGGTTGTAGACGGGCAGCCCCGGAAGCGGTTGCTCGTAGATCCGAATGGGGCCGTACCGCGCGATGGCCGCGGCGAAACCGTGAAAGATGTGCACGTCGGCCGGTCCGGGTTTGTTGGCCGCGATCAGCATTCGGGTGAGAAGACCCACGGCGGCGGCGACGAGCACGGTCGTTCTCGCTCGTCGCACGCTCCAGGTTTCGCACCGCATTCGGATACCCATGAAAACAGAACGTAGCAACCCGTGGACGCTGAGCGACACAACAACTGCTCCCCGGTGAGCGGATCGCCGCGTCGATTCCCTGCGGATTCGTACGGACGTCCGCATTTCCGAATCATTCGAACGGCTCGGGCGGAACGCCTTCGGGCCCCCTGAGCATGCGGTCGGCCACGTCCGCCGCCGCGTGCCCGCGGTCCAGGTCGCAGAAGTCCCGGCGGAACGCCTCGTACGCCCGCGCGTGTCCCCTGGTGGCGCGCTCCGGGTCGCGCAGCGCCTCGACGAGTCCGGCGGCTCCGGGGATCAGCGGGCCGGGGGCGCGCGCCTCGAAGTCGAAGCAGAAGCCGCGCAGGGTGTCGCGGTAGTGCGCCAGGTCGTGGGTGTGGAACAGCATCGGGCGACCGGTCAGGGCGAAGTCGAACATCAGCGAGGAGTAGTCGGTGACCAGGGCGTCGCTGATCAGCATCAGTTCGCCGGCGTCCGGGTGGCGCGAGACGTCGCGGACGAAGCCGCTGCCGCTGTCCGGCACCCGGTCGGCCACCAGGTGGTGACGGCGCACCAGCAGCACGGTGTCGGCTCCGAGTTCACGCTCGGCGGCGGCCAGGTCGAGGCGCAGGTCGAGGGCGTACCGGCCGCCGCCGCGCGGCTGGTCGTCGCGCCAGGTCGGCGCGTACAGCACGACGCGTCGGCCCTCGGGGATGCCCAGGCGTTCGCGCAGGGCCGCGGCGACCTTGGCCCGGTCCGGGGCGTGGAACAGGTCGTTGCGGGGGTAGCCGCACTCCAGGACCTCGCCCCGATAGCCGAACGAGCGCCGCAGGACCGGAGTGGAGAAGCCGTTCGGGGAGACCAGGACGCTCCACTGGCGGGCGCGCCGCTCGATGGTGGCGATGTAGGCGGCGTCGGCCTGCGCGGTGCCCGCCAGATCCAGGCCGATGCGCTTGAGCGGAGTGCCGTGCCAGGTCTGGACGACGAACTGGTCGTCGCGCCGTTCGAACCACTCGGGGAGCTGGGTGTTGGTGACGATGTGACGGCTGGTCGCCAGTGCCTCGTGCCAGGCGGTCGAACCGTGCTCGACGGCGGTGACACCGGCCGGGACGCGCGCCTGCTGGTCGCGCACCACCCACAGGTGCTCGAACTCGACGCCCCGGCGCACCAGTTCCTCGTGGACGGCGCGCGGCGAGTCGGAGTACCGGCGGCCGTCGAAGCTGCTGTACAGGACGGTGTCGCGGACGGGCGCGGTGCGTCGGCTCCGGTACGTCCCGCGCAGCAACAGCGTGCCGCGCGGGCCGCGTTCGGCGGCCGGGAGCACCGGTGCGGAGTCGATCAGCAACTGGTCGTGGTAGCGCCGTTCGACGACGTACACGCGTCCGCCGAGGGTGCGGGCGGCGGGCAGGGTGCGGTGGGCGGCGGCCGGGATGCGCAGCGGGGTCTCGTAGGCGCCGCCCGCCACGCCGCCGACCGCGCCGGGCTCGCGCAGGAAGAGGTACCAGCGGCCCTGCCCCAGCGGCAGCGGTCCACCGGGTCCGTCGACGGCGTCCGGCCGGAACGCGGCCCGGAACCGCCGTGCCCCGCCGGTCCCGGAGAACGCGACGGGGAGGACGGCCTCCTCGTCGTGGCCGCTGTGCCGGGCCACGAGCACGGCGGGGCGCCCGGGGCGGCCCGGGAAGGTGCCCTCCAGGACGAGCCGGCCGCCGTCGGTCCAGGCCGCGAGGTCGACGGCGGGCTGGACGGTGCGGTCGGTGATCAGCAGGTTGCCACGCGCACTCGCGGTGAGGCCGAGTTCGCGCGGTGAGGCCGCGCCCGCCGTGTCCCCGTTCCCGCCCTCCCTCTCCCCGGTTCCGTTCCCGTCCAGCGGGTAGCGGCCCGGAAGCACCGGCCCCGGTACGTCGATCGGCGTGCGCCGCCCGTCCGGGCCGAGGAGATGCGCGCTGTACGCGATCTGCGCGGGCGGCGCCCCCTCCCCCGTACCCGCCCGGGCGGCGGCGCGGGCTGCGGCGAAGGCGTCGAGCGGAACGGTCGCGGTGAAGCGGCGCCAGCCGGACAACGCGGGTCCGGCACTCTCGTGGACCCTGACCGGGCGGTCGAAGGACGTCCCGGAGGGGAGGTGGGTGAGGGAGAGGCGCAGGGGCCCCACGGCGAGCCGGGCGCGGACCATGCCGTCGATCACCACACTGTCGCCCGGCCCGTCCGCGCCGGGTGCGCCGGGCACGACCTGGGCGCCGGATGCGCCGTCCACGCCGGGCACGACCAGTGCAGTGCGTGCGCCGGGCGTGACGTGGGCGGTGCGTGCGCCGTCCGTGTCATCCGGGCCGTCCGGGCCGTCCGTACCTACCGGACCGCCCGCCCGGTGGGACTCGAAACGGGCGTCGATCCGTTCGGCGTGCAGCACCAGCGTGCCGTCGTCGAAGGCGGGCACGATGCGGTGGTCGCCGTCGGGCCGGTGCACGGGCGGCGGGGCGGCCGCCTCGTTCGTCGAGAGGGCGGAGCGGCGCAGCATGCCGTGCCCGGCGATGCCGATCTCCGGGCGCCAGACGAGGCGTGCGGGCCCTCGGCGCGCGTCGATGCGGAGCCGGGCCGGGTCGATGACCGTCTCGAACCCGGAGCGGTCGTAGTCGTGCAGGCTCTGCCGCGACCGCGCGGTGGCCTCGGGATCGACGACGGTGCGCAGCCGCAGCGGCACCAGATGGCGGCGCCCGGCGCGCAGCCAGCCGGTCCGGAACTCGCTGACGCGCGAGGTGGCGGGCAGGTTCCGGATGTACGCGTACCCGGACAGATGCAGCCTGCCGTCCCGCCACCGGGCGTCCCGCAGCCGGGCGGTGAGCGGCAGGTCCCGTTCGGCGACCTTGAGCACGGGACGCGGGACGGGGCCGGTGAGCACCGGGAAGGAGGCGGTGCGCCGCCGCGTGCCCCGTACCGCGAACACGCCCGGCTCCGCCTTGTCGTGGGCGAGCAGTGCCAGCAGTTCGTCGGTCCGGCGCTCACGTACGAGATGCCACATCAGCCGCAGACGCACCGGCAACGCGTCCAGGACGGCGGGGTCGACCTGGTCGGTGAACTCGTTGGCGTACGTGAGGAAGGCGCGCCGGTAGTCCTCGTCGCCGTCGGGCAGCGCCTCCATGGAGTACCAGAGGTCGTTGGCGAGGACGTGTTCCTCGTACCGTCGTTTGTCGGCGGCGCCGCGGTGCTCGTCGAGGAAGGCGGAGACGCCGAGGACGTGCGAGGCACGGTCCTGGACGCCCCGGACGACGGCGCGGCGGGAGGTGATCGAACCCGCCCGTTCGCGCCAGTGGTAGACCGTGTCCTTCAGGACGTCGACGGACCGGGCCAGGAAGTGGGCGGGCAGGACGACCGGGATGTCCTCGTAGAGCGCGCCGACCGGGAAGGCGAAGGCGTGCTCGTCCCAGAAGGAGCGGCGGAAGACCTTGTTGCAGGCGATCCGGTCGGCGGCGAGGTCCCAGTCGCGGGAGATGTGGGTGCGCAGCCGGGTCGTCGCCATCGGCCTGCGGAAGTTGGGCGACTGCTGGAGCTTCCCGGAGGGGCGCAGCCGCAGCACGTTGCCGGACGCGAAGTCGGAGCCGGTCTCGTCCAGGGCCCCGAGGAGGAGTTCGTACGCGCGGGGCGGGACGACGTCGTCGCTGTCGACGAAGGCGAGGTGGCGGGCGCCCGGGTCGCAGTGGCGCACCCCGGTGTTGCGGGCGTGGCCGAGGCCGCCGTTGGCCTGGCTGACGAGCCGGAAGCGGCGGTCGCGGGCGGCGAATCCGGTGGCCAGGTCCGCGCTGGCGTCCGTGGACCCGTCGTCGACGATCACCACTTCCAGATCGGCCATCGTCTGCTCCGCGAGGGAGCTCAGACAGTCCGTCAGATAGAGCTCGACGTTGTGGACGGGTACGACGACACTGAGCCGTGGCGGCATGGTGGGCACGTCCGTTCATCGGGGGCCTGACTGTGCCTACGGCTCAACCTCGTGGGCGGCCGGGGGTCACCGGTCGTGGTCTCTCCCGAACGAGTGACGTCGGCAACGCCGTGCTTACGCTCCGCCATCCGGATGCGCCGTGCACTCCGGACTCACGCGCCGTCGCCGCCCTCGTCCAGAAGAACCGGCGCACCACGCGCTCGGCCGCGTGCCCGTCGTCGTACGCGCAGAAGCGCTCCCGGAACGCCGCCCGCGGCCGCGTCGAGCGGGCCGAGCGCCACTCGCCGGTCCTGAGGACCTCCAGCAGCTCGTCCTCCGCTCGTGGTGACCGTGCCGGGGGTCTCGCCGGGGCGCCCCGAGAGCCGGTCGAAGCAGGCACCGCGCGCGGCCCGGCAGGCGGCCCAGTCGGGGGCGTGGCAGACGATCGGGCGGTCCAGGCAGGCGTAGTCGAACATCAGGGAGGAGCAGTCCGGATCAACAGGTCGGAGACCAGGCAGAGTTCCTCGACGGACGGATGCGCCGTCACGGCCCGCTCCCGGGCGCTGTCGAGGCCGCGGGTCGCGGGCCGCGAACTCGGCGGCGATCCGGGCGCTGCCGTCCCGCGACCCGTCGTCGACGACTCGCAGCTCCGGACCGTCAATGCCCGAACTCGGATTCCAGGATCGCCCCGAGATATCCCTGGGCGCGGGGGACGGGCACGACGACGCTGAGGAGCACGGCAGCCGGGGGTAGCCGGGCGTCCGCCGTCCTCCGTACCGCGTGTTCACCCGTTCGGGGCAGTGCCGGTGACCGTGCGCGTCCGCCCCTGTTGTCCGGGCATGAAGCCGCGCCTCAGTGTCGTCGTTCCGGTCCACAACGTCGAGGACTGTCTGGAGGACTGCCTGCGGTCGGTGGCCGGACAGACGGTCTCCGACATCGAGGTGGTCCTCGTCGACGACGGTTCGACGGACGGCAGCACGGACATCGCCCGGGGCTACGCCGCCCGGGACCACCGCTTCCGCTATGTGCGCCGGGACAACGCCGGGCTGAGCGCGGCACGCAACACGGGCGTGCGGCACACCTCGCCGGATGTGCCGTACCTCGCGTTCGTCGACAGCGACGACGTCGTCGTCCACGACGCCTTTCAGCGGATGCTGGCCTCGCTGGAGACGACCGGCTCCGACTTCGCCACCGGCAATGTGTGGCGGCTGGACGAGCGGGGGCGGCAGCAGGCGTGGCAGTACCGCTGGCTGACCGCCACCCGGACGCGCGCCCACATCAGCCGCGAGCCACGGCTGCTCACCGACCGGGTCGCGTGGAACAAGGTGTTCCGGCGCTCCTTCTGGGACCGTCATTCCTTCGCGTTCCCGGAGGGGAGGCACTACGAGGACGCGCCCGTGATGATCCCGGCGCACTACCTCGCGGGCGCGGTCGACGTGCTGCACGAGCACGTCTACTACTGGCGGGTGCGGGAGGGGTCGATCACCCGGCGGTGTACGGACGCGCGGGGCGCACGGGACCGGATCGCGGCGTGCGAGCAGGTCAGCGCGTTCCTGGCGGGCCTGGGCGGAATGGCGAACGCGGGTGCGCGACGACGTTACGACCTGTCGTGCCTGCGCGACGACCTCGTGTACTTCCTGGAGGGGCTCGCGCGGGGCGGACCCGAGTACCGGAAGGCATTCATGACGGGCGCCGGCACGTTCCTGGACCGGATGGAGCACTTGGACGCGCCGGGCCGGGACGCGATCCAGGAACTGCCCGCAGAACTGCGGCTCAAGTGGCGGCTGGTGCGGGAGCGTCGACTGGCCGATCTGCTGTCCGTGCTCGCCTTCGAACGGGCCAACGGGGCGGGGACGTTCCTGGTCGGCGGGGTGCCGGGGCTACGGCAGGCCGGTATTCCCGGTCTGCCGGACGTCGTCCGCCTGGCACGCGCCGACCTCCCGGCCGTGGCACGGCTGTCGGAGGCCCGGTGGAGCTACGACGGGAAGCTGCGGCTGCGCGGTTACGCGTACGTCCGCAACCTCCCGGTCGCCTCGCCGCGCCACTCGCTGAAGATGGGCATGGTGCGCGCGGTACACGGCCGACAGCTGCGCACGGTACCGGTGCGAAACGTTCCGTCGCCCGAGGCCACCATCAACTCCGGTCAGGAGCTTCATAGTTACGAGAACTCCGGCTTCGAGCTGACCCTCGATCCGCGCCGGCTGCGGTCCGGTGAATGGCTGGTGGGCGTCATGGTGGCCGCGCACGGCACGGTCCGCCGGGTGGCCGTGCGCACGGCGGAGGCGGGGGCCGTCCAGCCGCTCGTCCACGACCTGGGCGACGGGCTGCGGGCGGTGCTCGACCACCGGGGAGGGCGGCTTCGGCTGAACCTGGTGCGGCTCCCGGCCCGGTGCGAAGACCGGCGCTTCGGCGAGAACGGCCCCCGCGGCGAGGGCGCGTTGGAGCTGACCGGTCGGTTGTACGCGGGCGCACGCCCCAAGGCGGTGGTACTGACCTGCGACGGGGTGCCGGACCAGGAGTTCGGCCACCCGGTCGAGTGCCGGGCGGACGGCCGGTTCACAGTACGGATCCCGCTGGCCGACCTCGCCGGGATGGCGTCCGCGCCACCGGTCCCGCACCGGGCGCCGCCCGAAGTGGAGCGGGAGCCCGGCGGGCGGTGGCGGGCGCGGCTGGTGCTGGCGGACGGCTCGCGGGTGCCGCTCGCCGCCGCCCCGGAGACGGCTCCGCCGGTGGTGGCGGACGCGGCGGGCGAGTTGGTGCTGGACCTGAGCGGACAGCCGTTCGTGGACGCGGCCGTCTGGACGGTGGAAGGGGCTCTGCGGGTCGAGGGGGTGACCGGGGCCGGAACGCGCCTGCGGCAGGCGGAGGGCCCGGCCCGGCTGGTCCTGCGGCACGAGACACTGCGCGAGACGGTGACGGTCCCCGTCACCCACGCGCCGCCGCGCGCGGGGGCGGGCGCGTACGGGAAGCCGGGCGCCGGGGCGCATGAGGGAGCGGGCTCCGGAACGTACGCCGGTGCGCATGTGGGAGCGCACGCCGACTCGTACGAAGGCTCACGCAAAGGGGCGTACGCCGATTCGTACGAGGAGGCGGATGCAGGCGCGTACGAGGGGCGCCGCTTCACCGCGTTCCTGGCGCCGTCGGTGGCGGCGGGACTGCACGAGGGTCGCTGGGAAGCGTATCTGGGCGGCCGTCCGGTCCGAGTACTGGCCGCGCTCGGCGCCCGGCTGCCGCTGCCCCGGCACGGCACGGACCCGGCGGCCCCCGCGCCCGACCGGGAATTCGCCCTGGAGCGCCGGTTCGGGGACCGGCTGGCGCTGCGGGCCGGCCCGGTCCTCCGTGCCACCGAGCGGGGCGCGTACCGCCGGGCGGAACTGCGCCGCACGCACTACCCGTCGCGGCGCACGCTCCCGTTGCGGGACGCCGTACTCTACGCGGGCGGCGGCACAAACGGCGGCGGACCGCGCGCCGTGCACGCCGAACTGGTGCGCCGGGGCGTGGAGACGGAGCACCTCTGGGTGACCGACGGGCTCCACGGCCCGCTCCCGCCCGCCACCGTCCCGGTCGTCGAGCACAGCGCCGCCTGGTACGAGGCGCTGGCCCGGTCCCGCCGGATCGTCACCGCGGGGCAGCTGCCGGAGTGGTTCGAGCGGCGGCCCGGCCAGACCGTCGTGCAGACCTGGCACGGCGCCCCGCTCGGCCGCTTCGGCACGGACCTGGGAGGCACCCTGTACGCCGACCACCACCGGCTGGCCTCGCTGCCGCGCCGGGCGGCCCAGTGGTCCTTCCTGGTCTCCCCCAGTCGCCACTCGACCCCGTTGCTGCGCCGCGCGCTCGGCTACGACGGCGAGGTCCTGGAGGCGGGGTCACCGGCCAACGACCTGCTCTTCGCCACGGACCGGGGCAAGACCGCCGAGCGATTGCGCCATCGGCTCGGCATCCCGGACGGCCGCCGTGTCGTGCTGTACGCACCGACCTACCGCGACCATCTCGCCCACCCGTCCGGCACCGACGGCGAGCACCCCCGCTACCGCTGGGACCCGGCCCTCGACCTGGCCGCCCTGTCCCGTTCCCTGGGCGACGGGCACACCGTGCTGGTGCGGCGCCACCCGCGGGTGACCGGGACCGTGCCCGAGGAGCACGGCGTGCGCGATGTGTCGGCGCACCCGGACGTCGCGGAGCTGCTCCTGATCGCTGACGTGCTGGTGACGGACTACTCGGGGGTGATGTTCGACTTCGCGCACACCGGCCGCCCGATGCTCTTCCACACCTACGACCTGGCCCACTACCGCGACACGGTGCGTGGCTTCTGCCTGGACTTCGAGACCCGGGCGCCCGGCCCGCTGCTCCCCCGCACCGACGACGTCGCCGGGGTACTGCGCGATCCCGGCAACCTGGCCGCCTCGGTCGCCCGGTACGCGGCGGCGTACGAGAGCTTCCGCAGGGACTTCTGCGACCTGGACGACGGCCGGGCCGCCTCCCGCGTCGCGGACCGGCTGCTGGCCGCAGGGTAGACGTTCAGCCCCGCCCGGCCACACGCCGCACGCCACGCGCCTCGAACCCTCACGCCGTGCGCGCCGTCCGCGCCGGGCGCCTTGAGGCGAGGTCCCGTACCAAGCACGCCGGGCGCGCCGTGGGGCCTCACGCCGTGCCCGCGCCGCCCGCCGTGAGCGCCGCGACCGCCGAGGCCGTCAGGTCGTCGAGGTAGCCCTTGGGCAACGGGGTACGGACGACGGCGAGCCGCCAGTAGAGCGGGCCGACGATCAGGTCCAGGGCCCGGTCCGGATCGCTGCCCTCGGGCAGTTCGCCGCGTTCCACCGCGTCGCGCACGACCACGGCGGCGATGCCCTGCTGCGGATCCAGCAGAGCGGCCTTGATGGTGTCGGCGATCTCCGGGTTGCGGACCGCCTCGACCAGCAGGTCCGGGATGACCTGCGAGGCGACCGGATGCCGCAGTGCGTAGGAGGCGAGCTCCAGCACGGCACGGACGTCCCCGTGCAGCGAACCGGTGGCCGGGGCCGGCATGCCCTGCACGGCCACGGCGGACACCAGGTCGAGCACCAGGGCCAGCTTGGACTTCCAGCGCCGGTAGACGGCGGTCTTGCCGACGCCCGCGCGCCGGGCGATGCCCTCGATCGACATCCGGGCGAACCCCACAGCGGCCAGTTCCTCGAAGACCGCGCTGCGGATCGCGTCGGTGACGTCCTCGCGCAGCACGGCGGCTCCGGCGGGGGCACGGCGGCGGGTTCCGGGGGCGGTGGTCATGGCCGAAGCATAGTCCGCCACGACGAAACGGTTGCGTTGCGACGTCGAAGCGTCCTACCCTCGGCGTTGCGACGATACGGTCCCGTTCCATCGACCGATCCCGTATTCCCCCTCCGTCGAAAGCGATCGTGGTGAGCCAGACAACGACCCCAGCGGCCCCGGCCGACACCCCCGCCGCCGCTGCGCCCCTCCCGGCGTACGCTCCGGGCGAGCTGGCCGCGCTCGCCGCCCGGCACGGCCTGGCCGTGAGCGGGGCACGTCCCTCGCTTGGCACCTACGTCCGGCAGCTGTGGGACCGGCGGCACTTCATCACGGCGTTCGCCACCGCCAAGCTGACCGCCCAGTACAGCCAGGCGAAGCTCGGCCAGATCTGGCAGATCATGACCCCGCTGCTGAACGCGACGGTCTACTACTTCATCTTCGGCGTGCTGATGGACACCAGGCGCAACGTCGAGGACTTCGTGCCGTTCCTCGTCACCGGCGTGTTCATCTGGACCTTCACCAGCAGCTCGATCACCGTCGGGACGCGCGCGATCAGCGGCAATCTCGGACTCGTCCGGGCGCTGCACTTCCCGCGCGCCTCGCTGCCGATCGCGTTGGCCCTCCAGCAGCTCCAGCAGCTGTTGTTCTCGCTGGCCGCGCTGGCAGTGATCCTGATCGGGTTCGGGCAGTTCCCCAAGCCGTCCTGGCTGCTGGCGATCCCGGCACTGTTCCTCCAGTCCGTGTTCAACACCGGCGTGTCCATGGCGGTGGCGCGGGTCACCGCCAGGACCCCGGACATCGCCCAGCTGGTGCCGTTCGTCCTGCGCACCTGGATGTACGCCTCCGGCGTCATGTGGAGCGTCGACCAGATGCTCAAGGGCGACCGGGTCCCGCACATCGTCGAGGTGGCTCTGAAGTGCAATCCGGCCGCCGTCTTCATCGACCTGATGCGGTTCGCGCTCATCGACAGCTTCGACGCGTCCCATCTGCCGCCGCACGTCTGGGCGATCGCGGCGGGCTGGGCGCTGGTATGCGGCGTGGGCGGTTTCTTGTACTTCTGGCAGGCGGAGGAGCGGTACGGACGTGGCTGACCACAACGGCAACACCGGCGGCGGCAATGGTGTCGGCGACGAGCGCGTGCCGACCGTCGTCGTGGACGACGTGCACATCACGTACAAGGTCAACGGCGCCCGTGCCGGGCGGGGCAGCGCGACCTCGGCGCTCAGCCGGATCGTCTCGCGCCGGCAGGCCCCCGGGGTGCGCGAGGTGCACGCCGTGAAGGGGGTGAGCTTCGCCGCGTACCGGGGCGAGGCCATCGGCCTGATCGGTTCCAACGGCTCGGGCAAGTCGACGCTGCTGAAGGCGATCGCCGGGCTGCTGCCCGCGACGAAGGGCCGGGTGTACACCCAGGGTCAGCCCTCGCTGCTGGGCGTGAACGCGGCCCTGATGGGCGATCTGACCGGGGAGCGCAACGTGGTGCTCGGCGGTCTCGCGATGGGCATGTCCCGGGCCCAGGTCCGCGAGCGCTACCAGGAGATCGTCGACTTCTCCGGCATCAACGACAAGGGCGACTTCATCACACTGCCGATGCGGACGTACTCCTCCGGCATGGGCGCCCGGCTGCGCTTCTCGATCGCGGCGGCCAAGAGCCACGACGTGCTCCTGATCGACGAGGCGCTGTCCACCGGGGACGCCAGGTTCCAGCGGCGCAGCAAGGAACGGATCGTGGAGCTGCGCGAGGAGGCCGGGACGGTCTTCCTGGTCAGCCACAGCAACAAGTCGATCACCGAGACGTGTGAACGGGCGATCTGGCTGGAGGCCGGGACGCTGCGGATGGACGGTCCGGCGGACGAGGTCGTGGCCGCGTACGAGAGGTTCACGTCCGGCGGCAGATGACCGGGCCGTCGGACCGTCGGACACCCCACGAGCGCAACGACGACGAGGGCGTTCTCAGCTGTCCCGTCCCGTCCCCCGCCGTCGGGCGCCGCGCACCCTCGTCGGGTGGAGCGCACGCCCCCGGCGGGCGGGCCTGCCCAGTGCTGTGGCCGGAAAGGATTGCCGGTGAACCTTTCCGGTCGCAGCGCTAGTGCCGCTCCCGGCAACGTTTGCCCCGTCGCACCGTCCGGCACGCACTCCCCCAAGGCCTCAAGGGCCAGGGGGGACCCCCTTCGGCGTTGGCCGAAAGCCCACGTAGCCCTTCCCCAAGCTCTCGACTTCGTTCGAGCAGGGGAGACCCCATCCGAGGGCTTTCGGCCGCCTTGCGATCATGGGGTCTCCCCCTGCTCGAACAAGGCTGAGAGCTTGGGGAAGCACCGGACGCCGCTCCTTCCGGGCAAACCTTGCCGGTCGCAGCGCTAGCCGTGCGTGCGCAGCAGCGTCCGCATGGTCCGCATGGCCACCGACAGGTTCGCCAGGTCGAACGCGTCCGACCCCCGGATCTCCTCCAGGGTGGCACGCGACCGGGTGAGGATCGCCGCGTTCTTCTCCTCCCACGCCTCGAACCGCTCCGGGGGCGTCGAGCCCCCGTTGCCCACGGACAGCACGTCCGCGGTGAGCGCGGCGTGCGCCGCGTACAGGTCTTCGCGAATGGAGGCACGGGCCATGGACTGCCAGCGGTCGGCCCGCGGCAGCTCGATGATCCGGTCCATCAGCTGGGTGATACCGAGCCGGTGGGCGAGGTCGTAGTACACCTCGGCGACGGCGAGCGGCTCCTTGCCGGTGCGCTCCGCGATCGCCACGACGTCCAGCGCCGGGAAGGCGGAGGAGAATCCGGCGACCCGCTGGGCCAGCTCGCCCGGGACGCCCGCCTCGGTCAGCTCGTCCAGGATCGACTGGTACCAGTCCAGGTCGGCGCCCTGGAGCACCTTCGGCAGCTCGGCCCAGACCTGCTCGACGCCCGCCCTGAAGAAGTCGATCGTCTCGGCGATCGCCAGCGGCTGCGGCCGGTTGCCGAGCAGCCAGCGCGTACCGCGCTCGACGAGTCGGCGCGAGTGCAGCCGGATCCGGGTCTGGACGTCGGCGGCGACCTCGTTGTCGAGCGCCTCGACGGCGTCCCACACCTGGCCGAGCCCGAAGATCTCACGGGCCGCGAACTGCGCCCGCACGATCTCCTCGATGGACGCGCCGGTCTCTTCCCGGAACCGGTGCAGGAAGCTCGAACCGCCGGTGTTGACGGTGTCGTTGACCAGGACCGTGGTGATGATCTCGCGGCGCAGCGCGTGCCCGTCGACCGCCTCGGTGAACTGCTCGCGCAGCTGGTGCGGGAAGTAGGCGTGCAGCAGCTTCTGGAGGTGCGGGTCGTCCGGCAGGCTGGTCCGGATGAGGTCCCGGGCCGCCGTGATCTTGGTGTAGGCGAGCAGCACGGCCAGCTCCGGCTGGGTCAGCCCCTTGCCGCCGTTCAGCAGCTCGCGGATCTGCCGGTCGCTGGGCAGGAACTCCAGCCCGCGGTCCAGGTCCCCGTCGCGGCCCAGTCGGCGCATGAAGCGCTGGTGGGCGTGGAGCAGGGAAGCCGACTGGGCGGTGGCGTTGGCGAGCGCCACGTTCTGCGCGTAGTTGTTGCGCAGCACCAGGCGGCCGATCTCGTCGGTCATCTCCGCGAGCAGCTTGTTGCGCTGCTTGACGGTCATGTCGCCGTCGCGGACGAGACCGTTGAGCAGGATCTTGATGTTCACCTCGTGGTCGGAGGTGTCCACACCGGCGCTGTTGTCGATCGCGTCGGTGTTGATCCTGCCGCCGCCGCGGGCGAACTCGATCCGGCCGAGCTGGGTGGCGCCGAGGTTGCCGCCCTCGCCGACGACCTTGGCCCGCAGGTCCCGGCCGTCGACCCGGATCGCGTCGTTGCCCTTGTCGCCGACGTCGGCGTTCGACTCGGCGGAGGACTTGATGTACGTGCCGATGCCGCCGTTCCACACCAGGTCCACGGGGGCCTTGAGGATGGTCTGCATCAGCTCGGCGGGCGTCATCTTGGTGATGCCCGGCTCGATGCCCAGCACCTTGCGCATGTGCGCGTTGACCGGGATGGACTTGGCGGTGCGCGGGTGCACGCCGCCGCCCGCGGAGAGCAGGTTCTTGTCGTAGTCGGCCCAGGAGCTGCGCGGCAGGTCGAAGAGGCGGCGCCGCTCGGCGTACGAGGCGGCGGCGTCCGGCGTCGGGTCGATGAAGATGTGCCGGTGGTCGAAGGCGGCCACGAGGCGGATGTGCTCGGAGAGCAGCATGCCGTTGCCGAACACGTCACCCGACATGTCACCGACGCCGACGACCGTGAAGTCCTGGGTCTGGGTGTCGTGGCCGAGCTCGCGGAAGTGCCGCTTGACGGACTCCCAGGCGCCCCGGGCGGTGATGCCCATGCCCTTGTGGTCGTAACCGGCGGAACCTCCGGAGGCGAACGCGTCGCCGAGCCAGAAGCCGTATCCGACGGCGACCTCGTTGGCGATGTCGGAGAACTTCGCGGTGCCCTTGTCGGCGGCGACGACCAGGTAGGTGTCGTCCTCGTCGTGCCGGACGACGCCCTCGGGCGGCACGACCTCGCCGGCCACCATGTTGTCGGTGATGTCGAGCAGCGCCGAGATGAAGGTGCGGTACGAGGCGATGCCCTCGGCCATCCAGGCGTCACGGTCGACGGCCGGGTCCGGGAGCCGCTTGGCGACGAAGCCGCCCTTGGCGCCGACCGGCACGATGACGGTGTTCTTCACCATCTGCGCCTTGACCAGGCCGAGGATCTCCGTGCGGAAGTCCTCCCGCCGGTCCGACCAGCGCAGACCGCCTCGGGCGACCTTGCCGAAGCGCAGGTGCACGCCCTCGACGCGCGGCGAGTAGACCCAGATCTCGAACGCCGGACGGGGCGCGGGCAGGTCCGGGATGGACTGCGGGTCGAACTTCATCGAGACGTAACCGTGCGGCTCGCCGTCGGCCCCCGTCTGGAAGAAGTTGGTGCGCAGGGTGGCCTTGATGACGGTGAGGAAGGAGCGCAGGATCCGGTCCTCGTCGAGCGAGGCGACCTGGTCCAGGGCCCCGTCCAGCTCCTCCAGGAGTCCGTCGGTCAGCTCGGTGCCGGCGCTCTGCCGCTCCGGGGACATCCGGGCCTCGAAGAGGGAGACCAGCAGCCGGGTGGTGTGGACGTTGTTGCGGAGAGTGCTCTCCATGTAGTCCTGGCTGAAGGTCGAACCGGCCTGCCGCAGGTACTTCGCGTAGGCGCGCAGCACCATCGCCTGGCGCCAGGTCAGCCCGGCGCCCAGCACCAGCGCGTTGAAGCCGTCGTTCTCGGCCGCGCCGGTCCACACGGCTGCGAAGGCGTCCTGGAACCGGTCGCGGGCGTCGTCGGCGAGGTAGGCGCCGGTGCCGTTGGTCTGCGGCATCCGCAGACCGAAGTCGTAGATCCACGCGTGGGTGCGGTCCGCGCAGCGCAGCTCGTACGGGCGCTCGTCGACGACCTCGACGCCGAGCCGTTGCAGGGCGGGGAGGACTGCGGACAGGGAGACCTGCTCGCCGGTCCGGTAGATCTTGAACCGGCGCTCGCCCGGGGCGGCGCCGACCGGCTCGTACAGGCTGAGGGCGAAGTCCTTCTCGTCCTTCTTGAGCGCTTCGAGGTGGACGAGGTCGGCCACCGCGGCGCGCGGCGAGTGGTCGGCCTTGTAGCCCTCGGTGAAGGCGCGGCCGTACTGGCGCAGCAGCTCGGCGGCGCGCTCCTCGCCGCACTCGGCGGTGAGGGCCTCCTGGAAGCCGTCGGCCCAGGAGCGGGCGGCCTCGACGAGCCGGGCCTCGATGCGGTCGGCCTCGGCGTCCGTGAGGTCGGGCAGCTCGGTGCCGGGCGCGACCCGGACCACGAAGTGCAGCCGGGAGAGGATCGACTCGGTGTTCCAGGCGGTGAAGTCGACGCTGGTGCCGCCCAGCTCCTCCTTGAGGATGTCGATCAGGCGCAGCCGTACGCCGGTGGTGTAGCGGTCGCGCGGCAGGTAGACGATCGCGGAGTAGTAGCGCCCGTACTCGTCCTGGCGCAGGTAGAGCCGCAGCCGACGGCGCTCCTGGAGATACAGCACGGAGGTGACGACGGAACGCAGCTGGTCGACGGGCGTCTGGAACAGGTCGTCGCGCGGGTACGTCTCCAGGATCTGGAGCAGGTCGCGGCCGTCGTGGCTGTTGGGCGAGAAGCCCGCGCCGTCCAGCACCTCGGCGACCTTGCGGCGGATGACGGGCACCCGGCGCACGGACTCGGTGTAGGCGGCGGACGAGAACAGGCCGAGGAAGCGGCGCTCCCCGATGACGTTGCCTTCGGCGTCGAACTTCTTCACGCCGACGTAGTCGAGGTAGCTGGGGCGGTGCACGGTCGCCCGGCTGTTGGCCTTGGTGAGGACGAGGAGCTTGCGCTCGCGGGCCTTGGCCCTGACGTCGGCGGGCAGCCGGTCGAAGGACGGGCTGACGGGGTGGGCCTCGTCGACGCTGTGGTGCGGGTCGGAGCGCAGGATGCCGAGGCCGGTGCCGGGCACGGCGGCCAGCGCGTCGGTCTCCTTGAGCTCGTACTCGCGGTAACCGAGGAAGGTGAAGTGGTCGGCGGCGAGCCAGCGCAGCAGCTCCCTGGCCTCGTTGACCTCCTCGTCAGCGAGGTCGTCCAGCGGCTCGGCGGGCAGGTCGTCGGCGATGCGGAGCGCGGCGTCGCGCATCTTCTCCCAGTCCTCGACGGCCTCCCGTACGTCGGACAGCACCCGCAGCAGGTCGGCGGCGATCTGCTGGAGGTCGGAGCGGTCGGTCTCGCGGTCGATCTCGACGTGGATCCAGGACTCGACGAGCGCGTCGTGCGGCAGCTCGGTGCCCTTGGCCCCCTTGGCGCCGGTGCCCTTCGTCGCCTTGGCGCCCTTGGCGGGCTTGGCGTCCTTCCGGCCCTGCGGGGTCGCCTGGAGGCCGTTGCCCTCGGAGAGGACCTCGATGAGCTTGCCGGTGACGTCACGGCGCACGACGACCTGCGGGTGGATCACGACGTGGATGCCGCGGCCCTGGCGGGACAGTTCGTTGGTGACGGAGTCGACCAGGAACGGCATGTCGTCGGTGACGACCTCGACGACGGAGTGGCTGGACATCCAGCCGTTCTCCTCGACGGTCGGGGTGTGCACCCGGACGTTCGCCGTGCCCTGCGGGCGGACCTCCGCGAGCCGGTAGTGGGAGGCGGCTGCGCCGAACACGTCGACGGGGTCCCGGCCGCTGATGTCCTCCGGAGCGGTGTGCAGGTAGTAACGCTGGAGGTACGCGAGGATCGTGTCCTGTCCGGGACGCTCCTGTCCCGTCCCGTTGCCGTCGGCCCCGGCGCCCGCCTGCGGGGCACCACCCGGGCCACCGACACCACCGCCCGGGCTGTGCTCAGCTACCTTGGCGGCCCGTGCGAGCAGCTCGGCCTTGGCTTCGTCCAGCTTGGTCTGCATGTCCTCTGGCTCCTGTCGCGCGCCGTTGCGTGACGTAGGTGTAAACAGTGACGTACCGCCACGACACGGGTTTTCCGGTCTGAGTCGACGGTATGCCGCTATGAGGGGTGTCCGGGGCGGTATCGGTAATTCTTGACCGTCGGCCCGGGTGGAGAGGATCAGGCATGGCCCGGGTGCTGAGGCACTCCGGGCGCAGATCGGGGGCTCCGCTGCCCCCGAGGCATATCGCGCTGATCACGAGGTCCAGGCTATCTCGACCGCCCCCATAACCGTCATGAGCCGCATGTGTACAAAAGATGGTCGGGAAGTTTGACACTCTGGACAGCGCGTCGCCCCGTGTTGCCGCACTCTGGTAGACGGAGCAGGCCGACGACCCGTGGGAGCCCGTCATGGCACCGAAGATCCTGATCGTCACCGGCGACGCCGCCGAGTCGCTGGAGGTTCTCTATCCGTACCAGCGGCTGCGCGAGGAGGGCTACGACGTCCACATCGCCGCCCCCGCCCGCAAGACGCTCCGCTTCGTGGTCCACGACTTCGAGCCCGGCTTCGACACGTACACGGAGAAGCCCGGGTACACCTGGCCCGCCGACCTGGCCTTCTCCGAGGTCGCCCCGGCGGACTACGTGGCGCTGGTCGTGCCGGGCGGCCGGGCTCCCGAGTATCTTCGCAACGACCCGGAGCTGCGCAAGATCCTCAAGGCGTTCTTCGACTCGGACCGGCCCGTGGCACAGATCTGCCACGGCCCGCTGATGACGGCGGCGGTCGGCGCGCTGGCCGGTCGGCGTGTCACCGCCTACCCCGCGCTGGAGCTGGACATGCAGGCGGCGGGCGCCGCCTTCGAGGACCACGAGGCCGTGGTCGACGGCATGCTGATCTCGTCCCGTGCCTGGCCGGACCATTCGGCGTGGATGCGCGAATTCCTGAAGGTGCTCCGCACGAAGGCGCCGGTGACGGCCTGAGCCCAGGAGCCCCGGCGACCAGTCGGGCGCCAGGGCCGTGGTGACCTGCTGAGCACCGGGGCCGCGGCGGTCGGCCGAGCTCCGGAGCCCGACGACCGGCCGGGACGCCTCCCGGCAACAGGACGGCGGAACGCGCGGCACATGCGGGACGCACAGGACGCGCGGCACGCACAGGAGGCTCGGGGCACACGGGAGACCCGGGACGCCCGTGTCCGTGCAGCCCGTCATGTCACCCGCTTCGCCCGGCCGCCCCAGGCTCTTCACGTCACCCCGGTGGTCTCACCCGGTGATTCTCGTGGCCAGGTCGGCGGCCTCGGCCAGACTGTCCACCACCGGCACCCCCGCCGCCTCCAGGCTGGCCCTGCTGTGCGACCCCCCGGTGTACAGCACGGCCTTCGCGCCGACGTGCGCCGCGGCCACGGCGTCGTCCGCGGCGTCACCGATGACCACCATGTACTCCGGGGATATGCCGTCCAGCGCGGCGATGTGCCGCTCCATGTGCCGCGCCTTGCTGCCGCCGGACGGGCCGGTGCGCCCGTCGACCCGAAGGAAGTGCCGCTCGATGCCGTACCCCCGCACCACCGGGACCAGGTGCTCATGGCCGTACATGCTCAGCAGCGACTGGCTCCCGCCAGTCAGCTGCCACTGCGAGAGCAGGTCCGCTGCGCCCTCGGTGAGCCCGCAGGCGGCGCGCCGTTCGGCGTAGTACTCGTGGAAGATCACATCCATCCGCTCCCATTCGGCGTCCGTGGGGAGCCGCCCCATCAGCCGCTCGTAGAAGCGGGGAATCGGGACGCAGTACATCTCGCGGTACTGCTCCAGCGTGATCGGCGCCAGCCCGACCTCACCGAAGGCCGCGTTCGTCGCCCCGACGACCGCCGCGTTGTCGTCGAGCAGAGTGCCGTTCCAGTCCCAGACCAGATGCGTGCGGTGCTTTCCGTGCGTCCCCATGCCGTAGAAAGTACCGCGCGGGTCCGACAGTCTGTGCGGGAGGCCGTGACCGGGGCGGACGGGACGCATGAGGCGTCCCGCGCCGCGCCCGACACCGGTTTTCCCGGCCTCCGCCGTGCGCCCTTCGCAGAAGCCGCTCCCGGCCTCCTCGTTCCCCGGGCACCGCTCCGGGCCCGCGCTCTCAGCCGATCAGGTTCGGGATCTCCTGGACACCGAACCACAGCAGCTCGTGGTCCTCGGCACCGTCCACGACGAACTGCGCGTCGTCGTCACCGAGGTCCGCCGCACCCAGCGCGGCCGCGGCGGCGCTGACGTCCTTCTCGGCGTCGTCCGCGTCGACGTGCACCGCCGCCGCCACGGTCAAGGACACGGGAGACGCGATGCGCACCTCTCCGAGCGACGAGGCGTCGAGGCTGCGGTCCGGGTCGGCCACGGCCGCACCATCCGGTACGTCGACGGCGACGACGACCCTCCGGCGTACGGCGTCGAGGTCCCCGGCGATCATCCGCAGCGAGGCGGCGGCGGCCCGGTTGAGAGCCGCGTACTCCAGCTCCTCGATGTCGTCGGACACGTACCACTCGCGCAGTCCGGGGGTCACGGCGTAGGCGGTCAGCGGGCCGGGACCGATCTCCCCCGCCCGGTGCGCCGCTGCGAGACCGGAAAGGGTCAAGGGGACGTACACGCGCATGGCTGGCCGCTTTCGTAGTCGGAATCGCCCTCAGGATACGTGCGACGTCCCCCTTTGGGGCTACGCGCACCGGGCCCGCCCCCGTCCACCCGGCAACCGCCCCTCACCCTCCCCCGGCCCGCCGCTCACCCCGCACGCCACCGCCCTCATCACCCGGATAGGTGATTCACCCCGACCGTGTCCAACGCCACACCGGTGCTTGCGGGCGCCTCGCCGTCACCGTAGAAGGTCCCCATCGGAAGTTACCGCCCGGTATCAGCCCGGGCCTTGAAGCACGGGGGCAATGCGCGTGAGCACGAACAGGACCCGGCCCGCCGGACGCCACGACCGGTGCAGGCCCGAAACCGTCCCTCCGCAGCGCACGAGGGTTCCGCGGCGTGTCCGGCCCCATCACTGGTTCGCCGAGCGCCTCCTCGCCGTTCTCAGCGGCCAGCGCCCGGTGCACTGGATGCTCGGGCACACCATCGGCGAGGCGTACGACCAACTGGCCGAACTGGCCCCGCGCAGCCCGCTCAGGGCCCGTGGCGCCCGCCCCGTGATCCGTATGTGCCACGGCGCCCAGCCCGTTCCGGGTGTGGTGGAGGCGTGCGCGAGCATCGCGGCGGGCGAGCGGGTACGGGCCATCGCCTTCCGTCTGGAGCAGGGCAAGGACCTCCGCTGGCGCTGCGCGGCGGTGGAGATGGGCGACGAATGCCGGCCCGCGGCCACGCCCCGATGAAGACCGCGCCGATGCTTCCCCGTGCCCCGAAAGCCGCATCCAGGACGGCGGGACACACCCTCCGGGAACACCCGGAAGCCACGCCCGGGACCGGGGGACACACGCTCCGGCCCGTCGGAGGCGCGCCCGGACGGCACGCCCCGGTGGCACCGCCGGAGCGGCTCCAAGGCACCCCCGGGGCCCCACGCGACCGGCCGGGAACGCGGCGGGGCCGGGCACCCGCGAGGAGTGCCCGGCCCCGGCCGCACCGAAACGCGGCCGCCCTCGCCCGTACGCCGACGGGCCCGGCGTCACTTCTTCCGGCGGCGCCCGCCTCCACCGCTCTTCTGCGCCTTGCGCCGCTCCGCACGGGTCATCCCGTCCGGGGCGGGCGCGGCGGGGCCGCCACCGTTGGAGAAGTCGCCCTCGACGACCCCGCCCTCGCCGTCCACCGTGGGGGCGGAGAAGTGCAGCCGGTCCGGGCGCTGCGGGGCGTCGAGCCCCTTGGCCCGGATCTCCGGACGCGCCGCGGGCACGAGGTCCTCCTTGGCGAGCGAGGTGCGCTCGGCCTCGTCCTGCACCGGAACCTCCTCGACGTGCTGCTCGACCTGGACCTCCAGGTTGAACAGGTAGCCGACGGACTCCTCCTTGATGCCCTCCATCATGGCGTTGAACATGTCGAAGCCCTCGCGCTGGTACTCGACCAGCGGGTCCTTCTGCGCCATGGCGCGCAGGCCGATGCCCTCCTGGAGGTAGTCCATCTCGTAGAGGTGCTCACGCCACTTGCGGTCCAGGACGGACAGCACCACACGCCGCTCCAGCTCACGCATGATGTCCGAGCCCAACTGCTTCTCACGCGCGTCGTACTGCTCGTGGATGTCGTCCTTGATGGACTCGCCGATGAACTCTGCGGTGATCCCGGCCCGGTCGCCGGCCGCGTCCTCCAGGTCCTCGACGGTGACCTTCACCGGGTAGAGCTGCTTGAACGCGCCCCACAGCCGGTCCAGGTCCCACTCCTCGGCGAAACCCTCGGCGGTCTCCTGGCGGATGTAGTCGTCGATCGTGTCGTCCATGAAGTGACGGATCTGGTCCTGCAGGTCCTCGCCCTCCAGGACCCGGCGGCGCTCGCCGTAGATGACCTCGCGCTGCCGGTTGAGCACCTCGTCGTACTTCAGGACGTTCTTGCGCGTCTCGAAGTTCTGCTGCTCGACCTGCGACTGGGCCGACGCGATCGCCCGCGTCACCATCTTGTTCTCGATCGGCACGTTGTCCGGCACGTTGGCCATCGACATGACGCGCTCGACCATCTGCGCCTTGAACAGCCGCATCAGGTCGTCGCCGAGCGACAGGTAGAAGCGGGACTCGCCCGGGTCGCCCTGACGGCCGGAACGACCGCGCAGCTGGTTGTCGATACGCCGCGACTCGTGCCGCTCGGTGCCCAGGACGTAGAGCCCGCCGAGCGACTTGACCTCTTCGAACTCCGCCTTCACGGCCTGCTCGGCCCGCTCCAGCGCGCCGGGCAGCGCCGCCGCCCACTCCTCGACGTGCTCGACGGGGTCGAGACCGCGCTGGCGCAGCTCGGCCTCGGCGAGGTCGTCGGGGTTGCCGCCGAGCTTGATGTCGGTGCCTCGTCCGGCCATGTTCGTGGCGACCGTGACGGCGCCCTTGCGGCCGGCCTGGGCGACGATCAGCGCCTCGCGGTCGTGCTGCTTGGCGTTGAGGACCTCGTGCTGGACGCCGCGCTTGGACAGCTGCTGCGAGAGGTACTCGGACTTCTCGACCGACGTCGTGCCGACGAGGATCGGCTGGCCCTTCTCGTGCTTGTCGACGATGTCGTCGACGACCGCCGCGAACTTCGCGACCTCGGTCCGGTAGATGAGGTCCGACTGGTCGACACGCTGCATCGGCCGGTTCGTCGGGATCGGGACGACGCCCAGCTTGTAGATCTGGTGGAACTCGGCGGCCTCGGTCATCGCCGTACCCGTCATGCCGGAGAGCTTGCTGTAGAGGCGGAAGAAGTTCTGCAGGGTGATCGTGGCGAGCGTCTGGTTCTCGTCCTTGATGTCCACCCCTTCCTTCGCCTCGATCGCCTGGTGCATGCCCTCGTTGTAGCGGCGGCCGGCGAGGATACGGCCGGTGTGCTCGTCAACGATCATGACCTCGCCGTCGATGACGACGTAGTCCTTGTCCTTCTTGAAGAGTTCCTTGGCCTTGATGGCGTTGTTGAGGTACCCGACGAGAGGGGTGTTCACCGACTCGTAGAGGTTCTCGATGCCGAGCCAGTCCTCGACCTTCGAGACGCCGGACTCATGGATGGCGACGGTCCGCTTCTTCTCGTCGACCTCGTAGTCGCCGGTTTCCTCGATGCCCTTGAGCGGGTTGCCCGCCTCGCCCTTGGTCAGGCGCGTGACCAGCTTGGCGAAGTCCCCGTACCACTTGGTGGCCTGGTCGGCCGGGCCGGAGATGATCAGCGGCGTACGGGCCTCGTCGACGAGGATCGAGTCGACCTCGTCGACGACGGCGAAGTTGTGGCCGCGCTGTACGAGCTCGTCGGCGGACCAGGCCATGTTGTCGCGGAGGTAGTCGAAGCCGAACTCGTTGTTCGTGCCGTAGGTGATGTCGCAGGCGTACTGCTCACGGCGCTGGGCCGGCGTCATGTTGGCGATGATGCAGCCGACGGTCAGACCGAGGAACTTGTGGACCCGCCCCATCAGCTCGGAGTCGCGCTCGGCCAGGTAGTCGTTGACCGTGATCAGGTGCACGCCCTTGCCGGACAGCGCGTTGAGGTACGTGGGCAGGGTGCCGACCAGGGTCTTGCCCTCGCCGGTCTTCATCTCGGCCACATAGCCGAGGTGCAGGGCCGCGCCGCCCATGATCTGGACATCGTAGTGGCGCTGTCCGAGGACTCGCTTGGCGGCCTCACGGACGGTCGCGAACGCCTCGGGAAGCAGGTCGTCCAGGCTCTCGCCGTCCGCGTACCGTTCCTTGTACTCGTCGGTGAGCGCCCGCAGCTCGGCGTCGGAGAGGTTGATGAAGTCCTCTTCGATGGAGCTGACCTGGTCCGCGATGCGGTGCAGTTTGCGCAGGATCTTGCCTTCGCCTGCACGCATGAGCTTGTTGAAGACGGACACTGAGGCTGGTCTCCTTGCCGGTCGGGCCTGGCACTGGGTCGGGTGTGGACGCTGGCGCGGGCACGGCAGGCGGGCCCCACCGCAACGGCCATCGTAAGCGAGGACCCCGTCACGCCGGGAGGGCTGCCGCCGCGTCGCCTGCGCCGTCCTCCCGTCTGTCAACGGACGGGAGGGTCCGAAGGTGCCGGGAAGTCCGAAAAGTGTTCGCATCCGGGCCGCCGCCTCACCACAATCCGTGCATGGAGCCGATCACCCTCACCACCAAGCGTCTGCTGCTGCGCCCCTTCACCCACGGCGATGCCGACGGGATCCACGCGGCCTGTCAGGACCCGGACATCCAGCGCTGGACGGTCGTGCCCTCCCCCTACGGCCGCGGCGACGCGGAGTTCTTCGTGCGGGAGCTGTGCCCGGGCGGCTGGCGCGACGACTCCATGTACAACTTCGCGGTGGTGCTGCGCGAGGGCGGGGCCCTTACGGGCGCCCTCGGTATCACGCGCCGCAACCTGCCGGACACGTACGAGGTGGGGTTCTGGACCGCGAAGGAACACCGGGGCCACGGTTACACGGCGGAGGCGGTGCTGTCCGCCGCTCGCTGGACCTTCGCCTCGCTCGGCGGTGACCGGCTGGAGTGGCGGGCCGAGGCCGGCAACGTCGCCTCGCGCGCCGTGGCGCTGCAGACCGGCTTCCGGCTGGAGGGCGAGCAGCGGTCCGGCCTGCTCAACAAAGGGGTGCGGCGCGACGCCTGGGTCGGTGCGCTGCTCCCGGCCGATCTGGGCCTGCCGGGCAACCAGACCTATCTGCCCACGACCACGACCACCTGAGGCGTCCGGCACGCCGATCCGCCTCCGCCCCTTCGTTCCGTACCCGCCCGTCCGCACACGCGCGCCACGGAACCGGAGGGTCCGCTCCCGGTCCACCGGCTCGGCAGCCCGTTGTCAGTGCCTGCCTCTAAGGTGCGGGACATGACGCTCGTGCCGCCCCCCGCCGTCGAACTCTCCGCCGACCAGGCGCGCAGGATAGCCCTGCGCGCCCAGGGCTTCCTTGGCGCCCCGGACCGCAGGGCCGGGGTCCCGGGAGTGCTGCGGCACCTCGGCGCCGTGCAGCTCGACACCATCTCGGTGCTCGCGCGTTCGCACGAGCTGATTCCGTACGCGCGCCTCGGCGCGATCGGCCGGCCCGCGATCGAGCAGGCGTACTGGTCGGGCGGCCGCACCTTTGAGTACTGGTCGCACGCGGCCTGCATCCTCCCGGTCGAGGAGTGGCCGCACTTCGCGTTCCGCCGCCGCGCCTACCGCTCCCGCTCCCACTGGCACCACGACCTGCCCGACGGCGCGTACGAGACAGTGATCAAGCAGCTGCACGCCGAGGGCCCGCTGACGGCCACGGACCTGGGCGGCGCGAAGAACGGCGGCGAGTGGTGGGACTGGTCGGAGTCGAAGGTCGCCGTCGAACGCGCCCTGATGTACGGCGAGGTGGTGTGTACCGAACGCCGCGGCTGGAAGCGGGTGTACGACCTCGCCGAGCGGGCCCTGCCCGATGCCGTGGTGCACGACGATCTGGACGACGCGGAGTGCCTGCGCCGACTGGTGGCGCTCGCGGGGCAGTCCCTGGGAGTCGGCACCCGCGCCGACATCGCGGACTACCACCGGCTCAAGGGTGAGCAGTTCGACGCGGTCGTGGCGGACTCCGGCCTGGTGCCGGTGACGGTACGGGGCTGGGCGAAGCCCGCCTGGGCCGACCCCGCGGCGCTGGCCTCGGAGCCGCGCGGACGGCACCGCACGACCTTGCTGTCGCCGTTCGACTCGCTGATCTGGGAGCGGGCGCGCACCGAGCGGCTCTTCGGCTTCACGCACCGCCTGGAGGCGTACGTCCCCAGGGCCAAGCGGATACACGGCTATTTCGCGATGCCGCTGCTGGCGGGCGGAAAGCTGCTGGGCCGCGTGGACCCCGCGCGTGAAGGCAGCACGCTGGTCGCGCGTCAGGTGTCCCTGGAGGGCCGCAAGGCGGTGGTGCCGATGGCCGAGGCGCTGGCGGAGGCCGCGTCCTGGGTGGGCTGCTCGGACGTCCGGCTGGAGCGGGTCGATGCCCCGGAACTGCGCGGACCGCTCGCCCAGGAGATCGCCCGCGCCCTGGCGTGAGCGCGCCGCCCCGCCGCCGAGGGTTCGGCGTCCCGGGGCCGGGGCGCCGACGTATCCGCTGCCGTCACCCCGCCCGTCGCGTCGCCGGAGCGGTCACCTGATCTCCAGGATCTTCTCCCGCATGGCATAGACCACGGCCTCCATCCTGGAGTGCAGCTGCAGCTTCTCCAGGATGTTGCGGACATGGTTCTTCACGGTGTTCTCGGAAATGAACAGTTCCTTCGCGATATCGCGATTGTTCATGCCGGTGGCGACGAGCTTCAGCACTTCGAGTTCCCGGTCGGTGAGCCGCGGCGCGGGCACCAGTCTGCGCTCGTCGGTCCGCTGGATCATCGACTTGAACTCGGTGAGCAGTTTCGACGCCATGGACGGGCTGATCTGGGACTGACCGTCGGCGACCGCGCGAATCGCCGTGGCCACCTCGTCCGTGGAGATCTCCTTGAGGAGGTAACCGGTGGCGCCCGCCTTGATCGCGTCGTAGAGGTCGGCCTCCTCGTCGCTGATCGTCAACATGATGATCTTCGCGCTGGGTGCCACCTCCTTGATCGACGTACATGCCTCGATGCCGCCGCGCCGGGGCATCCGTACGTCCATCAGCACGATGTCGGGCAGCAGGTCGGCCGCCTTGTCGACCGCCTCCGCGCCGTCACCCGCCTCGCCCACGACCTGGATGTCCTCCTCCTGGGCGAGGACGATCTCCAGACCTCTGCGGAAGAGCGCGTGGTCGTCCACGACGAGGACCCTGATCGGCTCCTTGCGGGAACCGCTGGTCGCGTCCGCACCGGCGTCGTCGGCGTGATGCGCATCGCGCACGGGCCCGAAGGCGTCCGCCATCGTTCCTCCCCCTGAAGGCCATGGCCTGAAGTTCACAACTGTCCGCCAACAGCGCCTCTCCGAACAGCTGTTGGCTTGGGACGACATGATTTCATGCCTGGACGCCCGAGCGGTGATCCCGCCGACCGCACACGTGTGCCCCTGGGGGCGCACAGACGCTCCAGGGGCACCGTGGAGGGGTGACGTCAGCCGCCGAGCGCACCGCCCGCGCCGCTCGCCCCGTCGGCCGCGAGCGGATCGGTCCTCAGGTGGATGACACCGTAGTCATAAGCGTGTCGTCGGTAGACGACGCTGGGTTCCTTCGTCTCGGAGTCGACGAACAGATAGAAGTCGTGCCCGACCAACTCCATCTCGTAGAGCGCCTGGTCGAGCGACATCGGTGCGGCGACGTGCGTCTTCTCGCGCATCACCAGCGGTCCTTCGCCCTGGACCTCCAGGGAACCGAATCTGGTCGTCGGTACGGACGGAGCCGTCTCGCCGGGGACCAGCTCGCCCTCGCCGTTGAACGACGCGGCATTCGGCACGGCCTCGGCCACCTCGGCGGCGGGAATCCGGCCGTTGCCCCGGCGGCTGTAGCGCTTGTCGTGCTGCTTGCGCAGCCGCGCCTCCAGCTTGCCGGTGGCCAGGTCCAGCGCCGCGTACGGGTCGCCGGCCGCAGCTTCCGCCCGGATGACCGGACCACGGGACCGGAGCGTGATCTCCACCCGGTCGGAACGGTCGGCCTGACGGGGATTCGGCTCCTTGGACACCTCGACGTCGAGGCTGATCACCTTGCCGTCGAACTTCTGGATCTTGTCCAGCTTCAGCTTCTCGGCCACGTGCTTGCGGAACCGCTCGGGCACCTCGGTCTTGCGGCCCTTGACGACGATGTCCACGCAGAACTCCGTTCCCGGATCGCCCCGCTCAGTGGCGGAGCATCTCCCTTTTGCACCAGGCCCCGGTGATGACCGGAGCCGCGGACTGGGTGACGTCCACCTCCTCCCCCAGCGGTGGGGACTCGCCCCCACCGAATTCCCGTTTCCGGACTGCCGGTGAGTTACCTGCCCGAAACCTGGCGGTGCATTCATTGAGGTCCGGCATTCACCATTCCTCACCACTGAACATAGCCTGCCCGGCCGGTTCTCGGCACCCGCTACTCGCGCGTACCTCCGTTCAGGCCTTTTTACTCACTCACTACCTGCAACGATGCGGCTTCGGAGAGAGTTCCGGTTTATTTCGAAGGCCGATGGGGATACGGCGACGACGGCCGCCCGCCCGTTTACGTGCGCGGCCCTCGCGCGCCCACCGCCATGTGCGGACCGTCCGTATCCGCATTCCGCTCCGATCGCCCGCGCCGCCTCGGCCAGCGAGGCACCGGTCGTCATCAGGTCGTCCACGAGCACGACCCTTCCCGTCGCGAGGAGCCGCCCGCCCCCGGCCGCGACCGTCAGCGCCCCCGCGAGATTCCGCTCCCGCTGCCGGGCGCCCAGCCCCGCCTGGTCGGCCACTACCCGGCGCTGCCGCAGCACCGGGACCACACGCGCCGGAACACCACCCCGCCTCAGCTCGGCGGCGGCCGCCAGCGCGATCCGTCGCGTCGGATCATGCCCCCGCGCCGCCACGGAGCGCCGCGCGGACGGCACGGGCACCAGCAGCAGTGGTTCCGCGCTCCCTGTCGGCCCCGCCCCGGCCCGTACAGCCCCGGCAAGCGCCCTGCCGAGCGGCCCTGCGAGGCCCAGTGCACCGCGCTCCTTGTGCGCCAGGAGCACCCCGCGCACGCCGTTCTCGTACGGCGCGGCCGCGTGCACCACCGGCAGGCCCGCAGGCTCGGGATCCGGCCTCACCCGGCGCGGCACCCCGCCGTACAACACCGCCCGGCACTCCTCGCACAGCTCCGTTCGCGGTCTGCCGCAACCACCGCAGGACACGGGCAGGACCAGCCCGGAGATCTCCCGCCACCATCCCCGCATGAATCCACTGTGCACTCACCCGCGGCAGTCGGCCACCCCTGTGGAAAACCCGGGTCGCCGACGCGCTGCGGCCCCAACGAGCCACGTCTCCCCACCCCCGGACACGCCCCCCGGCTCCCGGCCCCGGGCAGCGTCCCGCTCTGCCCCGGCCAGGCCGTGTGCTCAGCCCGGATAGACCAGCGACGTGCCCTCCTTGACCACGGTCTGCCAGTTGTCGCCGGGGGACAGCTTCACTATCCCGTCATTGCGTGTCGCCGCCATCAGCGGCAGCTGCTCGTCGTCCGCCGCCGCGATCGACGACACCTCGTTCAGCCCCGGCAGGACCCCCGAGGCGGGCGTCGAACCGTCCGCCTGCACATAACGCACCTGCTGGACGCCGCCCTCCTCCTTGCCGACCACCACGAGACGGCTGCGGCCCGACCACGACATCGCGGTGACGTCCGTCAACTGCGGTGCGGCCTGCCGCAGATCCACCACCGAGAGCGGCTGCGGCTCCCCCGCGCCGTGGCGCTCGATCCGGCCGATCTTCAGGGTCCTTCGACCCTCGCCCTGGTTCACCAGGAGTGCGATGCGCACACCGTCCGTGGACAACCGCAGGGCCTCGATCCGGTTGCCGGCCAGGCTCGGCACGGCGACCTCCTGCGGTTCACCGGTGCCTCCGGGTATCCGCAGCAGCCGGGGCCTGTGCGGGTCCCGGTCGGCCACCCAGAGATCGCCCCGGCCGTCCCAGCTCGGTGCCGACAGCCGGTCGTTCTGTTTCTTGGCCCTGCTGGTCACCAGGGCGGGGGAAAGCTCGCCGTCCGAGACGATGGAGGACACGTAGAGGGAGGTCCTGTCCCGCGAGACCGCCGCCGCCGACTGCTCGTCCCTGGCCACGCCGACCTCGCCCATCCGCAGTCCGTCGCCGAACGGCCCGGACACCGGCTCCGGCACACCACTGCCCTTGGTGCTGCCGGGGATGCGCTCCACATGGCCCTTGGCGTCGATGTAGTACTGGCTGTCCGGCCCGCTCGACGAACCGTCAGGCGCGAACTCCTCCGCCTGGTCCGCCTCGAGGACGCACAGCTGGGAATCGTCCGAGCGCAGCAGCTGGACCTGCTCGATCCGTGCCGACGTCAGATCCCGCAGCGTGTACAGGACCTGTGAGGCCATCATGCGGCAGGAGCTCTGCCCGGCGCCGTCCGCCTTCTTGTCGAGCGGGATCCTCAGGACGTTGCGGTCGTCCGGGGCCAGGGAGGTGACGTCCTTCTTCAGCGTCGTACCGGCGGGGAAGCGGGAACGGACCACCGGGCGCAGCCAGTCGGTCGGCCCCGCCAGGAGACTGCGGACCGCCTGCGTCACGGTGTCCATGCCCGTGACGGGGTCCGTGCGGCTGCGCAGGTAGACGGGATCGGCGACCAGCGTCGACTGCCCCACCGTTCGTCCCGCGGCGAAGTAGTACTTGTCGACCGAACGGTAGAGGCGTCGGAAGTCCGACTGTCCGAGCAGCAGCCCGTCCGGCACGACGTCGATGCGCCACTCCTTGCCCTCCGGGCCGTTCTCCCGCACCAGGTGCAGGGTCTCGTTGTACTCCGTGGGCGCGAGCGGCTGATACGCACTCTGGCCGTCGACCATCGCCACCTTCTCGCCGGTCAGGGTGTAGGCGAGTTCGGTGACCCCGGGATCGCTGTCGTTCAGCGGGCGGTCGCTGCGGTTGGGCGCCTTGGCGAGCACGGTCGTGAACGCGCTCGGCTTCCAGGTGCTCGCGGCCTTCCGCGTCAGGTACTTGCGCGTCGTCATGAACTTCGAGTCGTCGCTGGTCATGGATTCCAGGAAGCCGTCGACGATCTCGTTGGGGGTGGCGTTGTCACGCGGTGCCACGGCGTACACCTGCACCTGGGAGTCGCCGGGCTGCGAGCCACCCCCGACCGGCCTGACGTCCCCGCTGACGGGCATCGAACTGCACGCGGACAACAGCACAACGCCGCATCCGAGCAGCGCGGACATCCGCGGCACGCGCCCACGGGCGCTCCCGCGACGGTCAGATCCCACGATTCGCGTCCCCCCGCTCCTGTTCCCGTACCACGGCGTCGATCTCGCCCCCGGGTTCGCCGTCCGCCCGGTCCTCGGCAGGGCGTGCGACCACTCGTGCCCCGTTGCCGGGCAGGGCCGCCGGATGCACCGAGGGCGGCGCCGGGGGAACCGAAGCGGAGCGGGACGGCACCGGAAGCGCCGGCCGGTCGCTGTCCGCGGGCTGAACCGGCACCGCCGTCAGCCGGTGTCCTCCCCCGGAGCCGGGAAGGGCCCGCTCCCGGCTCTCCCGGTTGCGGCGGGAGTCCTCCGGTTCCAGGGGTATCGGAGAGCCGCGCAGCGGTTCGTCCGCCGTGCGCGGCAGGGTCAGCCGGAACTGCGAACCGCCGCCGGGCTCGCCCCACGCCTGCAGCCAGCCGCCGTGCAACCGGGCGTCCTCCACGGCGATGGACAGCCCTAGACCGGTGCCGCCGGTCGTCCGCGCACGGGCCGGGTCGGCCCGCCAGAAGCGGTTGAACACGCGCGTCGCCTCGCCGGGCTTGAGTCCCACCCCGTAGTCGCGGACGGCCACGGCGACCGCGCCTCCGGCCGCCTCCATGCGCACCACGACATCCCGCCCCTCGCCGTGCTCGACCGCGTTGACGATCAGGTTGCGCAGGACGCGCTCCACCCGGCGCGCGTCGGCCTCCGCGATCACCGGCTGGCTGTCGCCGACCACCCTGATCCGGGTGCCCTTGCGTTCGGCCAGCGGTTCGGCCCCGCCGATCACCCGGTGCACGACCTGCCGCAGATCTATCGGCTCGGCCTCCAGCGCCGCGGCGCCCGCGTCGAAGCGGCTGATCTCCAGCAGGTCGGAGAGCAGTGACTCGAACCGGTCGAGCTGGTCCCCGAGCAGTTCCGCTGAACGTGCCGTCACCGGGTCGAAGTCGCTGCGCGCCTCGTGAATGACGTCGGCGGCCATCCGGACGGTCGTCAGCGGCGTGCGCAGCTCGTGGGAGACGTCGGAGACGAAACGCCGCTGCATCCGGGACAGCTCCTCCAGCTGTTGGATCTTCAGCTGCAGGTTCTGCGCCATCTTGTTGAAGGCCTCACCGAGCCGGGCGATGTCGTCCTCGCCGGTGACCTTCATCCGTTCCTGGAGTCTGCCGGCGGAAAGCCGCTCGGCGACCCCTGCGGCCATCCGTACGGGTGTGACGACCTGGCGCACCACGAACCACGCGATGGCCCCGAGCAGCACGACGACGAACAGCCCCGCGGTCGCCAGCGTGCCCTTGATCAGCGTCAGCGACTTCTCCTCCTGCGTCAGCGGGAAGAGGTAGTAGAGCTGGTACGCGTTGTGGTCGATGTCGTAGAGCCGTTTGCCGACGACGAGTCCGGGCTGCGGGTCCTGCCCGTTCGCGTACCGGATCACGGAGTACGTCTGGAAGGCGCCCGGACCCTTGTTGACCGCGTCCCGCAGGTTCTGCGGGACGCTCGCCGCCTCGACGCTGCCCGAGCCGCGCGGCGCGCGCGTGCCTTCGTCCGCGCTGAGCGCCACCACGTTGAAGGCGTTCTTCCCCCCGCTGGCGAGCTGGTCGACCAGTTCGGTCCGCCAGGAGTTGTTGGCGGTCGTACCGTCCGCGGTGTCCCCGCTGCCCTGCCCGCCGGGGGCGAGCGGGGCGTTCGCCTTCTCCTGGGCTGCGGCGAAGCCACCGGCGGCCTGGGTCTGGGCGGCCTTGCCCTTCGCTTCGAGCAGGCCGTTGCGGACCTGCCCGATCACGACGATGCCGAGGAGCAGCACGACGGCGAGCGACATGAGCAGTGTGCCCGCGACGACCCGCAACTGGAGATTGCGCCGCCACAGCCGTACGACGGGCAGCAGCGGACGCCGCACCCAGCGCATCAGCAGTCGCGGCACCGGGCCGCCGGGCGCATGGTCGTGGAACAGCCGGCCCCCTTTGAGGAGGCGGCCGATCCGGGACGACCTGTGCACCGGAGCGGCAGCCCGCTCCGCACGGGCTCCCGGCTCCCCGGGCCGCGGAGCAGCACCGCCCAGAGGCATGTCAGCTCGGTCCGGCCTTGTAACCGACCCCTCGGACGGTCACCACGATCTCGGGCCGTTCCGGGTCCTTCTCCACCTTGGAACGCAGTCGCTGGACGTGGACGTTCACGAGCCGGGTGTCGGCCGCGTGGCGGTACCCCCACACCTGCTCCAGCAGCACCTCACGGGTGAACACCTGCCACGGCTTGCGCGCGAGCGCGACCAGCAGGTCGAACTCCAGCGGGGTGAGCGCTATCGACTGCCCCTCCCGCTTCACCGAGTGCCCGGCCACGTCGATGACCAGGTCCCCGATGGTGAGCTGCTCCGGTGCCGGTTCCTCGGACCTCCGCAGGCGTGCCCTGATCCGGGCCACCAACTCCTTTGGCTTGAACGGCTTCACGATGTAGTCGTCGGCCCCGGACTCCAGACCCACCACCACGTCGACCGTGTCGCTCTTGGCCGTGAGCATGACGATCGGCACACCCGACTCGGCTCTGATCAGCCTGCAGACCTCGATGCCGTCCCTGCCGGGCAGCATCAGATCCAGCAGGACCAGGTCCGGCTTGGCCTCACGAAACGCGGCGAGTGCCTTGTCGCCGTCCGCTACGAACGACGGCTCGAACCCCTCACCACGCAGCACAATCCCGAGCATCTCGGCCAGTGCGGTGTCGTCGTCGACGACAAGGACGCGTCCCTTCATAATCGACATCATCCCATTAGCTAATCGTTACCTGCGATGACCTGGCACACAGCTCCGCGAGTCCGTCCCCGGTGACCGGGGAAACCGCGCCCTCCTCCGTGACGATCGCCGTGACCAGCTCCGGCGGTGTGATGTCGAATGCCGGGTTGTACGCGGCGGTTCCGGCCGGCGCGACGAGCCGTCCGCCGACCTCCTCGCCCACCGCCCCGCCCTGCAGAAATGTGAACTCGGTCACTTCGCTCCCCCGTCGCTGTTCCACAGTGATCGCCGCTCCGTCCGTTGTGTCCAGATCCACGGTCGTAGTGGGCGCCACCACGATGAACGGTACGTGGTGGTATTTCGCCAACACCGCCAGCGGATAACTCCCCACCTTGTTCGCCACCGAGCCGTCCGCCGCGATGCGGTCGGCCCCGATGAGCACCGCGTCCACCTTCCCCGCGGCGAACAAGGACCCCGCCGCGTTGTCCGTGAGCAGGTTGTACGGCATGCCGTTGCGCGCCGCCTCGTAGGCCGTCAGCCGGGCCCCCTGCAGGAGCGGACGGGTCTCGTCCACCCACAGCCGGCTCAGCCGCCCTTCCCGGTGTGCCGCGAGTGCCACCGCGAAGGCGGTTCCCTCGCCGCCCGACACCAGCGCTCCGGTATTGCAGTGCGTCAGCAGCCGGTGTCCGCCGGCCGGCAGAAGCTCGTGCAGGAGGGCGAGCCCGTACCGCGCCATGCGCGCACTGGCCTCGGCGTCCTCCCGGTGCAACGCCCTCGCCTCGGCCAGCGCCGCCTGCGCGGCATTCCGGAGGTCCACCCCCTTCTGCGCTGCCGCCCGGTGCACGGACAGGGCCCGCCGGACCCCGTAGGCGAGGTTCACCGCGGTGGGCCGCGCACCCGCCAGCAACCCCGCGGCCTCTTCGACGTCGTCCCCCCGCACTGCGGCGAGTGCCACCCCGTAGGCCCCGGCGATGCCCAGCAACGGCGCGCCGCGCACCGCCAGTGTCCGGATCGCCCGCACCAGCGTGGGCACGTCGGGGCACACCAGCTCGGCCTCCTCCGCGGGCAGCCGTGTCTGGTCGAGAAGCACCAGCACGGGCCCTTCCGGCAGCTCGTCCCAGCGGAGTACGGAAAGGACGGGAGGCTCGTCGCCCACCGGCGGTTGCTCGTCGTGATCAGCCATCCGCCCAGTCTGCCCGGTGAGCCGCCCCGGATGAAGGCGCGCAGGAGACACCGCGCCCGGTCCCTAATGAAGCTGCGCGTGGCACGATGGGCTGCCGACCTGCCGTGCCGATGAGCGGACAGGACCGTTAAGGAGCGAGAATGAACGACACTCCGGGCTGGGCCTCGCCCGGATCTGCCCCCTCCGAGGGCCAGGGGGCGGATGTCCCCCGCCCCTCCGAGCCCGTCGACGGCAGCGGCCCGGCAGGCAACTGGTCCCCGGCCCAGCCACCGGCAGCGCAGTGGTCCCCACCGAGTGCCCCCGGCACCGGCCCGGGCGTGCCTCCCCCCGGCTACGGCTGGGGTGCCGGCCCCCAGGGTCCCGGCTGGGGACAGCCGCCTGCCGCGGCCAAGCCCGGAGTGATCCCGCTGCGTCCGCTCGGCGTCGGCGAGATCCTCGACGGCGCGGTCTCCACGATGCGCACCCACTGGCGCACCGTGCTCGGCTTCACGCTGGCCGTATCCGTGATCGCCCAGATCGCAACGATTCTCATGCAGCGCTACCTGCTGCCCGAGCCCACCGTGATGGACCCGAACGCCACCGGCCCCGAGGTACTCCGGCAGGCCACCGAATCCGTTCAGTCGACGCTGATCGCCAACGTGCCGTCCATGCTCATCACGTTGATCGCCACACTGTTCACCACATCCGTGCTGACCGTGGTGATCAGTCGCTCGGTGCTGGGCCGCCCGGTGTCGCTCGCCGACGCCTGGGCCGAGGCCCGACCCAGGCTTCCACAGTTGCTGGGCCTGACCATGTTGCTGACGCTGATGAGCGCCGCGCTCATGACCCTCGGCCTTCTGCCCGGTCTGCTGGTCGGCTCCACGGCTGGTGCCGGCCTCGTCGTCATCGGCCTCCCTGCGGCGCTCGCCGTCGTCCTCTGGCTGATGGTCCGCTTCGCGCTCGCTTCCCCGGCTCTGATGCTGGAACGCCAATCGATCACGACCTCCATGCGTCGCTCCGCGAAGCTGGTCAGGAACGCGTGGTGGCGGACCTTCGGCGTGCTGGCTCTGACCTGGCTGCTGACCGCCATCGTCGCCGTGATCATCGCCATCCCGTTCACCATCATCGCGATGGTCGTGGACAGCAGCGGGACCGAATCCCTTCTCTTCGACGGCTCCATGTTCTCCACCTGGCCGTACCTGATCATCTCGGGCATCGGCCAGGTGATCACCGCGACGATCACGTACCCACTCTCCGCCGGAGTGATGGCGCTGCTCTACATCGACCAGCGAATCCGCCGCGAGGCTCTGGATCTCGAACTCGCCCGGGCAGCGGGTCTGCCCGAATACGACACCGGGAGCTGATGTCGTGTCGGGGGTGGGGCGTTCGACAGCGGCACAGTTGCTGGTCCGGGCGAGCGGCGACATACCCGTGGACACTCCGCGTGTCCCCGCCCGTGAGGCCGCGGAGCGCGAGCTGTCCAAACCGATGTACCACGAGAACGATCCCGGTCTCCTCCGACGCGGTCTCGAACAGCTCTGGGACTGGCTCGGCGATCTCCTGAACATGGCCTCCGGCGCGGCACCGGGCGGCCCGCTCGGCCTGGTCGTGCTCGCACTGGCGGTCATCGGTCTGGTGGCCGCACTCTGGTGGCGGCTGGGCACCCCACGCGGCATCGTGCGCACCACCGACACCCTCTTCGACGACGTCCCGCGGACGGCGGCCGAACACCGGGCGGCCGCCGAGACGCACGCGGCCGCGCAGCGCTGGAACGAGGCGATCCAGGAACGCATGCGCGCCATCGTGCGCTCTCTGGAGGAACGGGCCCTGATCGACCAGCACCCCGGGCGCACCGCCGACGAGGCCGCCGCCGAAGCCGCACGCCTGCTGCCCTCGCACGCCAAGCGCCTTCGCGCCGCCGCCCGCGATTTCGACGACGTCACATACGGCGGCCGCACAACGAACCAGCAGGTGTATTCGTCCGTGCGGGAACTGGACATCGATCTCGAAGCCGCGAAGCCTCTCCTGACGACGGCAGCCCAGGGAGCGGCCGAATGACAGGCACCTCCACCTCCCTCACCCCGCGCCAGGCCTGGCCCCGTGTCCGCGGCCTGCTGCTCGCCCTCCTCGTGCTCCTCGCGGCAGGAATCGCTCTGGCATTCGTGCGCTCCGGCGATCAGCACGGCCGCCTCGACCCGCGCTCCGCCGACCGCTACGGCAGCCGCGCCGTCGCCGAACTCCTGAAGGACCGCGGCGTCTCCGTCCGTGTCGCCACCACCCTGGCCGAGGCCACGACCGGCCTCGGCCCCGACACCACGCTGCTCGTGACCTCCCCAGACCTTCTGGCACCTCACCAGCAGAAGGAGCTGCGGGCCAGGACCGCTCACTCGGGTGGTCGCACCGTCCTTCTCGCGGCGGGTCCTCCATCCCTCGGCACCCTGGTCCCCGGAGTCCGCGCGAAGTCCGCCGGGCCCACGACCACCCGCGACCCCGAGTGCTCCCTGTCGGCTGCCCGCAGGGCGGGCACCATCGAAACGGGAGGTTTCCGCTATGCCGCGGGCGACCTCGCCACCACCGCGTGCTTCCCGAGCAACGGCCTTCCCACCCTGCTCCTGTTCGAGCAAGGCGCCGGAGAGACCGTTCTCCTCGGATCCTCCGATCTCCTCCACAACGACCGCCTCGACGACCGGGGCAACGCGTCCCTGGCCCTGCAACTTCTCGGCTCCCGTCCCCATCTGATCTGGTACCTCCCCTCACTCACCGACACCGGCGTGATCACCGAGCACGACGGCGAACGCGCCGCCGACCGCGGCTTCATCGACCTGATCCCTCGTGGCTGGCTGTGGGGCACCCTGCAACTCGCCTTCGCCGCCGTACTGGCCGCCATCTGGCGGGCCCGTCGACTGGGGCCCCTGGTGACGGAACGGCTGCCCGTCGCGATCCGCGCGTCCGAGTCCGCCGAGGGCCGGGCCCGCCTCTACCGCACGACGAACGCCCGCGGCCGCGCCGCCGACTCGTTGCGTGCCGCCGCACGGGGGCGTGTCGCCGCCCTTCTCGGCGTCGCTCCCCGAGATGCCCATTCCCCCACCACACTCATCCCCGCTGTCTCCACTCGCCTCGACGGCGATGAGAGCCGCCTCCGGTGCCTGCTCTTCGGACCCGCTCCGTCCGACGATGCGGCTCTTGTACGACTGGCAGATCAACTCGACACCCTCGAAAGAGAGGTACGCACCTCATGAGCGCCCCGCCCCCAGTGCCCGCCGGGACCACCGAGCCCCTCGCGAACGGCGACACTGCCCGTGCGTCCCTGGAAGCGTTGCGCTCCGAGATCGCCAAAGCCGTGGTCGGTCAGGACCCGGCAGTGACCGGACTCGTCGTCGCTCTGCTGTGCCGAGGGCACGTCCTCCTCGAAGGCGTTCCCGGTGTGGCCAAGACCCTCTTGGTCCGGGCTCTCGCCGCCTCGCTCGAACTCGATACCAAGCGCGTCCAGTTCACTCCGGATCTGATGCCAAGCGATGTCACCGGCTCGCTGGTCTACGACGCCCGTACGGCGGAGTTCTCCTTCCAGCCAGGCCCGGTCTTCACCCATCTGCTCCTGGCCGACGAAATCAACCGCACGCCTCCCAAGACGCAGTCCTCCCTCCTGGAAGCGATGGAGGAACGTCAGGTCACCGTCGACGGCGTCCCCAGGCCCCTGCCCGACCCCTTCCTCGTTGCGGCCACACAGAATCCCGTCGAATACGAGGGCACCTACCCGCTCCCCGAGGCCCAGCTGGACCGGTTCCTCCTGAAACTGACAGTCCCCCTGCCGTCCCGGGACGAGGAGATCAACGTCCTCACCCGTCATTCAGAGGGCTTCAACCCGCGCGATCTCGCATCAGTCGGCATACGCCCCGTCGCCGGGCCCGCCGACCTGGAAGCAGCTCGTGCCGCAGTTGCTCGAACCAAGGTCTCGCCCGAGATCGCTGGCTATGTCGTCGATATCTGTCGTGCCACGCGTGAATCCCCCTCGCTCTCCCTCGGGGTATCTCCCCGAGGCGCCACCGCCCTGCTGTCGACCGCCCGGGCCTGGGCCTGGCTCACCGGCCGCGACTACGTCACTCCGGATGATGTGAAGGCCCTCGCGCTCCCCACTCTTCGTCATCGCATCCACCTGCGGCCCGAGGCAGAGATGGAGGGAGTCACCCCCGACTCCGTCATCACCTCGGTCCTCGCCCATGTCCCCGTACCCCGATGAGGCGCTGACCGTGGCCCTTACCGGACGCACCGCCCTGCTGGCCGCCCTGGGATCACTCCCCGTAGGCATCCTGGCCCCCAGCTGGACTGGCCTGCTTGCGGTCAACGCACCGCTTTCCTTGGCAATTCTCTGCGACTACGCCCTTGCCGCACCAGTACGAACGCTTCATTTCACCCGATCCGGTAACACAAGCGTTCGACTTGGCGAGACGGCCGAGGTGCAACTCACCGTGACCAATGCTTCCCGTCGACGGCTACGTGCACACGTTCGTGACGCCTGGCCGCCGAGCAGCTGGCCCACCGGCGACGACCGGACGGCCTCTCGCCATACGTTGGCGGTTCCGGCCGGGGAACGCCGTCGGCTAGCCACCTTTCTGCGTCCGACCCGGCGCGGTGACCGCCGAGCCGAGCGGGTCACGGTCCGTTCGTTCGGACCGTTGGGACTCGCCGCTCGGCAGGGAAACCATTACGTCCCGTGGACGGTTCGTGTCCTGCCCCCTTTCACCAGCCGCAAACACCTTCCGTCACGCCTGGCCAAACTGCGCGAGCTCGACGGCCGCACCAGCGTTCTCACTCGTGGAGAGGGCACGGAGTTCGACAGTTTGCGTGACTACGTTCCCGGCGACGAAACACGATCCATCGACTGGCGGGCCACGGCACGGCAGTCCGCCGTCGCGGTGCGCACTTGGCGCCCCGAGCGCGACCGTCAGATCCTCCTGGTCCTGGACACGGGTCGGACCTCGGCCGGACGTGTCGGGGACGTGCCGCGTCTGGACGCCTCTCTGGACGCGGCCCTGCTCCTGACTGCGCTCGCCACTCGCGCGGGCGACCGCGTGGATCTGCTGGCGTACGACCGGCGCGTCCGGGCCCACGTTCAGAGAAAGTCCGCGGGAGAGGTCCTATCGGCCATGGTCAACGCCCTCGCTCCGATCGAACCGGCGCTCGTGGAAACGGATGCCCAGGGGCTCGGAGCCGCCGCCCTCGCCAGCGCTCCTCGTGGAAGTCTGATCGTGCTCCTCACCGGCCTGGACGCTGCTCCTGTGGAAGAAGGGCTGCTGCCGGTCCTGCGCCGACTGACCCCACGCCACACCGTGCTGTTGGCCTCCGTGGCCGACCCGCACATCAAAAAGATGGTGCGTTCCAGGGGGACAGTGGACGCGGTGTATGAGGCCGCAGCCGGCGCTCAGGCCGAGGGAAGACGGCTTCGGACCGCGGAAGAACTCCGGCGTCACGGCGTTCTGGTCGTCGATGCCACCCCGGAGGATCTCGCTCCGGCCCTCGCCGACGCCTATCTGGCCCTCAAGGCAGCAGGCCGCCTCTGAACCATGCTGCCACTCCCCGACGCTTTCGGAAATTTTCCCCTCAGATACCGAGAGATTTTCTCGGCAACGAGGTGCTGGAGGGAGAAGATTTTGAACGCGAGAAAGCCCCGCACCACAAGGGTGCGGGGCTTCCCCACAAAAACTGTTCGGCGGCGACCTACTCTCCCACAGGGTCCCCCCTGCAGTACCATCGGCGCTGAAAGGCTTAGCTTCCGGGTTCGGAATGTAACCGGGCGTTTCCCTAACGCAATGACCACCGAAACACTATGAAACACATCAAAACCAGCAAACAGCGGTTCGTTGTTTCAGAACCAACACAGTGGACGCGAGCAACTGAGGACAAGCCCTCGGCCTATTAGTACCGGTCAGCTCCACCCGTTACCAGGCTTCCACATCCGGCCTATCAA